>JAPKMS010000240.1 GCA_026645775.1 Anaerolineae bacterium
CGACCGGCGGGATAGGAATCCCTGCACGCGCATGTTGGCCTCGCCGGTGAAGGTCTGATCCTCGAAGAGCTGCCCGTCCTCCGTCAGCCAGGCCCGGATGCGGCCGGCCGGGTCGTTGACGGTGTCGTAGATGCGATAGTGCCAGACGCGATCGAAGCGGTCAAGGAGCGTCGCGATCTGCGCCTGCGCCTCATCCGCCGGCAGCGCGAAGAAATCGGAGCGCGGGTCGGCCCAGCCCAGGTCGGGGGCGCCGTCGACGTGGCCGGTCGTGACGATGACCAACGCGCCATCCGCGCGCGGCGCCGGCAAAGGCTCGGTCAGCCGCGTGCGGCCGGCGATCGGCCCGTCCCAGTACGTCGTCAGCGCGGTGTAGGCCCAGCCCGCGTTGACCAGCACCACATCGCCGGGCCGCCAACGCGCCTGGAGGGCCCGCACCGCCGCACGGTGATCGTCGGCCCGGTAGGTGGGATTGAACCAGAACGCGGAGAGCGTGACTGCGCTCGCAGCCAGCCAGATGCTCAGTCCCACCGCAAACGCCACCCTGGCGCGTTTGAGCAGCCACGCCAACCCGGCCGCCAGCACGACATAAAACGCCGGGCTGTAGGTGAACAGGTAGCGCACGTGGTAGAGCGGCGTGACCAGCGAGACGAGCAGGATCAGGGCGAGGGGGGCGAGGGTGGCGAGGGGGAGGAGTGGGGCATGGGGAATGTGGAATGGGGAATGTGGAATGTGGAATGTCGAATGGGGAATGTGGGATGTGCGATGTCTGCCGGATAGGGCGATCAGTCCTGTGATGTAGAGGGCCAGGGTCATCAGCAGCGTGGGCCAGAGCCAGGCGGGCGCGGATTGGCCCAGGCTGAGCGCGGTCCAGCTCTCGCGCAGTGCGGCCAGGATGTTCGGCGCGGCGCGCCAGGGTGGGACGGGCGGGTTGGTGGCTTGCCGCCAGGCGATCGGGATCCACGGCGCGTAGAGCAGCGCGGCGGCGAGGTTGGCGAGGATGAGGGGTTGGAGGTTGGAGGTTGGAGGTTGGAGGTTGGCCCCCCTGACCCTTGACCCCTGACCCCTGACCCCTGCTAGCATCCGCCACAGCGCCCACAGATTCAACGGGATCAGCAGGAAGACGAAGTAGTACAGCGTGTACATGCCAGCCGCAGCAGCGAGCGCGTAGACGGCCCACCAGGGTGCGAGTGAGCGAAAGGCGACCGGGCGGATGGGACTCCCCGAGCTTTGTTGATTCGCTGAACCAAGATTCTCCGATACTCGCACCAACGCGTACACCACCAAGATTCCCAGCGCCGCGCCCAGCGTGTACATCCGCACTTCCTGGCTGTACCAGATGTTGTAGGGGCTGACGGCGATCAGGGCGGCGGCGATCCACGCGACGCGGGGGCCGGCGATGCGGCGGGCCAGGGCATAGACCAGCGCGATGAGCAGGACGCCGAAGAAAAGCGAGAAGAAGCCTGCGGCGAACTCCAGCCCGACCCCGCGGGGATCGGCGCGGCCGGCGGGATAACCGGTCAGCAGCAGCCAGCCGCGCAGCAGGAGGTAGTAGCCGGGCGGATGGATGTCGCCTGCGGTGTGGCGGAGCAATTCCGGCAGGGGGCTGCCGGCCAGCGCGGTGCTGACCGTCTCGTCGTACCACAGGCTGTCCGCGCCCAGGCGATACAGGCGGAGGGCCAGGCCCAGCAGGAGGACAGCCAGGGGCGGCAGGCGCGTGCGCAAATGCGATCTCATGGCCGCGAGTCTAGCACAGGAGCAGGCAAAGCTCAAACCACTCACTCGGGTGGTGGGGTCAGTTGCGCCTTGCTGCCGCCGCCGAACATCCAGTAGGGCCCCGGGCACCCCCCGGGGACGCGGAATCGCGCATATTCGGCGCCGCTCATTGCAGCGCCGCCTTCGCCCCCTGCCAGGGAAACCGCTTCACCCATTTGGAATATCCAGGTCTCGCCCCGACCGAAGCCGGCGACCACGATGAGCTCGTCGCCCCGGACGGTCGGCTCAAATTCGGGGGGCCAGGCCAGGACGTGACATTCATCTGTGTGTGCTGCGCAAACGCTCAGGCAGCCGGCTTTGTCCTGCAACTCGCCGTCGATCAGGGCCATCCAGCGCGTCGCCACAACCTGCGGGGTGGGGGCTGGTGGCGGCGCAATACAACCGGTCATCAAGCCGCCCAACACGGCCAGGACGATGAAACCCTCTCCCCTGCGACTTTGTGGGTGTGTCACCGGCTAAAGCCTCCATTCCGAAACGGTGCGCGGTGATTCTTACCCGCTCAGCATGACATAAGTAGCTTTCTTTGTCTCCCCGCAAGCTGCTACGCGGCGTGGCAGCTTGCGGGGAGACAATCGGCGTCATTTTTAGTGCGGCAGGCTGTGCTCTCCGTGCTGCGCCTGTAGCTCGCGCAGGGTCTCCTCATGGCCGGCCTTGGTAATGGGGAACTTGTAGACCAGGTAGATGCCCGCGGCCAGGAACACGGCCGGGATCGGGCCGATCATCAGGCGGATCGCCAGCAGCGCGCTGTCCGGCTGCACGATGGGCGTCGTCGTGCCGGGCGGCGGCGTGATGTAACCCGCCTTGCTGAGCGCCTGGCTCACCAGGAACAGGCCCAGCGCCAGGCCGATTTTCTGCAGCAAGACGAAGAAGCCGTAGAACGCGCCCTCGCGGCGCTTGCCGGTCCGCAGCTCGTCCAGCTCGATCACGTCGGGCAGCATGGACCAGGGCACCAGGTAGGCCGTGGCCACGCCGACGCCGGCCAGCAGCCCCAGCACGATGATCACCCAACTGGGCCACGCCGGCTGCACGAAGAAGAGGGCGAACGCGACCAGGATCCAGAAGATCATCCCGCGGTAGTAGACGCCTTTCTTGCCCACCCGCTTGCTCACCGCGGTCCAGATGAAGAGCCAGATCAACGCGCTGCCTTGCACGGCCAGGATCACCGGCGCCACGAGCCCCGGCTGCCGCAGCCAATACGTCAGGTAATAGACGACGATGGTGGAAACGGTCTGCACCACCAGCCAGGAGAGCAGGTAGATGCCGGTGACATAGCGGAACGCCCGGTTGCTGAAGGTGGTTTTGAGTCCCTCCAGAAACGGCATCGTCTCCTCTTCCTCCTGTGTGTGGCGCTCATAGGTGCCCCAGAAGGCGAAGAAGAACGGCAGCGTGGCGAAGACCGCCCACACCGCCGCTGAAATCATGTACCCGGTCTGCTCGGTCCCGCCGCCGGCCTTCACCGCGTTGACGATGAGCGGGTGCGCCACCGCCGCGATCAGCCCGCTGCCGATGGAGAAGGCGAACCGGAACGAGTTGAGGCTGGTGCGCTCGTCGTAATTGCGCGTCAACTCCGGGGTCAGCGCGGTGTACGGCACGTTCACCACCGTGAAGGCCAGGTCGAGCATCAGCGACACGATCAGGTAATACCAGAACTTGCCCGTGGCGCCGGTGTTGGGCACCAGGAACAGCAGGAAGAAGGTGAGGCCGAACGGGATCGCGCCGAACAGGAACCAGGGCCGGCGCCGCCCCCAGCGCGTGCGCACGCGGTCGGACAGCATGCCGATGAGCGGGTCGTTGACCGAATCCCAGATCTTGTTGATCAGCAAGATGACGCCTGCGATGGCCGGGTTGATGCGGGCGACGTCGGTGAGGAAATAGAGCAGAAAAAAGGACATGATGGCGGTGGCGACGGCCGGCCCGACGTCGCCGGAGCCGAAGGCGAGTTTGGTGATCAGCGGGACTTTTTCAGAAGAGGTGTCGGTCGGTGCTTTCATAGCATTGCGCTCCTTGTATGATCAGGATGATGGCGAGGGCCCGAACTAAGGTGGCGATCATAGCATGGCGTCTGAGGCGTGTCAAAGTTTGCGGCGTTTGACAGACTTTTCAATCTCACGTATGCTTTCAGCCGCCGATGCGCCGGCAAGCGCCTGTGCGCCTGCTCGTGTTGGAAACCGTCCCCAGCGTCCATCCAAAAGGAGGGAGTCGTGCTCAAGACCGTCCTCGTCTTGGTTCCTCATCCCGACGATGCCGAGTTCTACGCCGGTGGTCTCCTGGCCAAGTTCATCGCCGAGGGTGCGCGCGTGCAGATTGCGGTTGCCACCGATGGGCGGTGCGGCTCGTTCGAGCAGGGCGGTGATGCATTGGCCGCGCTGCGCGCTGAGGAGATGCGCCGTGCCGCCGCCGTGTTAGGCGCCGAGCCTCCCATCCTTCTGGGCTATCCCGATATGGGCCTGGACCAACTGGCCCCGGGCCTCTTGCGCGAGCGTTTCCTGCGTTTAATCCGGCACTACCGGCCCGCCGTGGTGGTGACCGAAGACCCCTTCGCCCTGTACGACCTTCACCCCGATCATCGCGCGGTGGCTTGGGCCGCCGCGGAGGCCATCAACGCGTCCGACCTGCCCACCATCCACCCGGAGCATCTGGCCGAGGGCTTAGCGCCGCATTTTGTGCCGGAAAAGTACTTCTACGGCGAGCATCTGCCCGGCGCCAACAAGATTATCGACACCACCGACTATCTACCTCGCAAGCTGGCCGCCCTTGCCGAGCATCGCAGCCAGGTCGGCTTCCTGGTGGAGGGGGTTTTGCGCGAAGCCCGTTTGGCGGGCCTCGATATCGCGGCCACGTTCGGGCAGGCCGCAAACAATCCGATGGCGCTGCTGGCGTGGGGGATTGGGGCTCAGGACGCCGCGGTGGGCCAGCGCATCGGCGCGCAATATGCCGAAGCGTTCCGCTATGTGCGTTTTCATCCGTTGGTGGAGGCGGCGCTGGCGGGCAAGTGATGTGTTGAACGAGCGAACCATACGATATTCGGACCCTGTGCGGGCAGACGCAGCAGTGCGCTGAGACGGAACGCGCGCTTCAAGTCTTAGCGCGCTGAGGAGCGGCCCTTGTGAAAATGGCTATCTTAGGTGCAGGGGGTGTGCGGACGCCCCTGATCGTGGAAGCGATCATGCGCCGGCAAGCGAGCATCGGCTTGACCGAATTGGCCTTGATGGACATCGATGCCGATCGGCTGCAAAGCATCGGTGCGCTCACGTCGCCGCTGGAACACAGCGGCCGGCTCAAGTTCACCCTGGTCCGGACGACCGATCCGCGTGTTGCGCTGGCCGGCGCCGATTTTGTGATCACCACTTTTCGCGTCGGCGGTATCGCATCGCGTGTGGTCGACGAGAGCATCCCCCTGCGCTATGGCGTCATCGGGCAGGAGACCACGGGGCCGGGCGGATTTGCGATGGCGATGCGCACCATCCCGGTTTTGCTCGGCTATCTCGACCTCATGCGCGAGCTATGTCCGACCGCATGGCTGATCAATTTCGCCAACCCTGCCGGCATGCTCGCCGAAGCCGCGTACACCGTCGGCAAATGGCCGCGCACCGTGGGCATTTGCGATGCGCCGCACACCATGGGCCACATCGCCGCGATGATCTTCGGGGTGCCGGCTAACGAGATCTACCTGGATTACTTTGGCCTTAACCACCTGGGGTGGATTCGCTCCGTGCGCCACAATGCACACGATTACCTGCCCCAGTTCCTGGCGCAGGTTCGGCAGCAGGGGGCCCTGCCAGGCTTGCCGTTCAGCGGCGAATTCATCGCGACGCTGGGTCTGATTCCCAACGAGTATTTGTATTACTACTATCACCGACGCACGGCGGTGGATAATGCCCTGCAGGGTGGGCAGACCCGTGGTGAGCAGATTGCGGCCTGGAACCAGTCGTTGTTCAGCGAATTAGCCCGGCTGCGCGCTGCCGGCGATGTCGATGGGATGGTAGCCGTCTATCATGCCTATCTTGCCCAGCGCGGCAAGACGTATATGGTGGGTGAGACGGGACAAACGAACGGGTTGGCCGACCTGGATCCTGCCCTTGCGGGGCTGTTCGCCGGGGAGGGTTACGCGGGTGTGGCGCTCGATCTGATTGAAGGGCTGGTCGGCAGCCGGCCCGGCCATCTCGTCCTCAACGTGCCTAACCAGGGCGCGATCCACGGCATGGCAGACAACGATGTTGTGGAGGTGCCGACTTATTGCGGCAAAGGCTTGCTGCAACCCCTGGCGATCGGCCTGGTGCCGCCGGGGCCGTTTGGCCTGATGCAACAGGTTAAGCACTACGAGCATCTCACCATCGCTGCGGCGACCGAAGGATCGTACGCCAAGGCACTCCAGGCGCTCCTGATTCATCCGTTAGTGCGTGATTACACCCTAGCCGCCGCCATCCTGGACGACTACCGACAGGCGCACGCGGGGCTATTTCCGGCCTTGGCGTAAAATTTGATGAACCCGACACTCGAGGGTTGAAGGGCGGGGAATGGCGAAAAAATACGATGTCATCGTCCTCGGCGACTACTATCTGGATCTGATTTTCACCGGGTTGGCCCAGCTCCCCGAGTTGGGCAAGGAGATCTTCAGCTCCGGTTTCGATATGCTTCCCGGGGGAGCGTATAACGCCGCGCTGACGATGCATCGGCTTGGCCTGAGCGTGGGCTGGGCCGGCGATTTCGGGAATGATGATTTGAGCCGCGCTGTGCTGGCGCAGGTGCGCGAGGCCGGTCTGAGTACTGACCTCTTCACGGTTCACGACAGGCCTCTGCGCCGGGTCACCGTCTCCGCCAGCTACCCTGCTGACCGAGCGTTCATCACTTATTGCGACCCGGAGCCGGCCGTGCCCGCCGCCATGCGGGCGCTGGCGGTCGCGTCAGCGCAGGTGGTTTATGTTGCGGGCGTTTATTACGGCAAGTTGTTTGATGCCAGCCACGCCCTGGTGCGGGCTAAGGGCATGAAATTGGTGATGGACGGCAACTCGGGCGATGAAGTTGTTTTGACCGTGCCGGCGGTGCGCAAGGCGCTGCAGCGCCTGGACGTTTTTCTGCCGAATGCGGCTGAAGCGCGACGCATCACCGGCAAGATCGATCTGCTGGAAGCAATCCGGGTGCTGAGTGAGCTGTGCAATCTGGTTGTCGTCAAGGATGGCGCAAACGGCGCCTATGCCTGCGCGGCAGGGCAGATCATCCACGATCCGGGAGTGCCCGTGACGCCGGTAGATACGACCGGCGCCGGCGATTGTTTTAACGCCGGGTTTGTGCGGGCCTGGTTGGCCGGCAAATCGCTCGGCGACTGTCTGCGTTGGGGCAATGTAGTCGGCGGGCTTTCTACGACCGCGCGCGGCGGTACTGGCCGCACAATCAACGCAGCGGAGGTCGAAGCCTGGCTCCAGTGAACCCCTTCAACCTGGCGCCACCGTCCACGTTGATCCGGGCCATTTGAGAGTTCGCGCCTGGTTTAAGCAGGAAATTGCCCCTTGTGTAATAGCGCGCGTAAGCTTGACGGATCATGAGTATGTTATAATTCCTGTGCCTAGACTTTTGTGCTCAGTGGGTTTATTTTCAGGAGGGAGGAAGAATCATGTTTTTCAAACTTAATCCCTGGCTTGCCCTTATCCTCGGTATCCTCATCGGTGGGTTGACACAGATGCTCCTGGAGGTCCTGTATTTCCGCCGCCGTCGTGACGATTGTCAGCGCAGCTTGCAGGAAATCCAGGCAGATTTGCAGGCGCGCGACGCGGAGTTGCGGGACATCCGCGCGAAAGCGGAGTCGTTGGAGGTCGACCTCACGGCTGCACGTGCCCGAACGGTGAAAGCTGAGCTGCAGCAGGTCGCTCTCGGCGCGGCGCTGCCGGAAGTGGCGCTGCCCAAGGTCGAACTCCCTGATGTGGACTTGCCCAAGCTCGAACTTCCCGACGTCGAATTGCCGAAAGTCGATCTCAGCGCAGCGCTGCCGGCAGTGGCGCTGCCGGCGGTCGAGCTCCCCGACGTC
>JAPKMS010000241.1 GCA_026645775.1 Anaerolineae bacterium
AAGACCACCACGATCCGCATGATGCTCGACATCTTCCGGCCCGATTGCGGTGAGGTGCGGCTGTTCGGCAAGAAGCTCGATGAAGCCGCCAAGAATCGCGTCGGCTATATGCCGGAGGAGCGCGGCCTGTATCGTGACCTCAAGCTCGAGCCTACGCTGGTCTATCTGGCGACCCTGAAGGGGATGGAAGAGTCGGTCGCGCGCGCCAAACTGACGGGCTGGCTCAAGCGGCTCGATCTGTACGAGCACCGCCAGAAGAAGGTCCAGGACCTCAGCCGCGGCATGCAGCAGAAGGCGCAGTTCATCGCCACCTTGATTCATGAGCCGGATTTGATCGTGGTTGACGAGCCGTTCGCCAATCTCGACCCGGTCAACACGCGGCTGGCCCTCGAAATTTTAGAGGAACAACGGGCTGCAGGCAAGACGATCCTCATGTCCACCCATCTGATGTACCAGGTGGAGGCGATGTGCAACCGCATCGTGCTGATCGACAAGGGGCGTGTGGTGCTTTACGGCGAGGTAGACAAGATCAAGCGCGATTTTGCGACCAATGCCATCCTCGTCGAAGGGCAGGGCGATTTTGCTGGCCTGCCGGGCGTGCTGGATGTGCACCAGGAGAACAGCCATTGGCGGCTGTCGTTGGCGCCGGGGACCGAGCCACAGGCTATCTTCCGGGCACTGGCGAGCCGCGAAGGCGTCAAGATCGAGCGCTTCGAGTTAGCTGAACCGACGTTGGACGATGTCTTCATCGCGGTGGTGCAGGGGCAGTCCACCGGGGAGGCGCGCGATGCGTAAGCTGCTGCGGATCGCCAAGGCCGAGTACGTGCATCTGGTGATGCGTCGCTCGTTTGTGTTGGCCACCCTGGGCGTCCCGCTGCTCATCGGCGTTGTGATGCTGATCAGCATCCTGGTGGCCACCCGCAGCACGGCGGATGCGCGCCCGTTTGGCGTGGTGGATGGCGCTGGGTTGCTGGGCGATGTCCTGCCACAGGCGGCCACCTACGCAGCCAACGCGCAAGGTTTCCCCGATGAGAACGCGGCTCGGGCTGCGCTGGAAGCCGGCTCGGTGCAGGCCTACTATGTGCTGCCGGCGGACTATCTGCAATCAGGGCGGGTGACGCTGTTCTATTGGGAGAAAGCGCCGTCAAATGATGTAAGCGGGCAGTTCAACCGCCTGCTGCGCGGCGCCCTGGTCATCGCGGCGCCCGCTGACGCGCGCGAGCGTCTGCTCGGCGGGGTCAATATGACCTATCGTACGCTTAAAGAGGGTGAGCAGGGGATCGAGCAGCAGGTCATCGGGTTTTTGGTCCCACTGTTCGTGGGCATGTTCTTCGTTTTTGTGGTCATGGGGTCGGCGGGCTACCTGCTGCAGGCCGTGACCACCGAGAAGGAGAACCGGATGGTCGAAGTGATGTTCACTTCGGTGTCCCCGTTGCAGCTAATCGGCGGCAAGGCGCTGGGGTTAATGGGGGTTGCGTTCACGCAGATCGGCATCTGGCTGCTGGCGCTGGTGGCCGGCGTGTTGGTGCTCAGCCGCTCGGTGCCGTTCCTGCAGGGAATCAAGCTCGACCCCATCTTCTTGTTGTTGGTGCTGCTGTACTTTGTGCCCACCTACGCGTTGGTGGCTGGAATGATGATCACGCTAGGCAGCATGGTGACGGATCTTCAGCAAGGGCAGCAGATTTCGGGCATCCTGAATTTGCTGTTCATTGCGCCGTTCTTCTTTTTTGTGTTGATCTTTACGGACCCAAACAGCCCGCTTCTGGTCGCCATGACTTTGTTCCCGACGACTGCCTTCATGTCTGTGGCGATGCGTTGGGGCATGACCGCCATTCCGGCCTGGCAGTTGATCGTCGGGTGGGGGCTGCTGGTTGCGACCGCCGTGGCCAGCGTCGTGGTGGCGGCGCGCGTCTTCCGGGCAGGCATGTTGCGCTACGGCCAGCCGCTGAGCCTGGCCGCCATAGCACAGATCGTGAGAGCGTGACCTATGCATAACGTCTGGCTTGTTGTGAAGCATGAGATCGTGACGACCATCAGCAAGAAGTCGTTCTGGTTTACGACGCTGCTGTTCCCTTTGCTCATGCTTGGCTTTAGCTTATTCCCGTCGCTCTTCGCCCAGAATGCGGTTGAGCAGTCCCAGTCTATCACCGCCGCGGCCAACGCGACTGCGTCTGGTATCGGCTACGTTGACCTGGCCAAGGTGCTGACGCAGCTCCCGCCTGATGTGCCTCCCCAGCGTGTGCAGGGTTTCGCTGATGAAGAGGCGGCGCTGGCCGCGTTGGAGGCTGGGCAGATCGCACAGTATTTCGTGATTGCACCCGATTTTCGTGCGAGCGGGAATGTCATTGCCGTAACAAAGGAGCTCGCGCCTCTGACGAGCGAAGGCCAGGAGAACCTGCTCCGCTATGCGATCAACTATAACCTGGTAGGCGACGCGGCCCTGGCCCGGCTGATGCTTAATCCGGCTGCGCAAGTGGACGCGCGCGCGCTGGCGCCCCAGGTCAAGACCGAAAGCACCAGCCCGATGGGTTTTGCGCTGCCATTCGCGGTCATGTTTATTTTGTTCTTCATCATCACGATGACCGGCGGCTATATGTTGCAAAGCGTGACCAAGGAGAAGGAAAACCGCACGGCCGAGGTGCTGCTTTTGAGCGTCCGCCCGCGTGATTTGATGCTCGGGAAGGTGTTGGGGTTAGGGGTAGTGGCCTTGGGGCAAATGGCCATCTGGCTGGGCGGTGGGTTGCTCCTGGCCGGTGGTGGATTGACCCTCCTCAGCTTGTCGGGCGCCATCGAACTGCCGGCCGGTTTCGTCGCATTTGCGCTGATTTACTTCTTGCTGGGCTATCTGCTTTACGCCTCGCTGCTGGGCGCGGTCGGCGCGTTGGCCCCAACGGCCCGTGAAGGCGGGCAGTTCACCTTTATCATTATCCTGCCGCTGCTGGTGCCGTTCTATCTGAACCAAGCGTTCACGTCCGACCCCAATGGTACGCTGGTCACGGCGTTGAGCCTGATCCCATTGACCGCGCCGACCGCGATGATGGCGCGTTTGAGTGTGATAGATGTGCCGGCGTGGCAGATTGCGCTCAGCCTGGCGGGCCTGGCGGTCACGACGTATCTGCTGGTGCTGCTTGCCGCCCGCTTCTTCCGGGCCGATACCCTGCTGTCTACGACCAGCTTGAGCTGGGGCCGGATCATCAAAGAGCTGCGCAGCCGCAAAACCGCGTGAGGACGGCAGATACCATCAACCGTTGGCTTGCCTGCCCAAAGGGTATCTGTCCGAAAATTGGCTCTGGCCGGTCTCTGACCGAGCCAGGGGTATCTGTCCGAAAATTGGGTTCTTATTCCAGCAGCGGATCACTGGGATATTACGCTTCGCTGTGCTCCACGGCGACCCCATGCTCGGCCAGATCGGCAAGCACGCGGCGGAAGCAGACCTCATCGGCGCCGACATACTCCGGCGGACAGATGCCCGGCCGGGCGAAGACGCCATCGAGCACGAGTCGGGCGACCGCGGTGCAGGTGTAACCAGTGGTGCGGGCCATGGACGACGTGCCGGTGCGCACATCGGTGCGATCGAACAATCGATAGACGTGCTGCCTGGCCGCACCGTCCGCCTGTCCACTCACGGTGACCTGCATCGCGGTGAATTCGGGCTCACCTGGCGCCAGCCGCCACTGCTGAAACAGCAGCGCTGCGGTGACATCGATGGGCCGCACGGCCGTGCCGCCGATCCGGAGCGGCTCGCGGCTGAGGAAGCCGCTCTCCCGCAACGCGCGCACGATTTCGATGTGGCCGGGGTAGCGCAGCGTCTTCTCGGCCATGTTGGGCACAGCCATCGTCTTCAGCAAGGTGCGCAGACCGTCGGTGTTGAATGCTTCGAGCGTGCCGACCGGGTCGATCTCCACCAATTCCGGCTCGGAGAGGGCCGGCCGGGTCACGACGCAGCCGGCTTCCACCAGGCGGGCGGGGCGGGTGTACTCCTCCAACACGTCCACTGGGGAGAAGGGCGCCTTGTACTGCCAGGGCCAGGTGCGCCTGGCGGGCAGCCCGCCGACCAGACAGTGAAACCGCTCCACGGTCATTCGGCCGGCGTGGTAGCCCAGGATGAGGTTGCCCAGCCCCGGCGCAACGCCGCAATCCACCACCGCGGTGACGCCGCGGGACCGAGCCAGCGCATCCAGCTCGAAGGGGTCTTCATCAAAGAATGAGATGTCGACGACGTTCACCCCGGCTGCGATGACGGCGCGCAGTGTCGCGTAGCCCATGAAACCGGGCACTGCGCCGATCACCAGGTCAGCGCCGCGACAGGCCGCGGCCACCGCCCCCGCATCTGCCAGATCAGCAACGGCCGGCGTGACAGGATGGCGGGAGGCTAATGCCTCAACCTGTGCCCGGCTGGCATCCACCGCTGTGACGCGATGGTCCCGGCACAGGTCGGCAGCGATCGCACTGCCCACCATGCCGGCGCCCAAGACAACGATTTGGCTCATGTCAAATCCACTCCCCGTTCAGTTAAGAGTTTGCTCAGGAGCGCCTGCGCCTCAGGCGCAACGGTGGCCAAGCCCAGCCGCGCCTCCGGTTTGAAAGGCTTCAGATAGGGCCGCAGCTCAGGGTCAGCCAACAGTTCATCGAGCGTTTCCTGGTCGCGGAATTGCAGCATGATCAGGGATTGCAGGGTCGCACGCCCGTAATGCCGGCTCCAGGCCTTGATGCGCGCCCGCAAGGGGGCGGAGACGCCCCCCACCGCCATCTGCTCCAACTCGGCAAGGATGGCCGCGGCATCGAGGCCCTGGTCCAAGGCCCGTGCGACGCTTGCCGCGGTGATGCGCCAGCCCGCAGGCGTGCGGTCGCAGAAGGGCTGCAGGAGGCCGTAAACGTACAGGCTGGGCACGGCGAGGGCCGAGCGGATCGTGCCGTCATCGGCCAGCAGGATGCTGCCGCGTCGCGCATCTTCGCGCCCGCTGCTGCGGGCCGGCAGCTCACCGGCCGCCAGAAGGGCGTTTTCCAGCTCATCCATGCGGTCGGTGTGCGCGAGGAACCCGGTGGGGGTGACCTGTTTGATGATGATCTGGTTCAGTCGGGGATGGGCCAACAGGGCATCAGCTAAAGCGGGCGAGGCAACTTCAATCCAGCCGACGCGCGGGCGAACTGTGATGCGCTCGAACGCAGCCTGCCATTCGTCCAGGTTGCGCCCCACATTTTGCGGCACGGCGGAGCCGGTCGTCTGCTCTAACCAGGCCTGAATCTGGCCCACATCCTGCCCGGCAAGCTGGGCCCGGTACACGGAGTCGCGGGTGATCTCGTATTCCACGGCGCGCTCCGCGTTCAGCCGCACGGCGAAGCTGTCCAGCCGGGCCAGCACGCTGTCGGAGATGGGATCGAACGCAAAAACGCGGAAGTTTGGTTGCAGCACGACCCGCCCGGTCTCCTCCGGGATGGCCGGCGCAGGCCCATCGAGCAGCAGCCAGCGGCCCATGTCGGTCAGCCGGACCGCCAACAGCCCGTTGGGTGCCTTGCCGCCTTCCGGTGTGACCGGACGAGCGTAGCCCAAGTCAACCAGCCCCAACCAGAACAACCCTTCGGTCAACACTGCCTGGATAAAGGTCCGCTCCACGCCGTTCCAGCCCTGTTCCTCGCTGTTCGCGTAGGCTTCCCAGGCCCAGCCGAGCTTGTTGTACTGGTAGGGTGATGCGTATTGGGTGGGGCGGTAATAGGAGCGATAGGAATCGGCTTGCGCAGCGGTCTCCCGATCGATCAGGAACTCATCGTTGCGGTCGTGCAGCGTGTCGCTGAGGTCATCCACGGCCACCCAGACCTCGGTCGAGTTTTGCTGCGCCTCCAGCCGTTTGACCCAGACCACCAGCGTCTCCAGCACTTTGCGACGCGCGGCCACCACCTGGCCCGGCGCAAAGTCTGCTGCGTTGCCGCTGGCGCGCGTCTTGCCCTGGACGTAGGTGGTCCAGAGCTCGTTCCACCATGCGCCATCGCGCCAGTTCTGAAAGCTGGCACGGACCCGGGAAACCGGCCCCGCAGCAAAGAAGAGCGGCTCGGGATTGGCCCGGATGACATAGCTATCATCTTCGAGCAACGTCAGGGCGCTGAGCAGGCGGCGCAGGAAGAAGATGCGGCGGTAATCGCTTTCCTTGGTGCCCGTCTCGATCGTCTCGCTGACGAGCAGTTGCCCGGCGAGGCGCTTGAGATCGGCCATGCGCACCAGGTTGGCGGCGGTGAGCTGCATCGGCATCTCGCGCACCGCGCTCCACAGGAGATATAAATCGCGTTGGCACGTGCGCGCTGAGCCGCTCACCGTCTGTGTGACCTGGGGCAACGCCTTCTCGCCAAGCGCTGGCGGGGGCAGGTGCCGCGCTATCTCGTGCGGGATGTAGACGAAGCGCCCGCCCGCGAAGTCGAGACGGGCATTGCTCTGCACGCCTTCGGGCAGCGTATGCGTCCAAATCAGCCCGCTCTTCAACAGGGCTGCCAACACCTCCGCAAAGGTGACCGGGTTGGCGACGGCCTCGGCGCGCACCGGGGCTAAGATGCGGCCGCGCTTGCTCTCTGAGCCGGTGATGCCGCCGCGTTCCAGCAGGCTGCGGAAGCGCAAGGTGCGCAGCTCGCCGTCGGCGGCCTGCAGCACCGCCAGGGCCCGGCGGCAGCGGTCGGGCAGGCGGGCGAGCTCGCGGCTGATCCGCTCCGGGTTTTTGACCTGTTCCAGCCAGAGCCGGACTTTGCCTTCTTTGGTCTTCGGCACATCAGTGACGCCGGCATGGCGGAGAACAGCGCCGAGATCGTTTGCGTTGAAGGCGTCGATAGCCACTGGGAGCAGCGGTTGGGTCATGGCAACACCCGTGGTGTATAACCCCGGCGGCGCAGATCGTCCACCAGGGCCGGCACGGCGTCCGGGTCCAGGATCACGAGGCAACGCGGGGAGGCCGGGTAGAATCCGCCGCCGGCCGAGCCAGCGATCCTACGCATCTCTTCCGGATGGATGTCATCGCTGAATTCGATGATGGCAAGGTTGTCATAAAGATGATATCGCCCCGCCCGATCCTGCCAGGCCTGCAATGTATCCTGCATGGCTGCCGGCAGGGGGAAGCCGATCGCCGCGAAGCTCGCCGCGATCTGCGCCGCGCTGAGGCCATCCTGGAGGGCCTGGCGGAACGCAGCCGCATTCAGCCGGTACGTGGTCGCTGCCGCATCGCGGCTGATCTCCAGCGCGACCCGGCGGATAAGCTGGCGGAGCTCGCCCGTCTGCCAGCTATTGCGCAGCACGGCCACATCGGCCGCGGGGAAGCGGACGGCGTCCGGTGGCATGTCGGCCAGGGCGCCGGCCGCCACCTCCTCCTGGTAGCGGAAGGCCACCGGCTTCCCGTCGGCGTAGCTGACCTGAACAAAGGCGAGCCAGGTTGCCGGTCCGGTCAAAATTGCGACGATCAGCCGGCCATACGTGCCCATCCAGGCGCCGAAATCCATCTGCTGTGGATCCTGCAGCAGATCGCCGCGGTGCCAACGCCATGAGGGCGGGTTGCTGTCCCAACTCAACAGATCGCGGTGCAGGTGGTAAATCAGGGCGCCGAGCTGCTCGATGCTCACCCAGGCGCCCGGCGTCAAGCACTGAATAAGGCCCAAAAGCCAGGCCCGCAGGGTGGCAAGCTGGCGCCGGAGCTGCTCGGTCGAGGCGTAGTAGTAGGCGATGCGCAGTTGATAGGTTTGGAGATCTTGCAGGGCCAGATCGATTTCGCTCCAGGTGCCGGCGACACGGAGCCCAGGCTGCTGGAAGGCGAGCACGCACCAATCCCGCAGCCGGTTCAGCCGCGCGATCGCGGTGAGTTCTTCCCAGGCTTTTATGACGTCGGCAACCAGTGCGAGCCGGTGTCCGGTCGACACGGGCTCGATTTTGCACAGGCCGCCGGTGATCATCTGCTCCAGCAGAAAACGCGCCAGGTGTCGTTCGTCGGCGGTGACATAGCCCCAGCGGCTGAGCGTCTCCGCGTTCACCAGCTCTGGTGCGGCCGCGATGATGTTGCTGCTGCCCCGGGTGGGCGGGTACTGGCTCGGTGCGGCTTGTGCCACGGCCGCCGGTCGATCGGCCGCGATGGCCGACAGGAGGTGCTGCAGGTGTTGGTTCAGGATCGCAAGGCTGAATTCGGCAGAGGCCGGCGGCTGGCTCGCGCCCTGGTAGATCAGGCGCGGGGCGGTCGGCGCCGGCAGCCATTCTCGATAGAGGCCCGGCACCTGGTAGCCGCGATACTGGTTGAAGAAGGCCAGCCCGCGCTCAACCAGCCGCTGCAGGATTTCGCCGACGGCCTGCTGTGTCAGCTTGCGGCCGCTGCTCTGCTCCAACGCGATCTGCAACGGTTTCTCGGGGGAGGCTGCCAGGCGCAAGGCGGACAGCCAGGCCATCGTGTCGCGTTCCTCGTCGGATAACTGCCGGACGGCCGCGGCCATGCAGGAGGCATCGGCCAGGTAACCGTGGATCTGGTTGATGACTTCGGCCTTGGCTGTGCCGCGCACCGGCCAACCCCATTGCCGGGCGATCCCGCGCAAAGTCGGGAGCGTCGTCGCGTTCAGCAGGTGAAGCAGCTCCTCCGCCAATTGCTGGTGCTGATCGGGCGGGTAGGTTACAGGCATTTTACATCACCACGCTGCGCGATCTGCGTCCGGGCTATATCTGACCAGATCGTCCCGGTAGAGAATTTCATATTTATACCCCTGCTCGGTGAGGAACATCTGGCGGCGGGCGCCAAACATCTGATCCTTGGTGTCGCGCATAACGACCGCGTAAAAATGCGCGGGCCGATTATCCTTCTTGGGGCGCAAGATCCGGCCCAGGCGCTGCGCTTCCTCCTGGCGTGAGCCGAAGGTGCCGCTGATCTCGATGGCCACGCTGACATCGGGTAGATCAATGGCAAAATTGGCGACCTTGGAGACCACCAGGCAGCGCAGCGTGCCCTCGCGCATCGCCTGGTAGAGCTTTTGGCGCTCGCGCACGGGCGTCTTGCCGGTGAGCAGGGGCGCGCCCAGCCGGGCCGCCACCTCGTCCAGTTGCTCCAGGTAGGTGCCGATCACCAACACCTGGTCATCGGGGTGTGCGGCGATGAGCCGCTCGACGACGGAGATTTTGGCCGGGTCGCTGGCCGCGATGGCATATTGCACCTTGCTGTCGGCCAACGCATATTCCAGCCGGCGCTCGGGCCCCATATCCAGGCGGATTTCGTGGCAATGCGCGGTCGCGATCCACCCCTGGCGCTCCAGGTCCTTCCACGGCACATCGTATTTCTTGGGCCCGATCAGCGCAAAGACGTGATCCTCCTTGCCGTCCTCGCGCACCAGCGTGGCGGTGAGCCCCAGGCGGCGCCGCGCTTGCAGCTCGGCCGTCATGCGGAACATCGGCGCCGGCAGCAGGTGTACTTCGTCGTAGATGATCAAGCCCCAGTCGCGCTCGCGGAATAGTTGCAGATGCGGAAAGTCCTCGGGGGTCAGCGGCTCCGGCCGGCCCTCACTGAAGTCATCGAACAGATCGATGTCATCATCCGGCGCGCTGGTGGTGGACGTCAACCGTTTGCGTCGCTTGTGATAGGTGAGGATTTGGTAGGTGGCGATGGTGACGGGCTTGATCTCCTTCAGGTCGCCGGTGTATTCGCCGACTTCCGATGTGTCCAGGCTCGTCTTGTCCAACAACTCGTCGATCCATTGTCGCACGGCCACCGTATTCGTGGTGAGCACCAGTGTGTTGGTCTGGAGCGTGGCCATTGCACCCATGCCGACCAGGGTCTTGCCCGCGCCGCACGGGAGCACGATCACGCCCGAGCCGCCGCGCGCGTCGCCATCGGCGTGGAACACCGTGACGGCCTCTTGCTGGTAGTGGCGCAGGCCGAACGGCTGGTTGTTGCCGCGCATCACGGGCAGCAGGTGGAGCGCTAACGCCGCGCCGTCCACATAGCCGGCCAGATCCTCGGCGGGGTAGCCGATGTCCACCAGCGCCTTTTTGATGTGGCCCCGCATCGCCGCGTTGACCAGCACGGTGCGCTCGTCGATCTCTTCCAAGATAAAAGGTCGCACGCGGCGCTGCCGGCTGACTTCCAGCATCAGGAGAGGATCCTCGGCCGTCAGCAGCAATTGGCCGCGATCGTCACGCCGCAGCTTCAACCGGCCGAAGCGGCTGACGTAGTCGCGCACATCGGCCTGGATGTTGCCGGGCACGTCATACTTGCTGTAGCGGATGAGGGTCTGCAGGATAGCATCTGCGGTGAGGCCGCTTGCGGCTGCGTTCCACAGCGACAGCGGCGAGAGCCGGTAGGTGTGGATGTGCTCAGGGCTCTTCTCTAACTCGGCGAACCGCGCCAGCGCGTCACGCGCCTCCGGGTATTCCGGGTTATCGACTTCCAGCAGAACCGATTTGTCGCTTTGCACGACCATCGGATTGGATGGGTTGACAGACATGCGCTATCTCTGATCCGTTTGAAGAAATATATCCTATCGATGTTGAACAACGATCACTGCGCGAGGAGTATAATGCACACTGGCTTCTGAGGCAATATCACGGCTTTTGGCAGAGAGCGCTTGACTGGTTATAATAGGGCATCAGTAAGCATGGCACCGAGACCATCTGAACGATTCCGGTTGGCGACCTGGCGCCCGGTCGGTTGGCGCCGGGTCGCCGATTTCTTTGAGGCTCACCTTTGATTCAGACGATTTATACGCTGGCCTTGTTGGGGCTCAGCATTTATGGGTTTCAATCGCTGCTCCTGACACTCCTATACTTCTGGCACCGCCGTCCGGTCCCGGCTGTGCAGGCGCTGGCCACCCTCGACTGGCCACGGGTGACGGTTCAATTGCCGATCTACAACGAACGAAACGTCGTCGAGCGTTTGATCGACGCGGCGGCCGCGCTCGACTACCCGCGTGACCGGCTGGAGATCCAGGTGCTGGATGATTCCACCGATGATACGACGGCGTTGGCCGAGGCGCGCGCCGCCTGGCATCGCGCGGCCGGGGTGGCCGTCCGGGTCCTGCATCGGGTTGACCGGGGCGGCTTCAAGGCCGGGGCGTTGAGCTGGGGGCTGGCGCAGACGGACGCCGAGTATATCGCGGTCTTCGACGCCGATTTTCGGCCCTGGCCGGACTTCCTCCTCCGCACCATCCCGTCTTTGCTGGCCGATCCCGAGGTGGGCATGCTCCAAACGCGCTGGGCGCACCTGAACAACGAGTATTCGCCGTTGACGCGTGTCCAGGCGTTGGCGCTGGACGGCCATTTCGTTGTGGAGCAAATCGGCCGTAACCGTTCCGGGCTGCTGATCAATTTCAACGGCTCCGGCGGGGTGTGGCGCCGCGCCTGCATCGAGGCCGCGGGTGGCTGGCAGGCCGACACGATGACCGAAGATCTGGACTTGAGCTATCGCGCCCAGTTGGCCGGCTGGCGCTGCCTCTATCTGCCCGAAGTTGAGGCGCCCGCCGAACTGCCGCCACAAATGGAGGCCTTCAAACGCCAGCAGGCGCGTTGGGCGCAAGGTTCGGCCCAATGCCTGCGCAAACTCAGCCTGCCCATCCTGCGCAGCCGGCTCACCCTCCCGCAAAAGCTGATGGCCCTGGTGCATATCAGCGGCTACTTCACGCAGCCGTTGATGGTGATCGTGCTGCTGGCGACGCTGCCGGTGCTGCTGCAGCCGCACACCTCATCGCCGGCGCTGCTCCTGCTGGGGGTCGCGGGCCTGGGGCCGCCTCTGCTCTACGCGGTTGCCCAGAGTAAGTTGCATGGCGATTGGGGAAGACGGGTTTTGTATCTGCCGATGCTGGCTGCGGTGGCCGCGGGGATCACCCTCAGCACCAGCCGCGCCCTGTGGGAAGGGCTGACCCGCTGGGGCGGCACCTTCCGCCGCACGCCTAAGTTTCGGCTGGAAGGCCGCCAGGGCCAATGGACGGCCAGCACTTATCGGCTGCTGCCCGAACGCATTGTATTGGGCGAGTTGGCGTTGATGGTGTATGCTGTGGTGACCGTGGTCGTCGCGGTGATGCAGCGCCAGTATGCCGCTATTCCATTCCTGCTGTTGTATACGGTGGGCTACGCGATAGTTGCCGGAAGCGGCTTGTGGCAGGGCCGGCCGGTGCGGACGCACATTTGAGTCTGCATGGGCCCTGGATCCAGTGCGAAAGATAGTTTCTTCATGATCGAGTCACGATTCAATCTGCGCTTTGCCTGAACCATTACCGATGCGACACCTATAATCCTGGAGGGTATGCTGTGTTCAAGACGAGTTTGCGAACAGCGTTTCTGATGCTGGTGTTGGCCGTGCTCACCTTCTCCAGCGCGTCGGCCCAGACGCCGGCGCCGTTCGGTCCCGGCTCTTGCGCGCCCGAGACGCCCTGTGCGGATCCCGTCAGCGGCGGCGCGGTGCAGGCCGGGGGCCAATTTGCGGCTACGACTGCACTCCCCGCAGCGGCGGCCGCAACCGCGTCCAGCGGTTTTGGTCTTGCCACGGCCGTGATGGTGCTGCTGGTGTTGGCGCTGCTCTATGCGTTGGTTGCCGCAGTGCTCATTGCCCTGGGGCAGAACGCACCGCTGCTGCCAAGCGGCGCCAGCGTGCTGATCCCGATCCTGGCGGTGCTTGGACTTGGGGTGGCGTTCTATCTTACTTATGTTGAAACGCAAAACGTCGCCGCCGTGTGCGGGCCCGTCGGCGACTGTAACGCCGTGCAATCCAGCCCCTACGCCAAGTTGTTTAACTTCCTGCCGGTGGGCCTCCTGGGCTTGCTCGGGTACGTAGGCATCCTGGCGATGTGGGCGGTGCAACGCGTGGGGCGGGGCAGCCTGGCGGCACGGCTTGCGCCGTTTGCACTGCTCGGTATGGCGCTGTTCGGCGTGCTCTTCACGATTTACCTGACCTATCTGGAGCTGTTCGTCATTCACGCGGTGTGCATCTGGTGTCTGACATCTGCGGTGATCATGGCCGCGGTGCTGGTGCTGGCCGTGCAACCGGCCGTGGAGGCGCTTACGCCGGCTGAGTCCGAAGCATAGGGCCTGGGGTCCGCGGCGCGGCTGCCAAAGGCGATGCGACAATTGCACACTTCCGCCAGTTTGCAGTACAATGCGGGATGTGCAGCCGCAAAGAGGGGCAGCCTTACAGACATACGGCCGATGCTTGTGTAAAATACCCCAGACACTGCGTCACAACCCTTCATGTGAGGTTTGCGACGCAACGAACCTAACCATCCATTCTATAGCGAGGAGTCACCCATGTTAAGCAAAACCCTTGAAACCGTGATCAACGACCAGATCAAGCACGAGCTTTATTCCGCCTATTTCTACCTGTCGATGTCGGCGTGGGCCGAATCGTCCAACCTGGGCGGCGCTGCCAGGTGGCTGTCGATGCAGGCCAAAGAGGAGCAGGAGCACGCGCTGAAGTTCTTCGAGTACGTGCATGACCGGGGCGGCAAGGTGACCTTGCAGGCCATCCCGCAGCCGCCGGCTGAGTTTACCTCGATGCTGGATGTCTTTGAGCAGGTGCAGGAGCACGAGGCCAAGGTGACCGCGCTGATCACCCACATCTACGAGCTGGCCCTGAAAGAGAACGATTACGCCAGCCAGATCGAACTGCAGTGGTTCATTTCGGAGCAGGTCGAGGAAGAGAAGAATGCGGCGCAGATCGTCGACATGCTCCGCATGGTCGGCAGCCAGCCGCAGGCCTTGTTCCAGGTGGATCACGAGCTGGGCAAGCGCGCGGCGCACTAATCTGATGCGTCGGCCCCGCTCCTGGGCCAGATAACGGTTGCAAAAAGCGGGGCTGTCGCGATGCGACAGTTCCGTTTTTTGTTTTTTCGGAGTGTCATGTATGCCTGCCGTGGCAATAGAACTAATCTGTTGGCGGGCGTGGACCTGAAGGACTTGCCCGGCGCAGAAGACGGCACCTTCGAGACGTTGGGCGGTTTCGTGATGATGCATTTGAGCTGCATCCCGGACGTGACCGATCATTTTGAATGGGGCGGCTTGCGGTTCGAGGTGCTGGATATGGATGGCCGCCGCGTGGACAAAGTGCTGGTGATGCCGGCCGCGGACGCCGGTAGTGTTTGAGGCAGAGGGAGGAGTATCGCAACATGGGAACACTGACTGATTTGTGGCCGCTGGCCCGAGAAGCGTATGACGCGCTGGGCGACGTGTACGGGCCGGTGATGGCACGTACTGCGACGGAACAATGCGGCATTCCCCCGGGCAGTTATTTCGGGTGGATGTTGGTCGAGCCGGGCGTCGCGCCGGTGCCGATTTCGGCAGAGAGTTTGGCCCTGCGCGGGCCCTACACCGCCATGTCGCTCAACGCGGAGCGATTGGCCGAGAGCGCGCGGCTGGGATTGCTCACGCCGGCCGGGCCGGGCGAGTACTATCTGACGGAAGCCGGGCTGGCGGCAACCCAGCGCATCTTCGGAGCGGCATATGCCGCGATGGCGCCGTTGCATCCGCTGCCTGAAGCCGGCCTGCAACGTCTGGCGAGCCTGCTGCAGCGGCTTGTCAAGGCGGTCCAGGCCGCGCCGGAACCGCCCGGTAAATGGAGTTTTCGCCTGTCTCGCCGCATCGATCCGGGCCAGTACACGCCGGCGTTAGTCTGGATCGATCAGTATCTCAGCGACCTCAACGCCTACCGCGACGATGCGCATCTGGCAGCCTGGCGGCCCTACAACATCAGTGGCGCCACTTGGGAGGCGTTCACGCGTTTGTGGCGCGGGGCCCGCACGTTGGATGACGTGTGTGAGCAGTTGGCCTTCCGCGGCCATGCGCGCACCACCTACGCGGCGGCCCTCATCGACTTGGTCGTGCGCGGCTGGCTTGAGGCAGATGGCGACGGCTATCGGGTCACCGCGGCCGGGCTGGCCGTGCGACAAGAGGCCGAAGCCGCCACAGACCGCTACTTCTACGCGCCGTGGCGCAGCCTGAGCGACCCCGAATTAGATGAGCTGTGCGCACTCTTGGCGGGTGTGCGCGACGGGCTGGCGCGGTGATGGGGTGACACGGTGACGAGGCGACGCGGTGACTATGGATAATCACCGTCGCCCATATCTCCGCGTCCCCGCGTCCCCGCGTCCCCATATCTGCGTGTCATCCAGAAGGAGGCATTATGCCTGATAAATCGGTCATCATCATCGGCGCGGGGCTGGCGGGGCTGGCCGCGGGCGTCTACGCACAGCGCAACGGCTATCGCTCCCACATCTTCGAGCATGCGGGGCAGCCGGGCGGAGTGGCCGCCTGGTGGCGTCGCGGCGCGTATACCATCGACGGTGGCATCCACTTCTTGATGAACCATCGCTCGGGCGCAATCCATGATCTCTATCGCGATCTGGGCACGGCCGCACCTGAGATCGTCACCGACATGCCAGAGTATGGCCGCTGGATGGATGAGCCCAGCGGCAAGTTGGCGGTGTTCTATGCGGATTTGGATCGCACGGCGGCCGAGCTCAAACAGTTTGCACCGGCCGATGCAGGGGCCATCGATGCGTTTATCGCCGGCGCACGCGCGTTCCAGGCCGCGGGCGCGTTCGACGTCGGCATGAGCGCACCGCCGGAGCTGGCCGGGCGGTTGGACAGCTTGAAGATGCTCTGGGGGATGCGCCGGGTGCTGCCCTACTTTGTCGGTAAGCACAGCCGGACCGCAGCCGAGTTCGCGCATACCCTGCGCGACCCCGTGCTGGCCCGCATCTTCGAAAACCTCTTCCTGCCCGATGTGCCGCTCTGGTTCCTCTACATGCTGTTCGGCCTGCTTGCCGATGGGCAGATGGGACTGTTGACCCACGGGTGTGAAGGCTTTGTGCAGCCGATTGCCGCTCGCTACCGCGAGCTGGGCGGCGAGATCACCTATAACGCCACGGTGGAGAAGGTCTTGGTCGAGGACGGCCGGGCCGTGGGCGTGCGGCTGGCAAACGGTGACGAGCCGCGGGGGGATGCGGTCATCGCGACCGGCGACGGCTACGACACGCTTTTTAAGCTACTGGATGGCCGCTACCTGGATGACACCTCGCGTGCCCGCTACCGCGACTGGCGGCTGATCCCCCCGTGGGTCACGATCAGCTTCGGCGTGGCGCGCGGGTTTGCCGGCGAGCCGCACTTCACGACCTACCGGCTGGCCGAGCCGATCGCAGTCGGCCCCGCGCAGGTTGATCTGGTATCCGTGCGCGTCCTCAACTACGGCCCGAGTTTCGCACCCGCAGGCAAGACCGTGATCCAGCCAACTTTTGAGAGCGACTGGGACTACTGGGCGGCCCTCCGTCAGTCCGACCGGGCGGCTTACGAAGCTGAGAAGGCGCGCATTGCCGCGGAGGTGCTGCGGCGGCTGGAAACGTACTACCCCGGCCTCAGCGGCCAGGTCGAGATGACCGATGTCGCCACACCGTACACCACCTGGCGTTATACCCTCAACCGCCGCGGCGCGTACATGGGCTGGCTGCCTACCGCCAGCCAGGTGATGACGACCCTCCCGCGCACCCGGCCCGGCCTGGATCGCTTCGTCATGGCCGGCCAGTGGGTGGTGCCCGGCGGCGGCGTGCCCACCTGCCTGATGTCGGGGCGGGACGCGGTGCGGATTCTGTGCAAGTGGGATGGGGTGCGATAACGATTGACTGGACACGGATTCACACGAACTTCATGGCTGTGCTCCCCTATCTGTGTTCAGCCGCGTGAATCCGTGTCCGGGAGTCTGACGTCGGATCCGTCTATGCGCCGGCCCCCAGGTGCTGTGTCAACCGATCCAGCTTCGTCTCGATGCGCGTCAACTGCGCGGCCAACGCAGCCACCGCCTGCGCCAGGTCACCGCTTATGGGCGGCCTGACAACCGGCTCGTCCGGCCCCTCGGGGGTCACCGGCGCAAGCACGCCAGACCGTTCCCGGAACACCAAGTGATAGCCCACATGCCGGCCCGCCGGCAGCCCTAACCCACCGATCACGTCGCTCAGCACGTTGCCATCTCGGTCGCCGACGAAGATTGCCAGCGGTCCTGGCTCAGCCGGGTTGTGCTTGTTGGTGATCATGTGTTGGTAGGGGTAGTTGGTGTTGCCGGGCAACCCTTTCTCCGCAAACCGGTTCGGGAAATGCCAGTCCTGCCACGGCCACCCCAGGTAGCAGTGGACCTGCACCGGCAGGTTGGCCGCGTCCAGCACGTGTACGCTGGCCACCGTCTGCCCCTGCGCGGCCTCCTCATCGATCAGCTCCGCTTTGATCAGCTCAAACCGGGCCGCGGGCGCGGGCAGATAGGTCAGCGCCACACCCGTGACTTTGTTATCCGCGTCTACCGCAAAGCGGCGGCAGTTTTCAGCGCGGGGATCGGTCATCGGTTACCTCCTTCGGAATGGGGGATCATCTGAGTCGCATCGCCCAGCACGCACAATTCGGGCCGGTAGAACGCCGGCAGCCGGCCGGCCTGCACATCGGCTTGCACATCGGCTTGCACTAACGCCTCGATGCGCGCCAGCCAGTCGCCGACGGTTGTCGCCTCCGCCAGGGCCAGCGTCGCGTAGGTCGAGATGACCCCGCGCGGCGCGGCCGGGTGCGCCGCAGGCAGATTGCGCGCGCGGCACGCCAGCTCTGCGCCGGGTGCCGCCTTCATCACCAGCGCTGTGACGTGGGCGGGCGCCCGGCCCGCCAGCAGGTTCGCGTGTCAGAGGTCGGGCAGCAGCGTGAGCCTCACCCCGGCCGGTAGGGCCAGCGCTGCGAAGAGATCGTCCCAGAACAGGTGCTCGTCGTCGGTCACGTCTTCCGAGTCGCCGAACAGCAGGCCAGGCCGCGCCTCCTCCACCGTATCACCGGTGAAGAAGCCGTCGCCGCTGACGTGCACGAAGACCGAGCCGTCGCTCCACCCCGCGACCCGCCGGCCAGCCGCCTGCAGGAACGCCGTCACCAGCGGCCGGTCGAGCCGGCCGTGGAGGGCCAGGATGCGGTCGGCCGGGAGTCCGCGGGCCAGCAGCGCGGCGGTCATCGCGGCCTGGTCGCGCAGCATCGCGGTCCCGCCGGGGTGGGATGCGGCGATGAGGAGGGCGAGGTGAGGGTAACAAGCTGATTGCGCCATAGGATCACCCTGAAAGGTGGACTCGGATTAACCGCAAGTGATTCGACAATGCTCTACGCCAGCAGAGATCCCGCATAATCAATATGCAAATGGCGGGACTGTGAATTCACTGGGTATGTGTGCCACGACTTTTAGTAGCCACCAGCTTTTCGGTCGGCCCAGACTTGGTGTTATCGTCAGATTGGGAGACACTTGTCCCGCTTCAAGGGTGAAATGGCATCGAAAAGGTCCATTCCATGGTCCCTTACCGCTTGAGCTTTCTTTGAGTATGAATTCTACCCTGCCCACCGATACACTCCATGTCTTGGTCTCCACATTGGAGAGGGGAATCAGTGAGACGAATGCCTTCGCTCCTCCGATTGCCCAACTCGGGTCAGGGTTCAGCGCAGCCATGTGGCCATCGACCTTGACCGTAAGTGGGCGGATTCCGGGTGGAAACGTGGGAGCGTCAGGTCCAGGAAACACAGGATGCTGCCTCGATGGATCGTCTGGCCATAGGAATGGGTTTTCAGCATTCGGTTCAAGGCGTAGGCGTAGCTTGCCGAGTTGAGTAAACAGCGATTCCATCTCCGGATCGGCCGGTAAGCCCTGATACTCTTGCCAGATTGGGTCCATGAAGGGGGTTAGGTTATTGAGATCCAGTTCCTGATTTTCAGGGATGAATTCCTCCCATTTTTTCGAGCCGATGCCGGGACGGTTAGTGTATTGGTTGATGAATGTGAGCACCTGTTGCGAATTGACTGTATACATTTTGTCCTCCAAGCTTCTAAGGGTTGCGAGTTACGGATTCTCAGCGCATCGAAATCCCAAAAATTCTACAGCGTAACGTGGAACCGCAGAACTGACCATCGTTAGCCAATCTGTTCCATTATCTGCATAATCAAGGTATGAACCGCCCCGAGTCATCAGGCTTCCGCGGGCCCATTCAACTAAGGGCGTTTTCCACTCCGGATCTATGCCATAGGGGTCTCCCGTTGTTGGCGTTGTTGTCCACTCCCACACATTGCCGACCAGATTGAATATGCCCTCTGGATTTATTGTGCGTCCATCGGGGTGACTATTGACCGGCGAGGTCCCAAGAGCATCGCTGAAGCTGAATTTCATGTTCACGCGTGCGGGGTCAAGGGCTGCAGATCCCCAGGGCCATGTCTTGTGGTCAGCCCCGAAAGCCGCTCGATCCCACTCTGCATTGATTGGTAACCGCCGACCAAGCCAGCGACAATAGGCATCAGCTTGATAAGCGGTAACGTATACCACGGGATGGTTGGCAAGACTCGCATCTTCGTACATCACCGGGTCGGTCGGTATTCCGCAAGCGCGTGCGCGCACACACAGGCGATATTGCTGATTCGACACTTCGTAGCGTTCGATTCTGAATTCTGGCACCTCAATTACGGTGGCAGGTGATCCAATCTCGTATCTGGAGGCAGGAATCCTGACCAGAGGACTTCGTGCTTGCTGCTTCAAAACCTGCTGCCGAATCCACAATCCAGGAGCAATCAACGCCAGTCCGGTTAGGATGATCAGGAGCAGCCGTAGGCGTGTAGCAGCTTTGGACTCCTGTGCCTTGAGGGCGCGTGCTTGTTGCTGTTGCTCCTCCAGGTGTCGTATCCGCGCGACCGCACTTGCCTGCACGAGGCGCACTTCATCCGGTTTTTGAGCGCGCATCCCTTGTGCGCCCGCCTCGACCAAGGCCAAATCTACGGCATCGAGCAGCGTTCCCTCCTTTCCCTCTTTCCAGTCTGTTGCTCGGCTCTCCAATATTCTTCGCGCCTGTGGTCCCGGGGCCACCGATTCGTCGAACCGCTTGCGCACGTGCGGGGCCAGGGTATCATGCGTCATGCGGCTGGCCCGCGGCTGGTCGGGCTGGTTCTTGGACGGGTCCACTAGCAGGTAGAGATCTCGGCATTCCTGCAGCAACGCCGGCAGCACGTCCAGGCGATGCCGGTAAGTCTGCTCCAGGTCAGCCAGCGTGCGCTGCTCCGCGGTGCCGAGCGGCGTGGTGTGATGAGCTAGCAGGTCGAGCGCCAGGCCGGAGTCGATCACCTCTGGCAGTTTTCCATGCAGCAACCCCAACTGCCGGCCCAGGAAGTCGTCCAGCGACAGGCCGCGAGAACGGAGCTCCTGGTACAGGTTCTCGTCGAACACAGGCTGATCGTAGCTACGCGCCCTAGCCGCGTCCCATAGATCGGCCATCAGAATCGCCAGCATGGGCGCCACCGGCGATTCGCGGTCGGCCAGCAGGTCGTCGGCGATCTGGCCGGGCAGGAGCGGGTCGCCGATCTCCAGGCTGAACTGGGCGCGGAGGCGCTCCGTGCGCCGGGGGCCGGTCACGATCTCGACGATGCCCTCCCGGTCGAGCCGTTCCAGAAAGACTTCCGTGCGGGGCAGGCTGCGTTCGGCCAGGCGCTCCTTGATCTCGGCCAGCCACTCCTTGCGAAAGCTGAGGATTAGCTTTCCGGCCGGCCGGTGACCCGGATCACCAAATAGGGCCGCCGCGGCGGCGAGGAAGACCGCCATCTCGTTGGGTTGCTCTCGGTTGGGCCGAGTGAAGAGTTCCTCCACCTGATCCAGGATGATCAGCAGCGGCCGGCCGGCCTGCGCCTCCAGCCTGCGCCAGGCCATGGTCAGGCCGGCGTTGGGGCCGGTCCCCAGCGCGACGGCCAGCGTGCCTGCCAGGCCCTGGGCCTGATCTCGCCGCGCATAGCGAACTTCGTGGCTGCCTTCCAGCCGCGGGAGCAGCCCGGCCGCCAGCAGCGACGACTTGCCCACGCCCGACTGGCCGTAGAAGAGCACGATGGGCGCGCCATCCGCTGCCGTCACCCGGTCGTAGAGCTGCCGGATTTCGTGGCCGCGACCGAAAAAGACTTCGGCATCCTCTCGGCGGTACCAGTCCAGGTAACGATACGGCTTATCTGGCAGGTCCAACAGCGGCAGGGGTGGCAGGCCAAAGAGCGGGTCATTAGCCGCGGCCGGCAGATTCCAACTCAGCGCGTCCTCTGCGCCCGGTCGCTTGTACAGCGCCCACGGCAGCTCGCCCGCGGCAGAGGCGATCATCGCCTCTGCGAACAGTTCCCGAGACTGCCCGCTGGTTGCCGCCTGGATCGCGCCCTCCGCCTCGCCGAATGCGCGGCGCAGCGTCACCCCCTTGGCAAGGGATGTATAAAACTGAGCGGCGAAGCTCGCCGCCACTTTGTCCTTGATCTTCTGTGAGGTCGCGATCACGACCGAGACCCCTGCGTCCAGCAAGCCCTGTGCCTGTTCTCGGGTCGCGCAGCCGTTCAGGAACACCAGCGCCAGTCCAGCCTGTTCGGCCAGGAAGCGGGCCAACCCGCCCGCGTTTGCCGCTGTCGTCTGGCCGCCGGCAGCTTCGAGCAGGAGCGTATCCCCACCCGCATGCCCGGCGAAGTGGAAGATCGCCACGCGGTCAGGATGCTCGCGGAACGCGGCCAGGACGCGGTCAAGGGTCGCGTAGGGTTCCGGAATAATCTCGCACAGGCCCTTTTCTTGAGCAGGTTTGAGGGCATCCTGGATGGCCCGCGCTTCGTCGGCCAACGCCGGCAATGGGTGCGCCGGGTCGTTGGCAAAGGCGAGGAAGATGATGGGTTTGTTGCTCATCGTTTCAGTCCTTGTCAGTCAGGATCGTGACATCCTCTCCTGCCTCGATAGCTAATGCCGTGGGTGACGCAGTTTGGACGTTGGTCAGCGCCCTCAGGCCTCGTGATGCACACCCACGGTGCCTGAAAAACAAGCGTTTGTCAGTCGGTACTTGCATATGCCGGCTCCGACCGCCGTAATGTCCAACCGGGTTTCGGCGGATGGCACCTCGAAACTCTGGCTTCTTGGGGCAGATACAGTTTGTGGTTCTGTTTCTCCACATGCAAGATCGGCAATCCCGGTCTTAATTGTCACTGTCAAGTTGATGTCGCCGCCGCCGCTGATAATCCAGGTGTGTCTTCCGTCCACACTGCACTGGTCCGGCATTCTTACACACAGTCGCCCACCTAGCTGTGACGCTTGAATGCAGATGGCTAACGTGGCATCCGTGGCCCCAGCATCCGGGAATAGGAGACTCCTGGAGGACATTCTCGGTTTGGGGTAGGCCCGGACTCGGGGATAAGGCGATGCACTTGGGGCGTTGGTGCGCAAGTTCAAGAGTAGGTCTGGACGCTGAAGGAACATATCGCGAACTGCGTGGGATGCAGAGCGATACTTTCTGGCCCTTTGTGTTGTCAACCAGTGTTCCAAATCTTGCATCGATACCAGGGTCAAAATAGAGGGGGTTTCCTCATCAGGTTTGATGTAATAGAGTCCGCCACGTAGCTCCTCGGGAAGGAGCGGAAGGATTGGTTTCAATTTGTCTGGCACGGGCCGATTTCCCAAGTTTAGGTTGCCCGGCGGTTGATTCATGGCTGGGTCAGCGAAGTATGCACGACTGGCACTCAGGTCAGCCCTGAACTGGTCAAACGCCGGTGGCAAGTCACCATCCGGGGTTGCAAATATCAGAGGCGAGCTGTCGCCGTCACGAGTGTCATAGCCCAGGAAGGAGGCAATCTCCCTCTGTTGACCGATGAGTGTAAATGAAATATGCGCGTCGCGTTCGAAATGGAGAACGATAGGACTTTCCATGAGTTGAGCCTCCTGAAAAACACTGCATGAACATGGTAACACGGGTGTGATGTAGTGCAGTTGCAAGACTAGCAGCCTGTCGGAGAGAAGGCATGCTCGGCCTGGATTGCCAAATCCAGGCCCGTGCTGGTCCGAAAACGGCTGCCACAGGGTAGATTCTGCCGCAAAGTCGCCGGATTTGGCAATCCGGCGAGAGCGGAGAAGCCAGATTTAGTTCTCTCCAACAGACTGCTAGCGTTTGCTGGAGTCAAGGACACATCTGAAGCCTATGTACTCACTCGGCTCGAAAGGAGAAGCTGGACCACGAAGATTCTCCAGTTTGAGATCTTTGCGCCGCAGCTCATGACCGCCGCCGACGAACCAGACCGCTTTGTAATCAGTCCAGCAGGACGCAGCAGAATCCTCGGTTGAAGTACATGTCCATTCCCAAACATTTCCTATAAGGTTAAGCGCTCGGTTGTTTTCCTGCAAGTCATCAACCGAACGCTTCGCCACTGGCCATACGGTTCCGGCGTCTGGGCCGATGTTGATACTGGGTTCATAGGTAATCCGGCGGTCCGGGATCGGTCCAATATGCTCTGCCTCAAACTGCAGGGTGGACGTTTCCCATTCGGCCAAGGTTGGCAGACGGCGTCCGATCCACGCGCAAAAATTCTGTGCGTGAACCGCTGTGATATTCGTGACGGGCAGACCACCGTATTCCTCCTCGCCGTCAGAATAGCGCCCAAAATCCTCATTGCCTATCGGTGCCGGGCAGCGTTGCGAGTTGGCGCTGTAACATTTGGCGTAGAGCGCGATAGATACCTCATTGCGATCGATCTCGATGGCATCGATGCGTACGGCGGGACTGGCATTCGCCACTTGTCCTCTGAGGTATGTCGGCCGGACCACCTGCCACAGAGCCCACAGAGCGATGCCCGTCAGAACGATCAGTGCAACCAAGGCGAGTGCCCGCTCCCGGCGCTGGCTTCGGTGCCGCGTCCGGCTGGCCTGCACCAGACGTTGCTCCGCAGCCGTCCAGGCGCGCATGCCTCTCACACCTGCTTCCACCCGTTTGAGATCGGACGCGTCCAGCGGTGGGCCGACATTGCCGCCCTCCCAATCCTTCGCCCGATTCTCCAAGATCCGCCGCGCCTGGCGCCCCGGCGCAGTCGAGTTGTTGAATCGTTCGCGCACCAGCGGGGCCAGGGCGTCGTGGGCCAGGCGTGTCGCTTCCGCGCCATCGCCATGACCGAGGCGGGAATCGGCGAGGAGATAGCTGTTGCGCAGCGGGAGGACCAGGTCGGACCAGATCGCCGGCCGGTGCGGGTAGCGCGCCTCGATCTCGGCCCGGGTGCGTTGGGCGGCGGTGACCTGATCGGTCACGTGGAAATTCAACAGATCCAGCGCCAGGCCATCGTCGGCTCTGCTCGAGGGCGATGCATGCAGTGCGTCCAATTGCTCGCCCAGGAATGCATCCAGGTATCGATTCCGCTGCAGCCCCGAATAGAGCTCTGGAGTGATGCAGGGTTGGGCGGGATGAACCCGCGCCGCCCTTTGCCACATCTCGCTCAGCAAAACCTGGAGTGTGGGCGCCACGGGTGAGCCGGCGTCGTTGATCAAGTCGTTCGCTATGCGCGCCGACAAACCAGGCGTCACCGTCAAAGCGTATTTGCGCTGCAAAGCCGGCGTTGAGGTTGGCCCCTCCACGACCTCAACCAGGCCGTCGCGGTCGAGCGGTTCCAGGATGCCTTTGTCATTGTAGGGCAGCCCTGCGTCATCGAGCCATTTCTTCACCTTGAACAGGAATTCAGCGCGGAAGCCCAAGATCAAGCGGCCGCGCGGTCGGTTGGCTGGCTGGACAAAAAGCTCCCGAAGGCTGTTCATGAATCCTTCGATCTCGACCGCAAGCGTCTTGAAAGGGCGGGCTTCCAACTCTTCGAGTTGGTCCAGGATGACGATGAGCGGTTTCCCGCTGCGGGCCTCGGCTGCCTGCCAGACTGCGGCGAGGCCCACGCCCTGTTCGTCATCCCGCACGGCAGGGGACGGCTGCAACGCGGCCTGGAGGGTGCCGACCAGGCCGATGGCTTGACTGCGCCGTGCATAGACGACGACATAGTCGCGTTCCAGCCGCGGCCGCAAACCCGCGTCCAACAATGAGGACTTGCCCACACCGGACTGGCCGAAGAGCAAGAGGATCGGATCGCTGTCCGGCGCGGTGATGCGGTCATACTGGCGGCGGATATCGCGGCTGCGGCCGAAGAAGACCGGCGCGTCCGCGCGGCCGTAGGGCGCCAGGTAGCGGAAAGGGTCTTTCGGCAAGTCCAACAACGGCAGGGGCGGCAGGCCGAACAGCGGATCGTTGGCCGCGACGGGCAGGCTCCAGCCGGTCGCGGCATCGGCGCCGGCGCGCTCGTAGAGCGCCCAGGGCGGTTTGCCGAATGCCAAGTCGCCGGCATCGTCGTCAAACAGGTCGCGTAGGCTGCTGCCGCGCATCGCCCGGAGCGCGCCCGCGGCCTCGTCGAAGGCGGCCCGCAGGTCGCGGTTGGCGGCGAGTCCTGTGTAGAACTGGCAGGCGAACTCCGCGGCCACGTCGTCGCGGATGGCCTGGCTGGTCGCGATGACGGCCGCGACCCCGGCGTCCAGCAGGCCTTGGACCTGATCGCGCGTGGAGCAGCCGTTGAGGAACACCAGCGCCAGCCCATGCTGTTGCGCCAGGAACGCGGCGAATCCGGTCGCATCGGCGGCCTGCCCACCCCCGCCCGCGGCTTCGAGCAGCAGCCGATCGCTGCCCGCGTGGCCGGCGAAGTGGAAGATGGCGATGCGATCC
>JAPKMS010000021.1 GCA_026645775.1 Anaerolineae bacterium
CGCGCGGCGCGTACGGCACGTGGAGGACTTCCCTGGCCTTAGGCTTGACCTCCTCCCCCCACTGGCCGTAGTTGCTCGTGGTCGCCGGCGACGCATGGCCCATCAACTTTTGCACCGTCACCAGATCCTCACCGCTGCCCAGCAGCTTGCCTGCCAAGGAACACCGAAAATCATGCCAGGTCAAGAGCTGGACACCAGCTTGTGTCCGCCGTTTCTCCAACATCTGCGCTAGCGCCTCGGCGCTGATTCCGTGCCCTGCTTGGATGACCCCGCCCTTGTTCACGGCATAGAACAGGGGACCATCGGCGTCATCCCGTAGGGCCAGCCAATCGGCCAGGTAGCTTGCCGCGCCGTTGTTCACGGACACCATCCGAGTCTGGCGCCCCTTGCCGTGAATGATCAGGTCGCCGGCCTCTGGGCCATCGGGGATGTAACTGGAAAAGGCCAGATCGGCCAGCTCGCCGCGCCGCGCGCCGGTGGCCCAGGCCAGGGCGATCAGCGCCGCGTCACGCGCGCCGGCCGGCGTGGGATCCGCCACGCAAACCCGCAGCAGGGCGGCCAGCTCGCCGGGACTGATCTGCCGCCCTCGCGGCTGCCGCGGGCCGCGCACATCCGCCACGGCCGCTACGCGGGCCGCCTGGGCAACGACCTCGCGCCGCGCGGCGAGGGGCAGGCCGGGATCCTCGAACGCCAGCTCGCCCAGCCGGCGCGCCCACCAACGGATGGCCGCCAGGGCCCGATTGATCGTGCCAGGCGCCCGGCCGGCCGCTTGCAAGTGCGCGATGTAGGCTTCGACTAGCAGATCGGTTAACGGCCGATCGGCGCGCCAGGTTTCAAACGCGGCCAGATCGGCCCGGTAGCCGCGTTGGGTGTGGGGCGATTTCACGCGTGGTTCGCGGGCCAACTCGGCCGTGATCCGGCCCAGGTAGCTGTCGGCCGGCCGGGCGAGGATAGTGGTCATCGGGCGCTCCCGTCGAAAATAGCTTTCTGACAATTAACTTATCATTAGTAATATAGCACCAAATCGGGCAGTCTGGCAAGCCGCGCCGGCGCCGCGCTGCGGCGCCGTTTGTAGCACGAATAACTATTCTCAGAATGGCTTTGTGTGCGAGTATCCTGAATGGAACGCACAGCAGTACGGTGATCGAGGGCTGGGTGCGGCCAGCCGCGAAGGCCGTCCCATCCCTGCGCCTCGATTCGCCTTCAGCTTTTCCATTGACCAGTATTTTTCTCGATGACAGAACTCATGATCGGCGGGCGATGTATCCATTGGCGGCCCGCCATGTCTCCGCAGCAGCCTGGAGTTGCGCTAGATTGGTCTCCGGACCCTGCTGCAGAACTGAAAGGAACCAGTATCCTGCCGCGTGGCGGGCAGGTCCCACTGGGATAAACATGGCCGGCTCACCTCCTTGAAGCCTGGCAATGGCTCCCCACGGCAGTTCCGCCCGCTCTGCCAACGGAAAAGGCGCAACCAGGGGACCGCGTTTTGAGACGGGCCTGCAGCGACGACCAGATCCCCGTTCTGCTGCAGGCCCGCTAGCCAACGTGCTGAGTGCGCACAAATGACTCTGACGCTCCGAGGAATCAAGGTGGTGGCCCCGTCACATGGGCGACAATCAGCGATCAGGCCGCAGCGGGGGGGGCGTGGAGCGCGAATTTCGCTTGACGCGCCAGGCGCGTGGGGGTATAATCGGGCCTGGCGGTGGTCATGGGCTGGACCTATGTGGTTCGGTTGGCTATCGGAGTAACGCGAATCCCCGGCGGGGGACTGAAACGCTGTGATGTTCCCATCCCGCACCCGCTCGTAGTTCGTGATGACTCGGAGGAATGCGAATCCCCGTCAGGGGGACTGAAACCATCCATCCGTCTCATGAGAGAGAGGCATTGTGACCTCCCTTGGATGAACACGAATCCCCGTCAGGGGACTGAAGCGCGGTAAGCTTGCTCAATATATTGCGTGGAGAAGCGCCGATGCGTGAGAAGCTCAACTTCGCCCTGGGGCTAATTGCTACCATTATCGTAGCCCTCACGGTCTTGCTCAGCGTCCTACTCCCCGATCCGCCGCCCGCCGACCCTGACCCTTGTCCCATCGCGCACCCCGATCCCGCGCGCCACTGTCGCGCCACCAGCCAGCCTGGCTGATTTGGCTGCCAGCCTGTCGAAGGGCCAAAGTGCCAACCGTGACGGCATTGGCGTCATTGCCTACGACGGCGTCGCCTGGGATGAGCGTTCGCTCATTGCCGGTTTCCTCTACGACTTCAAGAGCTGCGCCCCGCGCGCCTTTGCCGTCGAGCCGGGCCTAACCGCCTTCGTCATGCAGGTTTACGGCCCATTTCAAGACGACTACGGCAACCAAGCGCGCCAACTCGCCATCAGCTATCAGATCAGCCGGGCCGTGTCCGAGAAGATTAACTGGCAGAACGTAGACGTGCGCAAGCTCGGCAGCATTCTGGACCGGGAAGTCGGCTGTGTCACCTCCGTTCATCCAGCCCTGCGCGCCGCCTATAACGCCTATCTAGCCGGCGACTAAACGCACCACTCGTCGCACTATCGGCAGGTTGTGTTGTTGTCCGTAGTTGGACGGGTCGCGGGTGTCCCGCGTTGGTTGGAGGGGAGGTATGCCGGCGCCCGCGCGGAGCGCCGGCCGGCCCGCACCAGCAGCCCAACCGCACCACCGGCCGGGACCGCACCGCAGCAACAAGGGCGCAGAACTCCTCCC
>JAPKMS010000242.1 GCA_026645775.1 Anaerolineae bacterium
GGATCGACGCGACGGGCCGGCAATTCCAGTCGGCGCAGGCCGACTTGACAAACGTTGCAGCGACTTACAGTCGCCGGGCGACGAGGGAAACATCGCCATGGACGCATTGGAAGCCATCGCAGGACGTCACGGGGTGCTCCGCTTCCGGCCCGACCCGGTCGAGCCGGCTAAAATCGAGGCGGTCCTGGCTGCTGCGGTTGCGGCGCCCAGTCCGGTCAACCTGCAACCGTGGGCCTTCGTCGTGGTGACCGACCCGGCGCTGACCCGGCAGGTTGCGCGGTATCTGGTCGAAGTGCAAGAGCGGCGCGTCTTTACGGAGCTGCTGGGCCTACCCGAGGGCTACATCGCGCGGCTGATGGGTCTGTATGCGGGGTTTGACCTGACCCCGTGCTTCGTGTTCGTGTGTCTGGAGACGAAAGTGGCGTTCGCCCGACCGGAGCATGAGGCCGTGCTGCGCCAATGGCACCTGGTCAGTCTCGGCGCGGCGATGCAGAACTTGATGGTCGCGGCGACGGCGCTCGGCCTGGGCACGCGCTGGTTCGGCGGGTTCGCGCTCGATGAGGGCGGCGGCGCCTTGCGGGAGATGCTCGGCATCCCGCAGCGCGTTGAGATCATCGCTGCGACGCCGCTGGGGTATCACGACGAGCCGCCCAAACCGCGGCCGACACAGGAGATGGCCGATGTCACCGGCTTCAGCCGGGGCGACAGCCGGGCCTTGGGGCGGCTGCTGCGCGGCAAGCTGGCGTTGGAGGAAGTGGTGCATCGGGAACGGTGGTAGCACGGTTCCTACGATTGGCAAACCAACAAACCAACAAACCAGCAAACGCACCAATCGACGTTCTCAACGAGGAGCCTTCATGTACACCTTCGACTGGCTTGCCAAGCAAGCCGAAATGCGGCCGGATAAGATCGCGCTGATCGATGCCGCCACGGATCGTCACTTCACCTATGCGCAGTTCCACCTGCGCGCCAGCCGGTTCGCCGAGTTTCTGCGCGACGAGTGGCATGTTCGGCCCGGCGAGCGCGTGGCGCTGCTGGCGAACAATTCGTCCGAATACTTCGAGGTCCTGTGGGGCTGCGCCAAGGCCGGCGTGATCCTGGTCTGCCTCAACTGGCGGCTCGCCGTGCCCGAGCTCGAGCAGATGATGCGCGACTCGACGCCGGTCGCGCTGATCTACGACCCACCCTTCGCAGCGTCGGCCGCCGCGCTGCGGGAGCGGCTCGGCCTCGACCGGCTGATGACGCTGGCCGCACCGGGGCAGGCGCCCGCAGGCGAGTGGGCCTACGAGGCAGCGCTGGCGCACGCCTCCGGCCGGCCGATCGTGATGCCGGCGCGCAGCCTGGACGAGGTCTGGCACATCCTGTACACCGGGGGCACCACCGGCCGCGCCAAGGGCGTGCTGCAAACCTACGGCATGGTGTTCTACAACGCCCTTAACATGGGACTTAAGATCGATCTGACGTCGGAAGACACGACACTGAACGTGCTGCCCTGCTTCCACACCGGCGGGCTGAACATGCTGACCAACCCAACCTTCCACGTGGGCGGCACGGCCATCGTTCAGCGCAGCTTCGAGCCGGCCGAGACGCTGCGGCTGCTCTCGACCCAGGCCACCGCCTTCTTCGGCGTGGCGGCGATCTACCTCTTCCTCAGCCAGCACCCGGACTTCGACCGCACCGACCTGTCGCACGTCCGCTCGTGGTCGGACGGCGGCGCGCCGATCCCGACCAGCCTGCTGCAGCTCTACCGCAAACGGGGCATCGACATCCGTTTCGGCTTCGGCATGACCGAGACCGGACCCACGGTGTTCCTGGTGGACCCCGGCTATCCCAACAGCAAGCTCGGCTCGGTGGGCAAGCCGTGTCTGTACGTCGATGTGCGCATCGTGGATGTCCAGGGCTGCGACTTGCCGCCCGGCGAGCGCGGTGAGCTGCTGATCAAGGGACCGGGCGTGACGCCCGGCTACTGGCAGATGCCGGAAGTGACCGCCAAGACGATCGTGGACGGCTGGCTGCACACCGGCGATGTGGCGATGCGGGACGA
>JAPKMS010000004.1 GCA_026645775.1 Anaerolineae bacterium
CGCCGCGAGCGCCTCGGCGCTCGCGGCGCCCCAGGTCAACCGGGCGCGATAGGGCCCGGCTCCGGCATAGCGATGACTGCCCAAATCGAGTTGGCGCTGCTCACGCCAGGTGACCGCGGTCGGCGGGCACAGCACGCCTAGATCGAGCGCCGCGCCATCGCCGTAGTCAAGGTGCGCGGGCGCGCACGGGGTGTCGTCGGCCCCGGCCGGGGCGGGCCAGGCCAGCGTGAAGCGGAACCCATCATCGACAATGAGGCGGATGCGAGCGGCCATGTCTACCCTCCCGTGCTCAGATTTGTCGGTGCATACACCCGGATCGCGGCCTCGCCGGTGAGCGGGCAGCGGTTCTCGCAGATACCGCAGCCGATGCAGCGGTCTTGCAGCACCGTGGGACGCCGGACGGCGAGCGGTTCGCCGCCCCCGGGCTGTGATACGGTCACGTCCTCCAGGACAATCGCCTTGGTGGGGAGGGGACACATCTCCTCGCACACCAGGCAGGTGATGTTGTCGGCCCAGGGCAGGCAGCGATCCCGATCGATGGCCGCGTGCCCGATCACGGTCAAGCGCTTGTCGACCAGGGCTAACGGTGGGATCGCACCGGTGGGGCAGATGGCGCCACAAGCGGTGCACGTGTAGTCGCAGTAGCCCAGCCGCGGCGTCAGCACCGGCGTCCAGATCCCGGCCCAGCCAGCCTGGTCGAAGCTGGGCCGGAGCCCTGATGTCGGGCAGGCCTTAACACAGAGGCCGCACCGGATGCATTGGGCCAGGAAGGTCTTGCCCTGCGCGCCCGGCGGCCGGATCAACCGCGGATCATCATGGATGGCGGCCGGCTCCGCGGCGAACAACCCAGCCGCGACAACTGCCGCGCTCGCGGCCGCCAGGAACTGCCGTCGCGAGGGGTCATAGGGGCGCCAGGCGGCCGGCCGCAGGTGTCCGGTGAAGCTTTGGCCCGACTGAGCGCAGACCGGAACGCATTCCAGGCACATTGTACACTCGGCCGGGTCGCTGGCGAACCCTTGCTGCGGATCGATCGTCCCGGTCGGGCAGGCGCGGGCGCACCGCTGGCAATCCACACAAACATCCCCGACCTTGCGGCGCAGCCAGGCGACCTTGCTGACCACCCCCAGCAGGGCGCCAAGTGGACATAAGTATCGACACCAGAACCGGTCTCGGATCGCGTTCAGCGCCAGGATGCCGATGAAGATCAGCGCAAGCAGGATGCCCAGGCCGTAGGCCGGTTGGACGAGCGGCAGGAGGACGCCCCGGACCGCACCTTCGAACCAATCAATCGGCGCTTGGAGCAATGGCGCCCGGTAAAGGAGGGCCTCAGCCCCGGAGATCAGCGCGACCAGCCCCGGCCAGGCCGCGGTCGTCCCGGTGCGGTAAATCAGCGTGATGGGGTCAAGGATGAGGAACGTGAGGTTGCCCAGCAGCGCGGCGACCCCGATCAGCGCCAACAGGAAGTACTTGACCTGGCGCAGCCGCGGCGCGGGATCAGGCTCGAAGCGTTTGCTTCGCCGCGCCGGCACCCAATCGAGCACTGCGCCCAGGGGGCACAGCCAGCCGCACCAGACGCGTCCCAGGATCAGCGTTGCCGCGAGCGTGATCGCCGCGCCGACGCCCAGTGCCGGCACGATCTGGCGTGCGGCCAGCATGTTCGCCAGCGCGGCCAACGGATCCAGCCGGAAGAACAAATCAGCCGGCAGGAACGCCAGCTTGCCTGCGCCGATCAGCAGAACACAGAACGAGGCGAAGGCGAGGGCCTGGACCCAGGGGCGGAGTCTGCGCAGTGTGCTCACGGATCATGTTCCCCGCATCAAACGGCGATTTCTTCAATCTTGATCGCACTCAAATCCATCGTCCCCAGCCCCAGTTCCGCACCGAGCTTAATGTAGCCGATTTCCGCAGGCTGGATGCCAAAAAGTGTGGCTGCGTAGGCGTCCGCGGCCACGCCATCGGCGCTGGCGATGACGGTGTTGGCCTGTTTGACGTCATCCAGGTTGCCGCCGGTGGGGCCGTTCGCCATCAGCATGCGATAGGCATCGACCACCGTGAGCTGCGGCCGGATGGCGGTATTGAGATCGGCGATGCACTGGTGCAGGCCCCAGGCATGGAGTGTGTTGCGATCCTGGATCACGCCCATCAGGTTCTTCATGCCCAACGTGAGGCCGGCGGACCCGTGATTCTTGGCGATGGGGATGTTGATGACCACGTCCGCATCCAGGATGTCACCGTAGATGTTGCTTGACCGCAGTTTCTTGCCCTGCGGAATCGCGGTCTTGCGAAACTTCAGGCGGTTCATCATCTCCATCTGCCCCCCCGCTGCCACCACTGCAGCCGCGATGCCGCTGGTCTCGTAACTGGCCTGGGGCGAGCCAGCGAAGGGAAAGTCCATCACGCGCACGCGTTGCGCGCCCGCACCCAGGCACAGTGCGACGATGGCTGCGACCACATTCGGGTTGGTGGTGCTGGCATACTCCGGCCCATGATAGGCGTTGCAGATGTTGGGCTTGACGATGACGTTTGCCCCCGGTTTAACGAAGCGTTCGATGCCACCCAGGGCGGCAATGGCCCGGCGAGTGAGCTCGGCCGGGTCGCCGCCGCGCGAAACGACCAGGGTGGGTGTTGCTGCCGGCGGGATTGCAGATGGCGTGCGGGCTTCCCCGGTGGGGCGGGCTGCGGGTTGGGCGGCCGTGGCGGTAGGTGCGGCTGGCTGTGGCGTTGGTTTTGACGCACAAGCGGCGAGGCCGGCCGCCGACAGCAGCAGCAGCCCTCTGATGAACTCGCGGCGATCGTTGGGATCAGGCATCGTGACCTTCCTTTTGCGTCCGGTTAACAGGCTCTGTGACCATTGTAGCCCGATTTGGGTACGGGAGACCATGAGCCGTATCATTCAATAGAACTGAATGACCCTGGATGCGAGATGCGTCAATCTGTGCCCCGCGCAAGCCTATGATATACTATAGTACGTCAGATAAAAATTCGGGGATCACACTGCAAGCATCCTGAGCGGAGCAGCGCATTCGTCCGCGCTGCGTAGTCGAAGGATGCGCCCTTGTGTGATGACCGCTCCGCATCCTTCGACTACGCCGGGGCCTTACCCCGGCTCCGCTCAGGATGCTCCGCTCGAATCCCCAAAAGATTACCTGAACACCTATAGCGGCTCAAAGCAGTCCAATCCTCGAACCGGAGGCCGTCTCCGTGTGGCTGGAGGGCTATCCCATGGGGCAGGTGGTATCATGAACAAGGCGCAGGCCGCCGCACACATCGTCGCGGGCGCGATCACAACCCTTTTTGATTGGCTGGCCGACCGGTTGGAAGACCTCGCCAAATGGGCGGCTAACCTGGTGCGCTTCCTGCCAAACCGGCTGTGGCGGCTGGGCTCAACCCTGGTTTTTGCACTGATGGGAATCATCACCGTTGTTCCGATCGGAGTGCGGGTGCTGCGACGGGGCGGCGGGCGGAATTTCCAGGCCTGGCTCAAGTCGCGGCTGCGCCAAGGGGGCATCCGGGTGGTTCAGTTGCTGCTGGAAATTTTGGACGTGGCCGGCCTGCCGGAGATCTTCTCGTTCATCTGGCGGATCCTCACGCGGGCGACGCCGCTGACAGGCACGGAGATCACCGCCGCCGCCAATGTCCTCGGTCCGCTGGCTCTGCGCTACCAGGACATCCGCGTGGCGCAGCGCGGCATCTTGCGGTTGGTCTTTGCGGCCAACGGCGGCCGCGCCTTTACAACATTTCACACCGTGAACATGCCGGACCTGGGCGGCCATCAACGGACGAACCTGGATATCCTCGTGCATGAGTTGGTGCACGTTTATCAGTACGAACGCGCGGGCAGTCGTTACTTCGCCGAGGCGCTGCTGGCGCAGCAGGAAGAAGGCTATGGCTACGGCGGTGCGGAAGGCCTCGGGCTCGCGCGCGACCAGGGCAAGCGGCTGCGCGACTTCAACCGGGAGCAGCAGGCGCAGATCGTGCAAGATTACTACACGCTCGCGCACTATGATCGGGACGCCAGCGTTTACGAGCCTTTCATTGAGCAGTTGCGCCAGGGGAAAGTATAAAAGGCGCCTTCAAACGGCATGGCGGGGCTCACGCACCCAGCCGTGGAACAGGACGAGCGTGATCAGATACACGGCGGCGCTGGCGGCAAAGAGCCAGGCGAAACCGGCCTCCGCCAACGCGGCGCCCAATAACGGCGCGACCGCCCCCACCAGCCCCACGCCGGTGTTGGCAATGCCCACGTAGGTCGGCCGGCGCTCCGGCTTGCTGAACTCCATGACGATCAAGATCCCCGAGACCAGCACCGCGCCCGACAGGAATCCCAACAGCACGAAGACGGCAAAGTACCAGCCCGGCCCAGGGGCCAGCCACGCGACCAGGCACCCCGCCAGGCCGGTCACCGTGCCCAGTTCCAGGCACAGCTTATGCCCAAATCGATCGGCCAGGAAGCCGAAGAGCAGGGTTCCCACCGTTTGCCCGGCCAACAGCGCGAGGGTGAAAAGTCCGGCCGTGCTGTCAGGGATGTGCCAGCGGTTCACGGCCGTGACCGTGACGAAGCCGCTGCCCATGCCGCCCAGCGCCAGCAGCATCCGCGTGATGAGGAAGCGCCGGAAGTTTTCATCGCCCCGCAGCAAGGCCGGCAGGCTGGCCAGATACTCGATGTTGCCGCGCCGGCGTGTCGTTGGCGCCTGCACCGGTTCACGCGTCAGTGCCAGGAAAACCCAACTGAAGGTCATGGCCGTCGCGGCGATCGCGAACGTGTAGCTGAAGTTGGCCGGGAAGGCATAACGGTTGAGCAGCCAGGTGCTCAGCACCGCGCCCACCGCGCCCACACCCGCGCCCACGAACGACGTTGTGCCGAAGAATTTTCCGCGCCGGGTCACGGGGAAGCAGCGCGCAATCAGATCTTGCCATGAGACCGCAACGATCCCTGCGCCCAAGGCGTGCCAGGCATATCCGCCCAACACCAGCGCCAGGGCCAGGATTGGCCGGCGGGAGGCCACAAAGGCCGCTGTCAGCATCACCCAGATCGGCAGGCGTTCCAAGAACATGCCCAGGTTGACCACCACCGGCTTCTTGCGCGCCAGCCGTTCCATCAGATTGGCGGTGAAAAGCTGCGGCAGGAACCAGCCGGCCTGCGCGAGCACCGCCAGCAGGCCGAAGGCAAGTGGGTTGGTCGTCAGTTTGCTCAGGAACAGCGGCAGGATGGTGGTGGATGAGATGAAGCTGGAGCCGAATGTGAAGATGACGCCATCCAGCAGGTTGACCGTGAAGTTCCAGGTGTAGTTGCGCTCGACCTCGGCAGCGATCTCGTCATCGGTGCGCGGCGGCACGGGCCGGTCAAGTTGCAGCAGCCAGGCCAGCACAGCCAGCGGCGGGTTGCGACCGGCGCGGGAGCGGGGAGCAGGTGGCTCAGCGTTACGATGCATTGGGGCGGGATTTTACCATCCACGCCTCTGTGTGTACAATTTCGTCCGTGATTTATCTCCACATCGCCGCAAAATCTTTTCAGAAGAACCTGGCCTATCGCGCCGCCAACGTGGCCGGCATCCTGACGAATACCTTCTTCGGCGCGATCTATATTTCCATTTACACCGCACTGTTTCGCGGCCGCGGTGATGTCGGCGGGCTGGATGTCCGCGACGCCGTGACTTATGCCATCATTGCCCAGTCGCTGCTGATGGTGATGTCGGCGTTCGGCAACCGGGAACTGTCTGAAGCCATCGTCAAAGGGCAGATCGTCACCGATCTCAGCCGGCCTCTGGATTTCTACCTGTACTGGGCGGCCATCGATCTGGGCCGGGCGGTCTACTTCTTGTTGTTTCGCGGGGCGCCGACTTTCGTCATCGGCATGCTGATCTTCCGCGGCCGGCTGCCGGCCGACGCCGGGACGTGGCTGCTGTTTTTCAGCAGCATAGTGACGGGCACGCTGCTGAGCTTTACCTTCCGCTTCATCGCAAACAGCCTCGCCTTCTGGACCACGGACGCGCGCGGCATCCTGTATCTGACTAACACCCTCTTGATGTTCTTCGCCGGTTTCATCGTGCCGATCAACTTCTTCCCGGCCTGGCTGCGCACCCTTGCCGAGGCGCTGCCGTTTCGCGGGCTGGCCCAGGTGCCGATCAACGTTTACCTGGGCAAAATGACCGGCCCAGCCCTGGCGCGGGTGTTGGGCGAGCAGGTGCTGTGGCTGATCGCCTGGGTGCTGATCGGGCGGTGGGTGCTGGGTCGCATGGTGCAGCGGCTGACGGTCAATGGCGGGTGAGGCGATGCGTGAGGGCTTGCGGCTCTATTTCCGGATGATCGGCATGCAGGTGCGCTCCGAGATGCAATATCGCGCCTCGTTTGTGGCTGAGCTGGTGGGCAATCTGCTCGTCACCGGCCTGGATTTCGTGATGGTGGCCGTCCTGCTGATGCGCTTTCAGGCGATCGGTGGATGGACGTTGGCGGAAGTGGTCTTTCTCTACGGCTCCTCAGCCGTTTCCTTCAGCCTGGCCGAGCTCTTCGTCGGCACCTTCGATAACTTCGAGCAGTGGGTGGTGCGGGGTGACTTCGACCGGGTGCTGCTCCGTCCGCTGCCGGTGATCTTTCAAATGTTGACGGGCGCGTTTCCGTTGCGGCGATTTGGCCGGCTGGCGCAGGGGACGATTGCCCTGGGCGTGGCGTTTGTACTGCTGAAACCCGTCTGGAACGTGGGGCACTGGTTGTTTTGGGGGGTCATGCTGGCCGGCGGGGCGTTGTTTTTCATGGCGATCTTTGTTTTGGGCGCGACCTTGTCGTTCTGGTCGCCGCAGATGCACGAGGTGGCCAACATCTTTACCTACGGTGGCCAGTTTATGACCAGCTACCCGATGCACATCTACGAGGCGTGGCTGCGGTCGATCTTCACGTTTGTGATCCCGTTGGCGTTTGTCAATTATTACCCGGCCCTGTTCCTGTTGGGCAAACCGGATCCGTTCGGGCTGCCGGGCTGGGTGTCGTTTCTGGCGCCGTTGATCGCGGTCGCGGCCTTCCGCGGCGCCATCGCGATCTGGCGCGTGGGTGTGCGGCATTATCAGAGCACGGGGAGTTGAGGACGCGATGATTTCGGTGGTTGCGCTCAAAAAGGAGTTCCGGGTTTACCGGCACCATCGCGGGGCGCTGGGCGCGGTGCGGAACCTGGTCACGCGCGAGGCGCACGTCGTTCATGCGGTGGATGGCGTCAGCTTCCGCATCGCGCCGGGCGAGTTGGTGGGCTACCTGGGGCCCAACGGCGCCGGCAAATCGACCACGCTCAAGATCCTCACCGGCATCCTCGTGCCGACCGACGGCGAAGTGCGGGTGGCCGGCCGCGTGCCGTGGCTCCAGCGGACCGAGCACGTGCGGGGTCTGGGCGCGGTGTTCGGCCAGCGCACGGGCCTATGGTGGGATCTGCCGGTGATCGAGTCGCTCGACCTGCTGCGCCACATCTACCGTGTGCCGGCCGATCGCTACCGGCAGAATTTACGCCTTTTTGATGCGCTGCTGGACCTGGGTCCATTTCTCGACACGCCGGTGCGCAGCCTGAGCCTGGGTCAGCGGATGCGCGCCGATCTCGCTGCGGCGCTGCTGCACGATCCGATGCTGCTGTTCCTGGATGAGCCGACCATCGGGCTGGATGTGGTCGCCAAGGAGCGCATCCGCGGTTTCATCCGGGCCATCAACCGCGAGCGCGGCACCACGGTGATCCTGACCACGCACGACCTCGGCGACGTCGAGAAGCTGTGCGAGCGGGTGATCATGATCGACCACGGCCGGTTGGTGTTTGACGGCGCGCTGGAGACGCTGCGGCAGCGTTTCGGCGAGGGCCGCGTGTTGGTCGTCGACTTCGAGACGCCGCCGGGGCCGCTCTCCCTGCCCGGCGCCGAGACGATCCGCCAGGAGGCGAATCGCGTCTGGCTGCGGGTGGCCGCGCACGGGAGCGTGGCGGGCATCGTCCCGCTCCTTTTCCGCGACCAGCGCGTGCTCGACCTGTCGGTGCAGGAGCCGGAGATCGAAGAGGTGGTGCGGCGCATCTACGAAGGTCATTTGCTGGCAGATGAAGCAGGTTGACAGTGCGCGGCGGATGGCATATCATGCGCCCGCAGACGTTTTGTCACAAGGAGCGCGCCATGAACCGGACTTCGGTGGGTGCCACAGTCCCGCAAACCGTTCGAGCGCTGCCGCTGTTCGGGGTGGCGCTGGCCTTCTCGCTGCTGATTTTCGGCGTGTTTCGGGTGATCGACGCACCGCTGCAAACAAGCGTCGCGCCGCGGGGCATCATCTCGTTTGAATTGGCCGGCACAGGGGCGCGGGCGCAGGCCATGCTTGACTCGTGGGACGCGCGGGCGCGCCTCTACGCGGCGCTCGGGTTGGGGCTGGATTACCTGTTCATGGTGAGCTACGCCGCGACGATCGGGCTGGCCGCGGCGTGGGCCGGCCGCCAATTGGGGCGCCGCTGGCGTTGGCTGGCCGGCCTGGGCCTGGCGTTCGCGTGGGGCCTGGGCCTCGCTGCGCTGCTGGATGCGGTGGAGAACTTCGCGCTGACGAAGATGCTGCTGGCCGGCACGGCCGCCGCGCCGTGGCCGGTGGTGTCGGCCGTCTGCGCCACAGTCAAGTTTGGACTGGTGATCCTGGGGCTGATCTTCGCGTTCGCGGGCGCGGTGTTCTGGCTGGCCGCCAGGTTGCGCCGATGATGAGCCCGGCACTGTGCTCGCTGCGACGCCAGTGGTGGTGGGCCGTCGGTCTGGCCGTCGCGCTGTTGGCCGCTGCGTTTTTTTGGCTGTGGACGACCTGGGGCCTCCGGCCGGCCTTAAGTTGGGTGGTCCCGGCTGTGCTGGCGGCCACCTTTGAACTGGCCCTCCTCCGCCGCAACCTCCCCGCCAACCACTTGCCTGCGGCGACCGCGCTTTTCTCCGGGTTGGGTCCGGCCAATTGGGTCACGGTGGCGCGCGGCCTGCTGTTGGCGATTCTGGCCGGTTTCCTGGTGTTGCCCCGCCCGGCAGACGCGCTGGCCTGGGCGCCTGCCGTCCTTTACACCGTCGCCATCGCGGCCGATCTGTTGGACGGCGCGCTGGCCCGGTTCACCCGCCGCGTCACCGTGCTGGGCGCAACGCTGGACATGGAGTTCGATGGGCTGGGCGTGCTGGTGGCGGTCGGGCTGGCGGTGCGTTACGGGCAGTTGCCGTGGCCGTATCTGGCCGTGGGGCTGGCGCGCTATCTGTTCGTGGCCGGGCTGTGGTGGCTGAAACGTCGCGGCCGCCCCACGTATGACCTGACCCCCAGCGCCCTGCGCCGCATCGCGGCCGGCCTGCAGATGGCGTTCATCAGCGTGATCCTGTGGCCGCTGTTCGGCCCGCCTGCGACCTTCGTGGCCGGCGCGTGCTTCGGCATCCCGTTCCTGGCCGGGTTCACGCGGGATTGGCTGGTGGTCAGCGGCGCGGTGGACCCGGCGTCGGCCGGCTATCGATGGGTGGCGCGCGGATATGCGCTGGTCGCGCGCTGGCTGCCGCCGGTGCTGCGGCTGGGCGGCGCGGCGTTGGCGCTGAAGATTGGGACGCAGATTGACCTGATGGCCCTGCTCGCGGCCGGCTTGATCGCGTTGGGCGTCGCCAGCCGGTTATCGGCGCTGGGCTTACTGGCTGCCACGTGCGTCGATCTGGCCGTGCAGGGCTATCAGCCGTATCACGGAGGGCTGCTGGTGGCGATTATCGGCCTGCTGTATTTGGGCGGCGGTGCGTACGCGCTGTGGCCGGCGGACGATGCGCTGTTCGAGCGGCGGGCGGCCAGGCGAGCCGCCGAATGAGCCGCCGAATTCATTCGGCGGCTGGTAGGCCAAACCTGTTGAAACAGGTTCCGGGGTGACGGGTATGATCCGCCGGGTCTTCCGTCCGCACGGCTTTTTGATCCTGGCCGGGCTGGCGCTGCTGGCCGTGGTGCTGCACTCGACGCCGCTGGCCGAGACGTGGGCGGTGCTGCGGCGGTTGGGGCCGGGGCAGATCGGGCTGCTGGCCGGGGCCAATTTGCTCGTCCTGCTCACCTTCAGCAGTCGCTGGTGGCTGATCTTGCGGGCGCAAGGGCAGCGCATCCCGTATCGCTGGCTGGTCGGGTATCGGCTGGCTGCGTTCGGGGTCAGCTACTTCACGCCCGGCCCGCAGTTTGGCGGCGAACCGCTGCAGGTCTATCTGACGACCCGGCGGGATGGCGTGCCGCCGGCCGTGGCGGTGGCCGCAGTCGCGCTGGATAAAACGCTGGAATTACTGGTCAATTTCGCGTTCCTGGCGGCCGGGCTGGCCGCGGTGTTGGCGCTGCAAGGGCGTGAGCTGCCCGCGCTGCTGCCGGCTGCTGCCCGATCCCAGGCCATCGTTGGCGCGGCGCTGTTGTTGGCGCTGCCCATCGTTGTGCTGAGCGCGTTGTGGGCCGGCCGCCATCCGCTCTCGACGCCGGTGGCGGCGCTGGCTGGCTGGCTGCCGCGCGGCCGGGCCGGCCTGACGCGGCTGTCCGGCGTGCTGCGAGAGGCCGAAGCGCAGGTGGCCGTGTTCTGCCGGCGCTCGCCGGGGACTCTGGCCGCGGCGCTGGCGGTTTCCATGGTCAGTTGGGCTGCACTGGTCGGTGAGTACTGGCTGGCGTCATGGCTTTTGGGCGCGCAGCCGGCATTTTGGCAGATGGTGGCTGCGCTGACAGCGATGCGGCTGGCGTTTCTGGTACCCATGCCGGGCGGATTGGGCGCGTTGGAGGTCAGCCAGGCGGTGGCGTTCGCGGCGCTGGGCTTTTCTCCCGCGCTGGGCATTGCTCTGAGCTTGCTGATCCGAGCGCGGGATGTGGTGTTGGGCGCGACCGGGCTGGCCCTGGCGGCCGTGTTGACCCAGCCTCGTCGCAGTCAGTAAAACGTTTTGTGTGCATACAGGCCGCCGGTCACAGACCGGCTGAAAGCTACATCTCGATCAGACGTGGAGGGCGATCATGAAAGAGGCAGGCGTCAAGTTTGGACGGTTGCAGGCCGGCATCATTGTGCTGGCCCTGGCGACTGCGATCATCCATTTCACCCTGGTGTTCCCCAGCCCGCTGTTCATCCTGAACGGGCTGGGCTTCGTGGCGCTGACTGCGGCCCTGTACGCGCCGCTGCCGGCGCTGGCGCGTTATCGCGCCTGGGCGCGCTGGGCGCTCATCGGGTATACTGCGCTCACCGTGATTTTGTGGCTCATCATGGGCTTACGTGCTCCCATCGGCTACCTCACCAAGGTGATCGAGGTGGCGCTGATCGCGTTATTGTTCTTGGAAGGGCGGCGAAAATAGCTCATGGACGATCTGGTTGTCAGTAAAGTCAGTTGCGGACGCATCCCGACGCTGGCCGGGGAGTTTCAGTTGTGCGTTTACACCAACAACCGGGACACCAAAGAGCACCTGGCGTTGGTGATGGGCGATGTGTATGACCAGCAGGATGTGTTGATGCGCGCACACTCGGAGTGTTTCACCGGTGACGTGCTGGGCTCGCTGCGCTGCGATTGCGGCGAGCAGTTGCGCCGCGCGCTGAACATGATCGGCGCTGCGGGCCGCGGCGTGCTGCTCTACCTGCGCCAGGAGGGCCGCGGCATCGGCCTGGCACACAAGCTCCAGGCGTACAATCTACAGGACCAGGGCTACGATACGGTGGACGCTAACGTGCTGCTGGGCCATCGCCCCGACGAGCGTGACTACACCATCGCAGCCGCCATCCTGGCCGACCTGGGCATTCGCTCGGTGCGCCTGCTGACCAACAACCCGGACAAGATCGAGCAGCTTCAGGCGGCCGGCGTGGCGGTCAGCGAGCGTGTGCCGATCCTGGCCAGCGTGACGCTCGAAAATGCCGCCTATCTCAGCACGAAGGCGGCGCGCATGCGGCACTTGTTGCACATCGATGCGCTGCCGCAGCTTGCGGCCGATGATGCCCGCGCTTGAAGCGTTAGCGGCCGCGATCGCCGCGCGACCCAGGCAAACTGCGGGCAGGCCGTTCGTCACGCTGAGCTA
>JAPKMS010000022.1 GCA_026645775.1 Anaerolineae bacterium
AATGAGTTGCGCAATGGCCGTTTGGCAGCCGATGGCGTCAATCGTGACCAAGCAACCCGTCAAGTCGAGCGCCCGGTATCCTCTCAATAATCCGGGGCGCTACGTTACGACCCAGGATTGGCCCAGCGGTTCTTGCTGGGCGCGCTTAGTGATCAGACTGGCCAAGCTGGGCAGGGCATAGGCCTGGGTGATGCGATCACGGATGTAGTGATAGATGCTCACGCCCAGCTTCTGGGCGGTGGCCGTCAAAGTTTGGAAGGTGTCCCAGGCTTTGGCGCCATCGGCGGTCTGTGGGCCAAAGCTGACATCGCGTTTGCGCACCCGCTGCCGGGCGCCCAATTCGGCCGGGTTATTGTGCAGCGGGATCTCAGGATGGTCGAGCACCAGCAGCAGGCTGGCTTTCTTGAGTTGCGTCTTGGCAATTCGGGCATCAAGTTGCTGGTAGCCCATGACGGTGGTGAAGATGCGTTCGAACTCGGCGGTGAGCCGTACTTTTTCAGCGGGACTGGGGGCCGCCCAGTAAGCCAACAGTTCGTCATAGAAGTCCCAGAACTGGGTCTGAAAGTCGGCCAGGTTGACCGAGATGCGGATGGCGTTCTCGCCGCTGGCCCCGCGGCTGGCCTTGGCCTCGCCTCTGGCGTCATGTGGTCGGTGGCGACCGCGTTCGCCCCCAGCGCCAGGATCTCCACGTCCAGCGGGAGCTCCTGGCGGAGCTGGGTCACGATCTGGACGCCGATGCCGCCGCCCATGCAGTCAATGACTGCGATCGTCGTCATGCTACCTCGTCGGCTCCTGCCAGGCAGCCAACCCGGCTTACCCTTGCACTATGCCTACACGCTCGATATCTGCGTATGGTAGATCGCGGCCACCGCCACGATCACGACCAGAGCGGCCGCCGTGACCTTGCCGGCCGGCACGAGGGGCCGCGGGGGCGGCTCGCCGCGCGCCAGGGCCTCTTTGATCTTTTCCTTCTGTTCCCCGCGCGCCGCCAGCCCCAAAGCTGCCACCGTCGGTACAGCGGCACAGAACATGCACATATTTCACCTCCGGTCCCCTCTATCGGCGCCTCATCACTGTTCATTGGCAGGAAGCGACGGCAGTATACTCGATCCATCGCCGAGACGACAAGTGACTCCTGGGGGCAGAGGATGGCTCCAATTTCCCCAGGTTATTGAGAGGATACGCTACTTCAAGTTATCTACAATCGCCTTCACGTTGTACTTCATCATGTCGATGTACGTTGGCGCCGGACCGCCAGCGTCGGTAGTCGAGTGCGTGTACAGCTCGGTCACGGCCTTGATGCCGACCTCCTGCGCCAACTGCTGCGCAAGCTGCGGGCTGGCGCCGGTCTCCAGGAAAATAGCCGGCGCACCGGTCGCTTTGATGTGATCGGTCAGCCGCGCCAACTGCTGCGCCGACGGCGAGGCCCCCGTGCTGACACTGGGGATCACCGTGCCGACGATCTTGAAGCCGTAGCGGTCGGCGAAGTAACCGAAGCTCTCGTGGTTGGTCACCAGCAGCCGCCGTTCGGTCGGGATCTATTGGACTTGCTCGCTGATCCAGGCATCGAGCTCTTTCAGTTTGGCGCTGTACGCATCGGCGTTGCGGGCGTAGGTCGCCGCGCCGTCGGGATCGGCCTGGCTCAACCCGGCGCGGACGTTTTCGGTGTACTTGATCACGTTGACCGGATCCAGCCAGAAGTGCGGGTCGCCTTCGTGATGATGGTGGCCGCCTGCTGGTCCGATCAGGAGCGGCGGCGTCGCCGTCTCGAAGCCGGTCAGCGCCAGGATGTACTGGCCGTCTTTTTCCAACTCGACGATGTGCCCTTGGGCCAGGCCGTGACAGTTCAGCTTGAAGTCCTTTTCGACCTCCAAGACACTCCCGTCGCTGTGCTTTACCACGGCGATCTGGCCTGCGCCGGTGGCGATCTGGAAGTCGCTCGCCTCGTCAGTGGCGTACGCCAGATAACCGGCGTAGCTGCCGTCGGCCGCTGTGCCAAGGTCACCTCAAAGAGGCCCATCTCGGCGGGCAACGGGGCAGCCTGGCTCTGTTCGGCTCCTGATGCCGCCGCTTGCGGCCGCTCCTCGCTGGCGGCGCTGCACATGGCATCTGCGAGGTCGGCGTCGCTCATCACCGCTTCCTCGCCCTCGCGCGCCGCGCGACTGGTCAGCCCCGCGGCGGCTTCCACCACCTGGCGCTGCCCGCCGGCACTCGCCAGTAGTTTCCCCAAAAAGCTCTCGAAGCCAGCCCCGTTGACGATCAGCAGCGTGCTGTCGGCCACCTTGCGCACGTCGGCCGGGGTCGGCTCGAAGCCGTAATCCGGCGGAGCTGCCGGCAGGTCAGGGCCAGTCCCAGGCTGAGCCCGGCCGCGGCGAACAGGGTCACTATCCCCAGCGCGGAAGCATAATCCGCCGGCCAGGTTTGGAACAGAATCAGGTCACGCAAGGGGTCGATCACATACGTGTTGGGGAAGACAGCGGCAATCGCTTTGAGCAGCGGCGGGTAGTATTCTGGGGAAGACAGGCCGCCGGCGGCAAAAAACACGATGACCCCACTAAGGATCGCCGCTACCGCGCCGGTCATGAAATTTTTCGCTCGTAGTCCCAGAAGCAATGCCAGGGCGATCCACAGCGGTGCGACCAGAGCAGCTAGCAGGCAGGCCGCCCACACGTAGCCCCCCGCCCAAACGCCTACCCACAGGTAGATCACCAACAGCAAGCCGGCTCCGGTTACCAGGCCCATCACCAGGGCCAGCAGCACCTTGGGGATGAGGGCCCACAGCAGCGAAAACGGCGCCAGACCGAGTTCCAGGGTGATATGAGCAATCTGCTCCTTGTAGGTCAGCAGGAAGATGTTGAACATGGCCCCCAGCGTGACGCCGAACAGCACCAGTCCAACCGCAATTACCCCAAACCAATCCACCATTTCGGGGCGGGGGTAGGTTTCGGCCAGGCTTAATGGCGGTTGGGGCTGGCCGATCTTTTCGTAAAAGCGCCACAAGATCTCAGCAGCGTAAAGGCGGTGGTTCTTGGCCCGGTCGTCGTTGTAGTTGGTGAAGTGCATCTCGAGTAAAGGATTCTGCCCGGCCGCCAGGCGCTCGCTAAAGTCAGATGGAATCACCCACACGCCCTCGATGCGGCATTCGTCAAGCTGCTGCCAGGCCTCGCTTTCGCTCAGGGGCAGAACATCATAGTACGGGGTGCCAAAGGGCGAGAGCACTTGGCGGATGGTTTCTTCCAGTAGGACACCTGAAGAGCCTTCATCGTAGTTGATTACGGCGATGGAAAAGCCCAGGTTCGAGCCAAACAACATCCCAAAAGCCACCAGCATCACCAGCGGTGGGATGAAACCGCCCAGGATAGAGAGCGGTTCGCGGCGCCAGGCTTTTAGTTCTGTGCGAAATAAGATCCACAAGCGAGTCATAGCCTCACTCCTGTTTCAAAACACGCTGCCGGTAGAGGATGGTGGCAACTGACATCGCCAGCAGGCTCATAACCAACAGGGCAATTGACGAAATTATGGGAGAGCCAATGAACTTCCCGTAGTAACTGGCAAAAAGCAGCTCGGTGGCATGCGCATGCGGCACCAGCCGCGAGACCATTTCATACCAGCCACCGAAGGAAGCCGGCAGGTCAAAAGCGCCACCCAACATCCAGCAAGCCAACGAGATCACCAGGGCAGCCTGGTAGGCGGGGATCGAGCGCTGGAGCAGCAGTCCAGCAGCCATGCCCGTACATCCACCCATAACGGCGATGCCTAGCAGCCTGTCGGAGAGTTGCCACTTTGCGACAGGCAGGGTTGTGATACACTGGTCGCATGACTAGAAAATT
>JAPKMS010000243.1 GCA_026645775.1 Anaerolineae bacterium
CTGATGCCTGACGCTGCAACTCAGTATGCGGCCACGGCGCAGGAATCGCTATGTACTATACCGAAACTTCAGTGATGTGAGAATATGACATTCTAAGATATTTAACCTCCGATCTACTTGACATTTTTGCAGAAAAAGCGTAATATCATTGCGTAGATCAGGAGGATCCCCATGTTAGTCGAATTTCGCCTCAAGAACTATCGCTGCTTTCGCGACGAACAGACGCTGAGCCTCGTTGCCAGCTCGGACAACTCGTTGCCCGATAACGTGATCGAAACAGATCCCGCCAAACCGAAACGCCTGCGGCTGCTGCGGAGCGTGGTGGTGTATGGCCCGAACGCTTCCGGCAAGACCAAGCTTCTCGATGCCATGCACTTTGCCGGTATGCTTGTAGTCAGCTCTGCCAGCGAAAAACCGGGCAAGGATCTGAACATCCAGCCGTTTTGGCTGGACAACATAACGCGCGGCCAACCCTCGGAGTTCGAGTTCACTTTTATCTACGAGGGCGTGCGTTATCAATACGGTTTTGCAGTGGATCAGAAGCGCGTTCACCGCGAATATCTTTACGCCAGCCCTCACGGAGTCAGTGTCCTTTACTTTGATCGCTCGCTTGATGTGGTTAGCGCGACGGAGACCTATAAGTTTGGACCGTCGCTTAAGGGCCAAAACAAACAGATTAGCGAAGTGACGCGCTCGAACGCGCTCTTCCTATCCGCCGCTGCGACGTTCAAGCATCCCATGCTGATCGCTCCCTACACCTGGTTTGAGGACAAGCTGGAGGGTACACAGGGGCACCTGGCCTTTCTAGGTGGTGGCTTTGATGAGGACTTCCATGCTCAGATCAGTGCGCTTCTCCGCATGGGCGATGTCGGCATCTCCGACTACGTGATCACTGAGATTCCTGCGACGCCACTCGACGTTTCTGAAGGGCAGACACGAAGAGGCAGAAGGCTCACTAAGAAGAATGCTGAAGGCAATAAAGTTGATATCATCGTTGAGATGTTGCACTCTACCCCTGGTGGAGAATCGGTTGGGCTTCGCTTAGATGATGAATCCTACGGAACGATCGGTTTGTTCTTTTCGGCCACGCCACTGTTGAGGGCGCTTAACCAAGGTCAGGTGCTTTTTGTGGATGAATTGGATGCGAGTAAGCACCCACTGCTTGTGCGTGCGCTGGTGGAACTGTTCCATAACCCGGAGATAAACAAGAAGAACGCGCAGTTGATCTTCAACACACACGACACCTCACTGCTAGACCAGACCTTGTTCCGCCGCGATCAGATCTGGTTCACAGAGAAAGATATTGCCGGCGCGTCGCACATGTACTCGCTCTTGGAGTACAGCCCGCGTAAGAGCGAGTCGTTGGCGAAGGGCTATCTGCAAGGTCGCTACGGTGCGATCCCTTTCCTGGGCGATCCATCCCTGCTCAATGAGGAGAAGTGCGTGTGAGCCATCAAGCCAAGCCCTCAGGCCGTAAAGGTACGTTCGGTGCCGAACGTGCCGAATCCAGTTATCGACGTCAAGCAGGAAATCGGCAGCAACCGATCATCCTGATCGTGTGCGAAGGCAAGGAGACTGAGCCACGGTACTTCAGAGCCTTGAGGAATGCGTTCCGCATTCATGGGCTGCAAGTCGAGGTCGTGCCGGGTTCTGACGGCCGAGGGTCGCCTGGAGGGATCCTGAAAACAGCTCTGCTGCATCAGAAGGAGCGCCAGCTAGACCTGAGCAGCAATGACGAAGCATGGTGCGTTTTTGACACTGAGCAGGAAGGAACTCATCCTGACCTGCAAGATGTCAAGAATCGGGCCTCGCAGGCCCGCGTGCAATTTGCGGTCTCAAATCCGGCGTTCGAATACTGGTACTTGCTGCACTACGAATGCACCGATCGCCCCTTCACCGACGCGACGGAGGTTCTAGACCGGCTGTGCCACTATCTTCCGCAGTACACCAAGTCCATGAACGCGTTCGCCTGTGTAAAGGATCAAACCAAAATCGCGCTTGCCAACGCAGAAAGCCTGCGCAAACGAGCAGATGTCGATTGGGAACAGTGTCTAAATCCCTCCACGGGGGTGGATCGGCTCGTGCAAAGAATCCTCCATGCAGCACAGCCTTCGGGCTGATACCAAGTCGCTCTCGACTGGCACTTGTGACAATCGCGTGGTCACGACCAAGGCGCCGATGCAGTCGTCAGGCTGCATCGGTTTCATTTCGGATGATTCAGCCGATCAGGTATTTCTCTGGCTCAGTGAGGTCTTCCATGCGTACCGCAATCATCAACCGCAAAACCGGCGAAACCGACATCCACCTGACCCTGGCGCTGGACGGTCGGGGGGTGGCCGACGTGACCACCGGCGTCGGCTTCCTTGACCACATGCTGACCTTGTTCGCCCACCACGGCCTGTTCGACCTGGCCGTGCGCGCGACCGGCGACTTGCACGTGGACGCGCACCACACCGTCGAGGACGTGGCGATCTGCCTGGGCCAGGCGCTGGACCGGGCGCTGGGCGATCGGGCCGGCATCGTCCGCACGGCGCACAGCTACGTGCCGATGGACGAGGCGCTGGGGTTCGTGGCGGTGGACCTCAGTGGCCGGCCGTATGCCGTGATCGACGTGACATGGCACACACCCAGCCTGGGCGGCATCGACCCTGACCTGGTGCGCCATTTCCTGGAGACGGTGGCCGTGCACGGCAAGCTCAACCTGCACGCCCGCGTGCTCTACGGCCGCAACGATCATCACCAGGCCGAGGCGCTGTTCAAGGCATTGGGCCGCGCGCTGGACGCGGCGACGCAGATCGACCCGCGGCGGCAGGGGGTGCCGAGCACGAAGGGGACGTTGGCATGACGCGTATTGCGTATTCCGTTTTTCGTTTTGCGTGGGGCTTGTGAGCGCAGATGGACGATTCGTCAGTCGGAACTGATCTTTGGATCGCTGTGGTCGACTACGGGGTCGGCAACCTGCGGAACGTCTACAAGGCGCTGGAGGCCGCGGGCGCGGCGGCGCGGATCGTCACCGAGCCGGGCGAGCTGATCGGCGCTCCCGGGATCGTGCTGCCCGGCGTAGGCGCGTTCGGGGACGCGGCGGCGAACCTGCGGCGGGCGGGCTTTGAGCGACCGCTGCTGGACGCCATCGCCGCGGGCACGCCGTTGCTGGGCATCTGCGTCGGGATGCAGCTTCTGTTCGACGAGAGCGAGGAGATGGGACGCCACGCGGGTCTCGGCGTCATTCCCGGTCGCGTAGTGCGCTTCGCAAACGACTTGACTTCTGGAATGGAGCCTGCGCGACAGCTCTCTTTAGAGTCAGGCGGTGTGGTGGGCGTGCAACCGGCTAAAGCCTCGATTCCAGGGCATTCGCTCAAAGTTCCGCAGATCGGCTGGAACCAGCTCCATCACGCCGGGACCGATCCACTGCTGGCCGGTGTGTCCGACGGTGCGTACGCGTACTTCGTCCACTCCTTCTACTGCGCGCCGGCCGACCCGACCTGCACCATCGCGACCACCGACTTCGGGATCCGTTACGCCTCAGTGGTCCGTCGCGGCCGCGTCTGGGGCATCCAGTGCCACCCGGAAAAGAGCCAGGCGGTGGGGCTGCGGATTTTGGGGAATTTTGTGCGGGCGGTGGAAGGCGGTAAATTGGTAGATGGGTGAATTAGTACACTGGTAGACATGGAAACAGGCTCTCTTTACCGGTTCACCAGTTTACCAATCTACCAATCTACCAATTTCCCAGTCTACTCAGAAGGAGCGCCATGACATTCACAATCTACCCGGCGATCGACCTTCGCCGCGGCCAGGTGGTGCGGCTGCGGCAGGGCGATCCCGCGGCGCAGACGGTCTTCGGCGACGATCCGGCCGCGGTCGCGCGGCGCTGGGCCGACCAGGGCGCCGAGTGGTTGCACGTGGTCAATCTGGACGGCGCGTTGCTCACATCGGGGGACAAACCTGGTTTCTCCGAGAAACCAGGTTTGTCCCCCGATCACCCTATCAACCTCCGCCGCCTGGCCGAAATCCGCGCGGCGACGGATCTGCCGATCCAGTTCGGCGGCGGAATTCGCACGGTCGACGACGTGGCGCGGGCGTTGGCGCTGGGCGCGACGCGGGTCGTGCTGGGGACGGTGGCGGTCCGGCAGCCCGAGGTGGTGGCGCAGGCGGTCGCCCGGTTCGGCGCCGAGCGGATCGTCGTCGGAATCGACGCGCGGGACGGCATGGTGGCGACGCACGGCTGGCAGGAGACGTCGGCGCTGGACGCGCTGACCGTCGCCCGGCGCATGGCTGATCTCGGTGTCCTCCGCATCGTCTTCACCGACATCGCGCGCGATGGGATGCTCAGCGGCGTCAACGTAGCCGCCACGGCCGCCCTGGCGCGGGAGAGCGGCCTCAAGATTATCGCCAGCGGCGGCGTTGCCTCGCTCGCTGACATCCGAACCCTGGCCGCGTATACCGACGATGGCATCGAAGGCGTCATCATCGGGCAGGCGCTGTATGCCGGAGCCATTGATCTGCAAAAGGCAATTCACGTTGGTGATCAGCAGGAAGCCAATTGCCATCGCTAAAGGCGCCTGGAATGGCGGCTTTAGCCGGTTGCCGGACTTTTGAGCGTCATGGGGCAGACCGGCTCAAGCCTCGATTCCGGATACATGCGGTCCGGACGACTGGACTACCGAACTACCAGACTATTGCAATGCAGGACTAATTCCATGCTCGCAAAACGTATCATCCCCTGCCTGGACGTGAAGAACGGCCGCGTGGTCAAGGGGGTCAATTTCCTGGAGCTGCGCGACGCCGGCGATCCGGTGGAGCAGGCGCAGATCTACGACCGGGAAGGGGCCGACGAGTTGGTCTTCCTGGACATCACGGCCAGCAATGAGCGTCGCGACATCGTGATCGACATGGTGCGCCGGGTGGCCGACAGCGTCTTCATCCCGTTCACCGTGGGCGGCGGCATCCGCAGCGCCGATGACATGCGTGCGCTGCTGCTGGCGGGCGCGGACAAGGTGTCCATCAATTCGCCCGCCGTGCGCACGCCCGAACTGATCACCGCGGGCGCGACGCGCTTCGGGAGCCAATGCGTGGTGGTGGCGATCGACGGCAAGTGGATGGGCGACCGGTGGGAGGTGTTCATCAACGGCGGCCGCGTGCCCACTGGCCTGGAGGTCGTGGCCTGGGCGCGCGAGGCCGAGCGGCTGGGCGCGGGCGAGATCCTGCTGACCAGCATGGATGCGGACGGCACGCAGCAGGGGTACGACATCACCATGCTCCGGGCGGTCAGTCAGGCGGTCTCGATCCCGGTGATCGCATCAGGCGGGGCGGGCGAGCTGGCGCACTTCTACGACGCGCTGACCGCAGGCGGGGCAGATGCCGCGCTGGCTGCCTCGCTTTTTCACTACCGACAACTGTCCATCGGGCAAGTGAAGGCGTATTTGGCCGGGCGGGGTGTGCCCATCAGACTCACCCAGGGATAGGACGCAGATGACGCAGATACATGCAGGACCTCTAGAAGGGAACCGCAGCCCCCTGCACCAAAGCCAGTCTACAGATCTACCCGTTTCCCAATCTGCCCGTCTACCAATTTACCAATCTACCGATTTACCCGACGACCTCCGCTGGGACGACCGCGGCCTGATCCCTGCTGTGGTGCAGGATGCGGCCACAAGCAAGGTGCTGATGGTGGCATGGATGAACGCGGAGGCGCTGCGGCTGACGCTGGCAACCGGCGAGACGCACTTCTGGAGCCGCAGTCGGGGCGAGCTGTGGCACAAAGGCGCGACGTCGGGCAACACGCAGCGCGTGACCGGCGTCTGGGCCGACTGCGACGGGGACACACTGCTGGTCCAGGTCGAGCCGGCCGGCCCCGCCTGTCACACGGGCGCGGTGAGCTGCTTTTTCCGGGCGCTCGGGTAAGCCGGATCCCTTACGCGGGCTCGGTTGCGATGCGAAGCGCATCCACCAGCACTTTGACGCCCCGGCCCCACTCGGCAAGCTCCACGTGTTCCTCGGGGGTGTGATCCAGCGCACTGTCGCCCGGGCCGTAGGCCAGGATCGGACATTGCCAGGCCGGCCCCACCACATTCATATCGGACGTGCCGGTTTTGAGCAGGAAGCTGGGGTCGCCGCCCTGGCTGCGCACCGCGGCCACGAACGCCCGCACCAGCGGTGTGTTCTTTTCGGCGCGGAACGCCAGCTCTTCGCCGCTGAAACGGAACGCGCCTTTGCCATCGGCCGCGATCAGACGGGATTTGAGCACGTCTGGGGTGAGGCCCAGCGGCAGCCGGAAACCCATTTGCAAATCGGCTGTCTCGATCAAGCCATCGTCTGCTGAGTTGAAGGTCCGCAGGCTGGCCTGGAGCTGATCCCACATCCGCTCCTTGCCGATATTCATCTCACCGGCTACGCCCAGCACCCGTTGCCAGTACTCGGCAGCCAGTTCGGCCGCGCTGGCATTGGGACCGGCGGTGTGGGCCATGCGGTGTTGGAATTGCACGTCGACCAGCAAGCGGCCCTTGTAGCCCAACGTGAGCCGCTCCCACCCGGTCGGCTCGCCAATCACGACCATGTCGGGATGCCGGCGCTGGATCAAGTGCCGTGCGCCTTTCGACGTCGCGGCCTCTTCCTCCACCGCGCCCACCACCACGATCCGCCAGCCGGGCTGTGGGCCCAGGTGGGCAGCAGCCGATGCAAAGGCGGCCAGGGGTCCCTTGGCATCCACCGCGCCGCGGCCGTACAGCCGGCCCTCGCGCTCCAGCACCCGCGGAAATCCGCGCACCGTATCGATGTGGCCCAGGAGCAAGAGCTCATGGGGACAGTGGCTGGCCGCGTCGACGGATTTCCCCGGGCAGTCCAATACGCCGATGGCATTTCCGGCCGCATCGCGATGGGCCGCAAAGCCGTGGGCCGCCATCCAGCGCACCAGGTGGTCGACCGCCGGACGCTCCTGGCCGGAGGGCGAAGGGATCTCCAGCAGCCCCCTGAGGAGCTCCAGGCCGCTGGTGACGGTGGTTTCAATAGATGCTGTCATGGTGTACCTCGCTTTCGTTCAAGAAGCGGCACTTTGCCGACAGACATCTGCGTGATCAACTTTGACCCATGTCCGCGCGGACTTGTTCGCAGACTGATTCGGTAACTTGCTGGGTGGTGGCTTTGCCGCCCAGGTCGGGTGTCATTATCCCGGCGGCCGCGGTCGCACGGACGGCGCGGCGGACGGAGGCAGCGGCCTTGGGTGCGCCCAGGTGCTCCAGCGCCAGCGCCGCGCTGAGGATCGCGCCGACCGGGTTGGCGATGCCGCGGCCGGCGATGTCGGGCGCGCTGCCATGCACCGGCTCGAACACGGCGACCCGCCCCGCACCGACATTTGCCGACGGCGCGACGCCCAGCCCGCCGATCAGCCCCGCGGCCAGGTCCGACAGGATGTCGCCGAACAGGTTAGTGGTCACGATCACGTCGAACCGCTCCGGCGCTTTCACCAGCCACATTGCCGCGGCGTCCACCAGCATTTCCTCGACGCGCACATCGGGGTATTCCCGCGCCACCGCCAGGCAGCTCTCCCGGAAGAGCCCATCGGTCAGCTTAAGGACGTTGGCTTTGTGGACGATGGTGACGAGCGGCCGGACGAATGTGGAATGTGGAAGGTGGAATGGCGAAGGTGGAATGGTCACCGTTGATTCGCTGATCCGTCTGTGTGCCTGCTCGAATGCTACTCGAGCGATGCGCTCGCTGGCCCGGCGGGTGATGACGCGCTCGGCGACCGCGGTGTCGGCGTCCTCTCGGCGCTCGCGACCGCTGTAGAGGCCCTCGGTGTTCTCGCGGACGATCAGCAGGTCGATAGGCCGGCCGCCGGGCAGCAGCGGCGTTGTTGGCCGCAGGTTGGCGTAGAGGTCGAACTGCTTGCGCAGCGCCAGGATCGGGGAATGATACCTCACCTCCGACCCCTCTCCCGCTTCGCGGGATGCCAGCGATCCTCCGAGGAGGGGGGAGGTTGTGTCCCCAGTCGTCGGTGATTGGGTCGCACCGAACAGAGTGGCATCGGCCGCGGCCACGGCCCGCGCGGTCGCCTCCGGCAGCGCGTCGCCGTTTCTCTGGAAGCAATCCCAGCCCGCATCGGCTTCAACAAACTGGACGCCCGGCAGGGCGCAGGCAAGCACCTGCGCCGCGGCCGGGATCACTTCGCGGCCGACGCCGTCGCCGGGGATCAGACAAATGGTTGGCATAGGGCTTTTCCTAAAAAATAGCCACGACGAGATCCTTCGCTGGGAGTTCGCCGCATCCCATCTTGAGTGGTTAACGCGCTCACGATGACAGCGCGAGATACGCCTCACGCACCACGCCTCAGCATCTCCAGCAATCCGCCGGCGTCCAAGATGCGCGAGACCGAAGCTGAGAAGGCAGGGAACGGGAACTCTCCGGCGGCGCATGTGACGACGCAGCGGCCCAGATCAACGCTGACGCGTTCTCCGGGCTCGATGGCCGCAACCGCCTCGGGGCAAACGATGGGCAGGAGGCCGTTGTTGACGGTGTTTCGGAAGTAAATGCGAGCGAAGGACGCCGCAATGATAACCCGAACTCCGGCTGCGCGCAAACTCGTGACAGCCTGCTCACGGCTGGAGCCACAGCCCCAGTTTCGCCCCGCCACGATGATGTCGCCGGGTTGGACAGCCGTCGCGAAGCCCGGATCGAGGTCCTCCAGCGCGTGCCGGGCCAGATCCGCCTCCGCCTTGACGGTGTAGGTGTACTTGCCTGGAAAGATCACGTCGGTGTTGACATCGTCGCCGTAGACCCAGGCGCGGCCGGCATAGGTTGAAGGTTGAAGGTTGAAGAGTGAAGGTGGAGGGTTGGCTGTCACGGTTTGCGGCCTGCAGCTTGCAGCTTGCAGTTCGTTCATTCCGCGCTGCGAGACTTCCTGCTCTGGCCGGTCTCCGACCGAGCCAGCGGCGGAAGTGCTGCGCTCAGGAGCGGCATCCGGCAATGCTGGCTGACGCTGTTCTGGAATCGAGGCTTTAGCCGGTTGCTCGCGCAAGACACTGGACCGGCTGAAGCCTCGATTCCGACCCGGCAAATCCTTTACCCCCGCGATCCGCCCCGCGACCGCGCTGGCGGCGACCACCGCCGGGCTCGCCAGGTAGATGTCGGCATCGGGGTTGCCCATGCGGCCGCGGAAGTTGCGATTTGCGGTGCTGATGACGGTCTCGCCCGCGGCCGGGATGCCGAGGTGGTTGCCCATGCACGGCCCGCAGCCGGGCACGCCGAGCATCGCGCCGGCTTCCAGAAACGTACGGATGTAGCCGGCGGCCAACGCCTCTTGCAGCACCTGGCTCGACGCGGGGATCACCACCAGCCGCGTGCCCTCGGCGACGCGGCGCACGCGGCCGTCCGGCCCGCGCAAGGCCGCGGCCGCGGCCGCCAGGTCCTCCAGCCGGCCGTTGGTGCACGTGCCGATGAATGCCTGATGGATCCGCGTGCCCGCGACCTGCGAGAGCGGGACGACGTGCGCCGGGTTGTGCGGCACAGCGATGGCCGGCTCGAGTTGGGCCAGGTCAACGGTGTACCGCGCCAGGTAGGTCGCGTCGGGATCGGGGTAAAGTGCATCGGCGGCCAGGCGGTTGTGCCAGGCGGTGATGCGGTCGGCCCCGGCCCGGCGGTTGAAACTGGCTACGGTCTCAACCTCATCCTTGACCTTAGCCTCACACTGAGCCTTAATTGCCGCCAGCCACGCGAACACCGCGTCATCCGGCTCCAGGTACGCGTTCTTCGCGCCCGACTCGGCCATCAGGTTCGGGATGACCATCCGGCTCTCGACGCTCAGCGTGCGCAGCCCTGGCCCGCCGAACTCCAGCGCCCGGTAGATGCCGGCCTCGGGGCCGAGCAGCTTGAGCAGCCATAGGCTCAGGTCCTTGGCGGTGACCCCCGGCCGGAGCGCGCCGACAAGGTCCACGCGGATCGTCTCCGGGACGCGCAGCCACAGCTCGCCGGCCGCCCACAGCGCCGCGGCCTCGCTCCGGCCGATCCCTGCGCCGAACGCGCCGAGCCACCCGTGGTGCGTCGTGTGACTGTCCGCACCCAGGATGAGCTGGCCGGGCAGCACCAGCGCCTCCTCGCTGACGACCTGGTGGCAGATGCCGCGGCCCGCTTCGAAGAAGTGTGTGATCCCCTGCTCGGCGACAAACTTGCGGATTTCGGCGTGATTGGCCGCGTGCTCGGCCGTCGGCGCGGGCACGGCGTGATCAAGCGCGATCGCCAGCCGGTCGGGATGCGCCACGCGCTGGATGCCCAGGCCGGCGAACAGCCGGGCGATCGCCGCGGTGTTGTCGTGGCTCAAGATCACGTCCGGCCGCACATCCACGATCTGGCCGATTTCCGCCGAAGCCAGCCCCGCGGCACGCGCCAGTGCTTGTTGTGCGAAGGTGTGTCCCATGTGGTGTCCATCCTGATGGTAGATTGGTAGATTGGTAGATTGGTGCATTGGTACATTGGTAGACGAGTATACTGCGGCCCCCAGGTTGCCGGTGTACCCGTCTACCAAGCTACCCGTCTACCAAGCTACCCGTCTGCCAAGACCCGTGCGCCCCGTTCCCGTTCGCCCACTGGCGCAGCAGGTTGTCCACCTCATCGAGCGTGAGGGCGCGCTCGTCGGCGAGCACCTTGATGTGCTGGGTCAACGTCTTGATCCTGGCGTCGGTCAGCTCCAGGCCCAGTTGATCCGCCCGGGCCTTCACCGCGTTCCAGCCGGTGAGCCGGTGCGCGATGGAGATGTACCGCGTCAGACCGAAGTCGTGCGGATCGAGCGCCTCGTAGGTCTCCGGCGCGTTGAGGATCGCCTTGGCGTGGATGCCGGCCTTGTGCGTGAACGCGCTGTAGCCGGTCACCGGGTTGTTGAACGGGATGTCCACGTTGACCATCTCAGCGACCATCAGATCGAGCGCCCGGAGCTGATCCAGCCGGTATTTGCGCCGGGTCGCGGCTCGGTCGTAGGTGTACATCCGGGCGACGAACCCGCCCAGCGGCGGGATGCCGTTGCGCTCGCCGATGCCGAGGATGGTGGTGTCAATGTGCGTGGCGCCGGCTTCGAGCGCGGCGAACGCGTTGGCGATCGCACAGCCCGAGTCGTTGTGCCCGTGAAACTCGATGTCACAGTGGGTCAGGCGGCGGAGCGTGCCCACCAGCCGGCCCACCTGCGTCGGCGTCGCGATGCCGACGGTGTCGGCGGTGCCCAGCCGGTTCACCACGCCCAGCTTATCCACGGCCAGGTAGACGCGCAGCAGCTCGGCCTCTTCACTGCGAAACGAATCCTCGGTGCTGAAGCGCAGCTCGATGTCCGGCGCCTGCGCCCGGATCCAGGTGAGCGTCTCCGCGGCCAGGTCAATGATCTCGTCAATGCTCTTGCCGTGGCTGAACTGGCGCAGTTGCGATGAGGTGCCGATCACCACATCCAGCCCGTCCACACCGGTGTCCAGCGCGATCGCGGCGTCGTCGCGGTGGCAGCGGATGTGTGTGAGGATGCGGGATTTGAGCCCGAGCCGAACAATGGCCCGCACGTCGTCGGCGCACCCTGGCGACGCCAGCGGCGAGGTCAGTTCGAGGTATTCCGTGCCGAACTCGCTCAGCGCCTCGGCGATGCGGATCTTCTGGTCGCGTGTGAAATCGGCGTTGATGAACTGCTCTCCTTCGCGGAGGGTGGAGTCTATGATGGCGTAGTTGTCGAGGGACATACATTGCTCCGTGATATGTGCTGCTTGATCTGGTTTGCACCGGAATCGAGGCTTCAGCCGGTTGGGTTGTTGGTCTGATTGTCCGGCGGTTGAAACCGCAGCGACCGTTGCGAAGTCCACCTACGTGGACTTGTGTCGGCGTGTCTAGTCGCCGCAGGGCGACTTCGCAGCGGTAGC
>JAPKMS010000244.1 GCA_026645775.1 Anaerolineae bacterium
ACATCCCGATTGTCCTGTCGAATTCTGACAAGCTTTCGCGCCCCGCGGTCTGCCGTGGGGCGTTTTTTATTGTGCGCAAAGGGGGCGGGCATGAACCGCAAAAAGACGACGATTCTGACCTTGCATGAGAAGAAGCTGCGCGGCGAGCCCATCACCATGGTGACGGCTTACGACTATCCCAGCGCCCTGGCGGTCGATCGGGCCGGCATCGACACGCTCCTGGTCGGTGACTCGCTGGGCATGGTCGTGTTGGGTTATGATTCCACGACGCCGGTGACGATGGAGGAGATGCTCCACCACTGCCGGGCCGTGCGGCGCGGTGTGCCGGCCAACGGCCCGTGGTTGATCGGCGATATGCCATTTATGTCCTACCAGGCGGATCGGGCCGAGGCGGTGCGCAATGCCGGCCGGTTTTTGCGGGAGGGCGGTATGGATGCGGTGAAGCTGGAGGGTGGCCGCGCGATGGTCGACACAGTGCGAGCCATCACCGATGCCGGCGTCATGGTGGTCGGCCATATCGGGCTCACGCCTCAGTCAGCGGCCCAGTTGGGCGGCTATCGCGTGCAGGGCAAGACGGCGGCTGATGCGCAGCGGCTGCTGGAGGATGCACTGGCGCTTGAGGCTGCCGGCGCCGTCATGCTGGTGCTCGAGATGGTGCCCGACCGGGTGGCGGCGCGCATCTCGCGGGCGCTGCGTATCCCAACCATCGGTATTGGTGCGGGCATCGGCTGCGACGGCCAGGTGTTGGTGCTTCACGATATGCTTGGCATCTTCGACCGCTTCACGCCCAAGTTCGTCAAGAAGTATGCCGAGCTGGGACCCGAGATGGAGCGGGCGTTGGCTGAGTACCGCGACGACGTGGCGGCCCGGCGATTCCCCGACACGGAGCATTCCTTCCTGATGGATGAGGCGGAGTGGGAGAAGTGGGTGGGGGGACTGGGGATTGGGGATTAGGAGACTGGGGACTGGGCACCGACGACTGGTTTCCCCTTGCAGGAGGTCGACATGCGCATCGTCATCTTGGGCACGGGCGCGTTAGGCTGCGTGTTTGCGGCGCGGCTGAGCGAGCATGCCGAGGTCTGGATGGTGGGTACGTGGGCTGAGGCGGTCGCGGCGGTGACACAACGCGGGGTGCTGCTGCATGAGCCGGAAGGGGGCATCCGCACCGCGGCCATCCGCGCCACGACCGATCCCAGCACCGTGCCCGCTGTCGATGTCGCGCTGGTGCTGGTCAAGAGCTATCAGACGGCGCGAGCGGCAAGCTGGGCCGCGCAAATGTTGGCGCCCGATGGGCTGGCCGTGACCTTGCAGAACGGATTGGACAACGCAGCGAGGCTCACGGCCGCGGTCGGCGCGGAGCGCACCGTGGTGGGCGTGACTTACACCGGCGCGACGCTGCTGGGGCCGGGCGAAGCTCGTCATGCGGCTCGCCAGGCGACCTTTATCGGCGCCGGCCCGGCCACGGCGGCGCGTGTCGGGGCATTTGTCGATCTGCTGGACCGGGCCGGGTTTGAGACGCACATGACCGCCGACATCTCGGGGCGCCTGTGGGGCAAAGCGGTGGCCAACGCGGCCATCAACCCGCTGACGGCGCTGTGGCGCGTGCCCAACGGCGAGGTGTGCGCCACGGCGGCCCGGCGTGCTCTGCTGGCAGAACTGGCCGGGGAGGCCGCGGCCGTGGCCCAGGCGCGGGGCGTGACGCTGCCTTTCGCGGATTCGGCAGGTTACGTGCAGGACGTCTGCCGCGGCACTGCGGCGAATCGCTCATCGATGCTGCAGGATGTGGAGCGGGGCCGGCCGACTGAGGTGGACAGCATCACCGGTGTTATCGTGGCCGAGGGCCAACGCCTGGGCGTGCCGACGCCGGTGAACGAGGTAGTCTGGCGGCTGGTGCAAGGGATCAGCGAATAGCGCATAGCGAATCAACGCGTAGTCAGGGACAATACGCAATACGCAGCATGTATCACGCAACAAGGTATCAGGAGTCAATCATGAATGTTGTTCAGTCGATAGCAGATGTCCGGCGCATCCGCCGGGAGTCCGGGGGCAGTTGGGGTCTGGTGCCCACGATGGGCTTTTTGCACGCCGGGCATGTGTCGCTGGTCGAGCGGGCGCGACGTGAGAATGATTTCGTCGGCGTATCGATCTTTGTTAATCCGACGCAGTTCGGGCCGACTGAGGATTTGGCGGCCTATCCGCGCGATCTGGCACGCGATTTGCAGTTGTTGCGCGAAGCCGGGGCCGATCTGGTGTGGACGCCGCCGGTCGAGGAGGTCTACCCGGCCGGGTTCCAGACGTATGTCACTGTCGAAGAGGTGACAAAGCCGCTGGAAGGCGCAGCGCGGCCCACGCACTTCCGCGGTGTGGCAACCGTGGTAGCCAAGCTGTTCAACGTGTTCCAGCCCGACCGGGCCTATTTCGGCCAGAAGGACGCGCAGCAGGCCGTGGTGATCCGGCAAATGGCGCGTGACCTCAACTTCCCGCTAGAGGTTGTGATCTGCCCGATCGTGCGGGAGGCGGATGGGCTGGCGCTGTCCTCGCGCAACGTCTACCTGACGCCGGAGCAGCGCACGGCGGCGCCCGTGCTCAACCGGGCCTTGCGCGCGGCGCGCACTGCCTGGGAGGCCGGCGAGCGCGATGGCGAACATCTGCGGCAGATCATGCGCGCCGTGCTGGACGCTGAACCGCTGGCCCGCCCCGACTACGTCAGCGCGGCCGACCCGGTCACGCTGCAGGAGCTCGGTGATGCCGGCCGCGGCGTGCTGCTTTCGATGGCCGTGCGGGTCGGGCGCGCACGGTTGATCGATAATGTGCTTTTAGTGAACGGGTAGATCGATAAACGGTAGATTGGTAGACTGGTAGGTTGGGCGTCTACTCTTGATGCGGCTTGCCCTACTATTCGGTCCCAATCTACCACGTCCCAATTAACCAATCTACCCTATACCCAAATCACCATACTGGAGCACCCATGTACCGAACCTTTCTCTTTGCAAAAATCCATCGCGCCACGGTCACCGCGGCGAATGTACATTACGTCGGCTCGATCACCATCGATTGCGAGCTATTGAAGGCCTCCGGCATCCAGCCCTATGAGCGCGTTCAGGTGGTGGATGTGGACAACGGCGCACGGCTGGAGACATACGCCATCGCCGGGTCGCCCGGCAGCGGCGCGATCGAGCTCAACGGCGCGGCTGCGCGGCTGGTGTCAATCGGTGATAAGGTCATCATCATGGCTTATGGGCTGGTGGCAGAGCCGCTGCCGGAAACCTGGTCGCCGGTTGTGCTCATCATGGGCGAGGACAATCGCATCGCCGAGGTGCGCCACGTCGAGAATCCGAGCGAGATGTGTTGTTGAATGCCTGAGTATGGGAGTGTAGGAGTATGGGCGTATCACTCCCACACTCCTACACTCCCACACCCAAAGGAGACCATTATGTTCCTAGCGATTGACATCGGCAACACCAACGTGACCCTGGGGGTATACCGGGGCGAGCGGCTGGAGGCCACGTGGCGCATCGCCACGGTGCACGACCGTATGTCCGACGAATACGGCATCCTGCTGACTCAGCTCCTGACCCATCGGGGTGTGGCGCCGGGCCAGATCACCGGCGTTGCGATAGCCAGCGTCGTGCCATCTCTCACCGGCACATTTCGCAAGGTGTGCGTCGACTATCTGGGCCAGGAGGCGCTGGTGGTGGACGCGGGGGTCAAGACTGGCGTGCGCATCCGCTACGAAAACCCGCGCGAGGTCGGCGCGGACCGGGTGGTGGACTGCGCGGCGGTGCAGGCCAAATACGGCGGCCCGGCCTGCGTGGTGGACTTCGGCACCGCGACGACCTTCGACGGCATCTCGCGCGAAGGGGACTACCTGGGTGGGGCCATCGCGCCCGGCATCGGCATCGCGGCCGAGGCGCTGTTCGCGCGGGCTTCCAAGCTGTACCGGGTGGAGCTTGTCGCTCCGGCGCATGCCATCGGCACGAACACCGTGACAGCCCTGCAGTCCGGCATTTTCTTCGGCTACGTGGGGCTGGTGGAAGGGTTGGTGGCGCGCTTCCGCAAGGAGCTGGGCGAAGACATGACGGTCATCGCCACCGGCGGCCTGGCGGAGGTCGTCGCGCACGAGACGGCTGTGATCCAGCACGTGGATCCCTGGCTGACGTTGGATGGGCTGCGGATCATCTATGAGCTAAATCGCGGTGAGGTGGGCAAGCGGTAGTTTCTCGCTTGCTGCACGTCATGTTAGAATGGGGATCGACATCAAGGAGACGCGCAGAGGGTATCATTGATGGGGCAGCTTTCGCTACTTGACGACGTGCTCGTGGTCGTGCCGCCTGATCTGTTGGTGGGCGCTTTTTCTCATGAAGGCGTCTGTCCGCAAGATGCGCGCCTGTCTCTTGAGGCGCGCTACGGCTGGTTGCTCGAAGAGACGGACCGCTTCAACCGGCAATTGGTGAGTTTCCAGGCCAGCAAGACGGAAATGCTGCACGGCTGGATCAGCTATCGCGAGGGCTTTTCTGCCGAGCTGGTCGAGAGGCTGCTCAACGAGTTTGGTGTTGCCGCCGGAGATGCGATACTCGATCCCTTTGCCGGTTCCTGCACGACCCTGCTGACGGCAAAGATGCTTGGCATCGACGCGGTGGGCGTCGAGCTGTTGCCGAATTCACATCTGGCGTGGGAGGCCAAGAGTCGGGCGTTTGCTTACGATCTCGACGAACTCACCCGGGTTCGCGACCTGCTGCGTACCGTCGTGCCGCCTCCGGCGGAGGCCCCTTTCCCGCATCTGACGATCACTGAGTCAGCATTCCCCGCAGTGACAGAATGCGATCTGATGGCCTACACCCATTGGATCGAGACACTTCCGCTCAGCGACAACACCAAGCTCCTCTACAGGCTTGCCCTTATGAGCATCCTGGAGAAAGTCAGTTATACCCGCAAGGACGGCCAGTATCTGCGGTGGGACTCGCGTGCGCTGAAAGCCAGCCAGCGCAACGCGGAACGCGTCCGCCGTGGCCTGGAGCCGGTGAGGGGGATCGACAAGGGCCGCCTGCCGACGGTGCAGGAGTCACTCACGGAAGCCTTCGACAAGATGGTCGAAGACGTGGCCCGGCTGCAACGTCAACCTCCGCCCCCAAGCCAGCAAACCCTGGTTAAGGGCAACGTGTTAACGGCCTTGCCGACCCTGGCTGCTGATGAATTTGCCGCCGTGATCACCTCACCCCCGTACGCGAATCGCTATGACTACACACGCACCTATGCGCTTGAGCTGGCGTATCTGGGGGTGGGTGATGAGATTTTCCGGCTGCGGCAGACGCTCCTCTCATGCACGGTTGAAAATCGCTCCAAAGCTGAAGAACTGCACGAGTTTTATGCGTCTATTGGTCAGCAGTCTCGCTGGCAGGATATCGTGCGCGTGATCCAAGGCAACGCCGCGCTCCGCGAGATCAACGAAGCTTTGGCGCTCCGCAATCGGCGCGGCGATGTCAACAACGCCGGCGTGCTGACCATGATCGACCAGTACTTCACTGAGTTGACGTTTGTTTACGCCGAGCTTTTCCGCGCCTGTCGCCGAGGCGCGCACGTGGCGTTCGTGAACGACAATGTGCGGTATGCTGGGGAAATTATCCCGGTGGACCTGTTGAGCACCGAGTTGGCCGAAGCGGTTGGCTTTGAGCCGGTCAGGGTCTATGTGTTGCCGCAGCGTAAAGGCAACAGCAGTCAGCAGATGGGCAAGTTCGGCCGGGTTGAGATCCGCAAAAGTATTACAGTGTGGCGCAAGCCTTGATGTCGTCAACCGCTGTTTGCTGGTTGAAGATGTTCTGGACGACGACGCGATTCGAGATGAGTTGTTCAACCTGTTGGGACTTTAAATCCACAATCCCATGTGCCTCAACTACGCATGTGTGCGACCGCTACAGCGCCGGCCAGGCCGCACCGCCTGGCCGGCTTGACACTCTGTAAGATTTCCTGTAGATTACCCGTAGTCCAATTGGACTACAGGAGGTTAACATGGAGTTCGTGACGATTCGTGATCTGCGACTTAAGCCCGGAGATGTATGGGACAGACTACGCCAACAGCGCGAGATCATCCTCACCTCCAACGGCCGGCCGGTGGCAGTCATCGCGGGGATCGGGGAGAACGACGTGGAGGAGACGGTGGCCGCGTTACGTCGAGCGCGAGCCCAGGCTGCGGTTTCTCGACTGCGCCGGGCTGCGGCCGAGCACGGCGCAGATAAGCTGTCGGGGGCCGAGATCGAGGCCGAGATCGCCCGGGTCCGCCGGGAACGCCGGTCTGCACAGGCTGAGGAGTAGGTTGGATGCTGGTCGTGCTCGATACGAACATCCTGGTCTCCGCGCTGCTCTCCCCTTTCGGCCCGCCAGCGCGCGTGTTAGACATGGTCCTGAGCGGCGACATCCGGGCAGCTTACGATGATCGCCTGATGGCCGAATATCGAGAGGTGCTGGCGCGACCGAAGTTCAGCTTTGCGCCGGAGGATGTGGCGACGGTGTTGGCCTACCTGGCGTCGGATGGCGAGCAGGTGATGGCTCAACCGTTATCATGCGAACTGCCCGACCCCGACGATCTGCCGTTCCTGGAGGTGGCAACGCAAGCGGAGGCGGTGCTCATCACCGGCAACACCGCGCACTACCCCGAAGCTGTACGCGGTGAGGTGCAGGTGGTTGCCCCTGGCGAATTCTTCAGGGCACGGCAAAGATAGTGCGCAACTTCTCGACGCCGTAGAGATAGTGGGCATGTTGTTCAGCAAGATCGCTCACGCCCAGGTCGGTGGCCCGGTCGAGAATACGCTGGAACCAGTTGTGAATGGCTCATTGCACAATACACATGGATCAGCTTATGCTATGCATCATCGATTACCTCTACACCATTAGGAGACTGCCATGCCAAACTTGAACAAAGTTGCTTTCTTCACCAATGAGTATCCGCCCTATGTCTACGGCGGCGCCGGGGTCGTCGTGGAATACCTCAGCAAGGAGTTGGCGAAGCTGGTGCCGATGGATGTGCGTTGCTTCGGTGATCAGGACGTCACAGAGCCGAACCTGCGCGTCAAGGGGTACGGGAAGTGGGCGGGGGCCGACAAGAACACGGATCCCCGCTTCAAGGGCGCGTTGGACGCCATGTACCGCAGCCTGGAGATGGCGAAGGACAACTTCGATGCCGACATCGTGCACTGCCACACCTGG
>JAPKMS010000023.1 GCA_026645775.1 Anaerolineae bacterium
CGGGCGCAAAAAGCGCCTGGCACGTCCTGAGGATCTCACTGCGATCATGTTGGAGCATCGGCGTTTCCCCTGGGTATGACCCTTATGCTCAACGGCTGCGGCGCTGGGCACTGTGACGCCGAGCCTGGGCCGCCAGGGCGCGCGCCTGGCTGTACGGGTGGTAGGCCCACGTCGGGTAGGCGGCCCAGCCGGTCTTGCAGAGGGCGGCCAGCGCGGGATCCGGCGCCAACGCGTTCACATCGCCTCCCTTGAGCCACTGGATCTGCCGCCACCAAAAGAGCCCGGCCCGCTCGTGATCGGTCAGCAGGTCATAGCCGACGTTGAAGCCGAGCTCAGCCAGGTGCAGTTGGAAGGCGCGCTCGACCTGGTCTTGGAGCGCACCGGTGATGCGGACCGCGTGCCAACGGTAGCCCTGCGCGGTGAGCCAAGCGCGCACGCCGTCCAGCACGTGGCCGGAGCACACGGCCACCTCCTCGGTCGGCGTGGCCTTGAGCCGGGCTAAACACGTGGCGGCCACCTGCGCCGCCGCGTCCAGGTAGCGCCGGCGGGCATAGCGGTTCGGCTCCTCGGAATCGTCGTTCTGGAAGTAGCAGGGGACAATCACGCCGCTGACGAACTCGCCACCCTGCTGGAACGCGCCAGGCGCGGGATCAGGCGGCACGCGGTAGCAGCCGACCACTACACCCCCGACCAGGCAGCCCCACCCGGCGTCGTCAATTTGCAGCATCGTGCTTCCCACTTTCCGCTGACACGACCAGCGCGCCGTACAAGACCATGCCGCCCAGCAGGCCGACCACGCAGCCCAGTACGAAGTTCAACATGGCAACCAGGTCCTCCCTGCCATCACAGCAACAATTCGCCCAGGGCGTCGGCCACCACTTCGTCAGCAGGCAAGTCGGCAGACACGGCCGTGGCCAGGTTTCCGGAGCGCATGGCGGCCTTGGCCGCCCCTGCGCGGTGGCGTGCTGGGATCTGCCCGAAGAAGGCGATCAGATCGTCGTCCACGCCCGGCCGCAGCCGCAGCTTGAGGTTGAGCACCACCGCCTGTACCGGGAGCCGGGGCCGTCCGCGCTGCGTCATGGTTAGCTCCGTCGTCTGGCCGCGGTCATCGCCGCCAGCTTGTACAGCCCGCGCGCAGTGGAGAGCACCGGGTCATCGGGCATGTACGCCTTGGCGTTGAAGCGTGCGAGCAGGCTGCTGCGCAGCAACAGCGCGCCCCCGCCAACCACGATGACGGCCGCGAAGCGCTTGTAGGCGTTGCCCCAGCGCCGCTCAACGAAGCTGATCACCTCGCGTTCCCACACCGGCAGCGCCGCCGCGGTGTCGAGCTTGCCGGCCCGCAGCTGCGTGTCCAGCTCGCCCTGGGAATACAGCCCGCCGGGGTTCACCAGGTCGAGCAGTCGCCGCACGCCAGCCGTGCGTCCGGCCGTGAAGCGATCCTGGGGCGCGCCACTGCGCGTGACCAGCAGCTCGACGGTGTTCATGCCGACGGAGATCACGCCGATTTCCTTGTCGAAGTGCGCCTTGCGTGCGGGGATAAACGCGCCGGTGTCGTCGAGAAGATAATCGAACAGTGCGCCCGCGGCCTGTGAAGTGATCTTGACCGTCTCGACCGTGACGCTGAGCGGATGGGCGTCGGCCTGCCAGGCGTGCGCGCCCACCAGCCAGCGCCGCACCCCATCAGCCACCGCGCCGGCCTCCTCGCTGAGCGCCTCCAACGGTAAGCCCAGGTAGACGGCCAGGGGGTCTGCGAGCGATTCGTACGTCTGGGCATATCCGGTGAAACCGGCCGCCAGCATGGCGCGCAGCTCCGGCGAGCCGGTGAAACGATCGTGATCGAGGTCTTCGCTCAGCGGCCGGCCCCATTCGTGCGCGCCCGAGCCGACGAAGAAGCTGCCGTTGTCGGTGCGGATACGC
>JAPKMS010000245.1 GCA_026645775.1 Anaerolineae bacterium
ATTACCAGATTTCGGGTTTTGCGTCAAATACGGGCCTGATTCACCACAGAGACACAGAGCACACAGAGGGGTTTCGGCTATGGGCAAATTCACCACAGAGACGCAGAGGGCGCAGAGGGGGTTTAGCCATGTGCAATTTGTCCCCTTGTCCCCTTGTCACTCCATCCCCTCAATCCGGGAACTTGTACGCCTCTCGCACCGGGCTGAACGCCTCGATGGCTTGCGCGCCCGCGGGGCCCGTGACGACGCTGTGGGCGATGCCGCCGGGCACGATGTAGATGTCGCCGACGTGTACCTGCCGGGTCTCGTCGGCGATGGTCAGCGTCATCTCCCCGCTTACCATCATGCCCATCTGCTCGTGCGGATGGCTGTGCGACGGGATCACCGCGCTGGGCGCCAGGTCGACCAGCGAGACCAGCATTTGTTCGCCCCAGAACGTGCGCAGCGCGACGCCGGGGAGCGCCTCGGTCTTGGTCCGAGCTTCTGGATCGAAGAAGTATGGCATCAGAACCTCCAGTCCCAAAGAGCATCTCTCATTACCCGACACGCGTAGCATAGCCCCTTGTGGGCGTCTTGGCGGGCACAGCCGCGTTATCGGCGGGCACAAGGCCCTATGCTACGGCGCTATGTCGGGTAGTGAGAGAGCATCTCAGAATCGCGATCAGCGTTTCTCAGCGTTCATCAGCGTCCCGTTTCTGGTCAGCTTGCCATGCGGAAGCGCGCGTCCTGCCGCGGCAGATCGACGGAACGCAGGACCAGCTCGGCCTCGCTGTCCAACGGCAGATCGGCGGACAGGTGTACGCCGGTCTCCAGGGCCAGCGCCGGGATGATCCACGTCCCATTAGCCCCCCGTTTGTCCACCAGCACGGCCGGGCCGCGCCATCCCGGCTGCCGGCGCAGGTAGACCAACGTCCAGTGTCGATTCGATAGATGCTCCGCCTGACGGATGTTGCCGAGGGTGGCCTCGACCTCCCCGATCCGGTCAAGGATATCGGCGGCGGTCAGCAGCGGTTCGCCGCGCAGGTGGGCGCGCAACTGCTGATGCACCACCAGGTCCAGGTAGCGGCGCAGCGGGCTGGTGGCCTGGGCGTACGCGGCCAGCCCCAGGCCGCTGTGCGGCGCCGCTGCGCTGCGGTATTGGCTGCGTTTCATCGTTCGCCGCAAAGCAACCATGTCCGATAGCCGATCACCGGCCGGCCGTTCGTCGGTGTCCGGCGGGTCCTGCGTGGCGAAGGGCAGCGGGATATCGTGCGTCAGGGCGTAGCGTGCCACGGCCTCACCGGCCAGGATCATGGCGTTTTCCACCAGCGAGCGGCTGGCCAATGGCAGCACCCGCTGGATCGTCACCTCGCCGTCGCGGACGCGGACGCTGGTTTCGGGCAGTTCGATGTGGACCGCGCCGGCCGCTCGGCGCCGCGCCTCGTAGACTTCGGCGATGCGGTGCAGGCCGGCAAACGGCTCCTCCCCGATGCGTGTATCGACTTCTTCATAGGTCAGCCGTATCACCCGCACCAGGCTGGGGACGATTTCCAGGCCGGCGATCTGGCCGGCGGCGTCCAGGTCGATGCCGAACGACAGCGCCGGGGAGACCTCGGTCAGCCCCAGTGCCAGGATCGGTGTAGTTACCTCGGGCAGCATGGGGACCACGGCCTCGGGCTGGTGCAGCGTCAGCGCTCGGCTGCGTGCCTCCGTGTCCAGTGCGCTCTGCGGGGCCACCAGCGCGGCCGGGTCGGCCACGTGCACCCAAAGCCGGTTGCGGCCGGCCTCGTAGCTGAGCGCGTCGTCGGGGATCTGGGTCGAGGCGTCGTCGATCGCGTACGCGGGCAGCGCGGTCAGATCCCGGCGGGGCTCGCCCGCGATCGCGGACGCGGGATCGCGCCAGGCATCGGGGAGCGGGAGCTCGGGCGGCAGCATGTTCAGCCCCAGGCGCACGGGATAGGGGTTGACCGTCTCGTCCCACGCGTTGAATTCCAGCAAGGTCGCGTGCGCGTTCTCCGGGCTCTCTTCACGGCCCAGCGCGTGCAGGACGCGGCTGCGCTGTGTGCGGCCCAGCGCCAGGTCTTCCACCTCGCGCAGGTAGCGGCGATCCTCGGTCGCCACGGCGCCGGCGCGGGCGCGCGCCACAAAGGCCTCCCAGGCCTGTTTCTCTGCGGCATCAGCGGTGCGGGCGGCCTGGATGTGCGCCACCGCCTCCGGGGTGTTGGCCGTGACGCGCTCGGTGTCACCGCGGAAATAGACCCCGTCGGCGATGAGCTGCCAGGTTGCCCACGCGGTCGCGGGCGTGAAAGCGCCGAAGGCCAGTTCTGCCAGCTCGGCCAGCGTGGTGCTGTCGCCGGCGAGGATCTCCCAGGCCGTGCGCACATCGCCATCCGTGGGCTTCAGCTCGGCCAGCGTCTTGCACGGCCCGGGGTGCAGCAGCGCGACGTCCTTGGGTCGGACCTTGAGCGTCTCGCCCCCGGCCAGCTCCAGCGTCATCTTTTCGCCGGCCTGCTCCACGCGCGCCGGATGAGTTTTGTATAATACGAGGCTGTTTGCAGTGATCATACCGTCGTTCATCCACTTTCTCCGCAGGGAGTTTATCACACTCTGCGAGTCCCTGACAATCTTGTGCAGTTCTTCTTTGCACTTCAGCGGCTCCGCGTGCGTTTCCCGATGGGTTTTTGGGATGTACGCGCACGGGCTGATTAAGGTCATGGACGGGAACCGGGGCGCCCGGTATAGTGCTCGCAGCGGACAAATCACTTGGGGGATATTAACGATGAGCCAAATTGAGGAAATCTTCAACAGGGTCCTGGATGGCGACGCGCTGGGCGTCCAGGCAGGGGTCAAAGCGGGTCTGGGGGCCGGGCTGGCGCCGGAAGCGATTTTGAAAGAGGGCCTGATTGCGGCGATGGCCGAGGTAGGGCGGCTCTTTGAAGAGAATGAATACTTTGTGCCGGAGATGCTGGTGTCGGCCCGGGCGATGCAAGCAGGCCTTGGGCTGCTGAAGCCGCACCTGGTGGCCGCTGGCGCGGCGCCGGCCGGTAAGGTCATTGTCGGCACCGTCAAAGGCGACCTGCACGACATCGGCAAGAATTTGGTGGCGATGATGTTGGAGGGCGCGGGGTTCGAGGTGGTCGACCTGGGCACCGATGTGTCGCCCGACAAGTTCGTGCGCGGCGTGGTGGAGCATCGCGCGCAGGTGCTTGGCCTGTCCGCGCTGCTGACTACCACGATGCCGGCCATGGCGCTCACGATCAAAGCGTTGCAGGATGCCGGGGTGCGCGACCAGGTCAAAGTGATCATCGGCGGCGCGCCGGTGACGGACAGCTTTGCGCAGCAGATCGGCGCCGACGGCTTCAGCCAGGATGCGAGCTCGGCCGTGCGGCTCACCCGGTTGCTGCTCGATCAGTGATTTTCGTATCGCGGCCTGCCCGGGAAATTGGATGGTAGGACGGGTGGTCAACCCGTCCTACCTATTTGTGCGCTGACACACAGACGCCGGCCTGCAAGTGTGGTTTAATAGCGACATGTGCTCGTTATCATCTCGCGAGGAGAAGAAGAGTGGACAACAATCGCAAGCCTCAGTCACCCAAACCGGATCCCAAGAAGGATCGCGAGGAGCGCCAGGAGCAGATGAAGCGTCAGTTGCGTTACAGCGTCAGCTATCTCTTTGTCAGCCTATTGGTGCTTTGGTTATTCCAGCAGTTTGTCCTGGGCCCGCTGACGGTGCAGGCGACCCTGGTGCCGTACAGCGATTTCCGCACCAAACTGGCCGCGGGTGAGATCGTCAAGGTCTACATCGGCGAGTCGGACCTCCGAGGGGAGATGAAGAATCCGCAGCCGGCGGCGACCCCGGAGACGGTGCCGTTCGACACCATTTTCACGGCCGGCGGGGACCCGGACCTGGTCACCGATTTGCAGCAGGCGGGGGTGGAATACAGCTTCGAGCGGCCCGCCAGCCCGGCGGGCGCGTTGCTCCTCTCCTGGGTGCTGCCCCTGGGGCTGCTGGGCCTCTTCTGGTACTTTGCCTATCGCGCCCGGGGCGCTGGAGCCGGCGGGGGCGGGCTGGGCGGCATCTTCGGTGTGGGCAAGAGCAAGGCCACTGAGGTGAAAGCGGAGGATGTGGGCGTCACGTACAAGGATGTCGGCGGCGTCGATGAGGCCATCTCCGAGCTCCAGGAGATCATTCAATTCCTGAAGGCGCCGGAGCAGTTCGCCAGGCTGGGCGGCCGGATCCCCAAGGGCGTGCTGTTGGTGGGCCCGCCCGGCACGGGCAAGACGCTGCTGGCGAAAGCGACCGCGGGCGAGGCGGGCGTCTCCTTCTTTGAGACCAGCGGCTCGGAGTTTGTGGAGATGTTTGTGGGCGTGGGCGCGGCGCGCGTGCGCGATCTGTTCGAGCAGGCGCGCAAGGCCGCTCCGGCCATCATCTTTATCGACGAAATCGACGCCATCGGCCAGAGCCGCGGCGGAGCAATTCGCATCGGCGGCAATGACGAGCGCGAGCAGACTTTGAATCAGCTTCTGGCCGAGATCGATGGCTTCAAGACCGGCGCCAGCGCCCCGGTGATCATCATGGCCGCGACCAACCGGCCCGAGGTGTTGGATCCGGCGCTACTGCGTGCGGGGCGCTTTGACCGCCAGGTGGTGGTGGGCAACCCCGACCTGATCGGCCGCCAGCAGATCCTGCGTATCCACAGCAAGGACATTAAGCTGGCCACAGATTTTGACATCGAACGCGCGGCGCGCATGACGCCGGGCTTCAGCGGCGCCGATCTCGCCAATATGATGAACGAGGCCGCGCTCCTGGCCGCGCGGCGCAAGGCTGACACCGTCACTTTGAAAGACTTTGAGGCGGCGATCGAGCGGGTGGTGGCCGGTCTGGAGCAGCGCACGCGGGTGATGAACGAGCAAGTGCGCACGGCTGTGGCCTATCATGAGTCGGGGCATGCCCTGGTGGCTGCGCTGGTGCCGCACGGCGATCCGGTCAGCAAGATCAGCATCGTGCCGCGCAGCCGCGGCGCGTTGGGCTACACCATGCAGATGCCCGAGGAAGATCGGTACCTGCTGACGGCCGACGAGTTGTATGACCGCATCGCAGTGATGTTGGCCGGCCGTGCCGCAGAGAAGATCGTGTTTGATCAGCTCAGCACCGGCGCCAGCGACGATATCTCGCGGGCGACCGAGCTGGCTCGCCGGATGGTCACGGAGTTTGGGATGAGCGAGGTGCTGGGCTCAGTGCGCTATGCCGGCCAGCAAATGCAATACCTGGGCGGTGCGATGGAAGACACCAGCGGCGTCAGTCCGGCGACCCGTAAAGTGATCGACGCCGAGATCAAGCGCATCATCGGCGAGCAGTATGCGCGCGCCCAGGAGCTCCTGCGCGGCCATCGTCCCGCCCTGGAGCAGCTCAGCCATCAATTGTTGGAGTGTGAGACGGTGGATGGCGCTGCGGTGCAAGCGGCTCTGGCCGGAACCCCGGTCGTGTGCGGCGAATAAGGAGCGGTGAAGCGGATCGATTCGGGGGAAGCGCGGGCCTGGGGCGGGGATGGTCTGGGCGTGAGGAAAATGACTGGGGCGGATGAATAAATGGCCTTCTTCTGGGGGCGTCTTGGCCCGTATCAGGAGAAGGCCATCATGTCACGACGACCGAGTTATCCGAGCCGTAGCGGTTCCGGCTGTACTTGTCGGCGTGCCAGTCGTTCTGCCATTCGCGACCGTTGACAAGGTAGCGGAACTGGTATTCGCGGCCTTTGGGCAGCGTCAGCGTGACGCGCCAGTTGCCGTCATGGCGCGACTGGTGCATCTCATGGCTGGCTGTATCCCAATTGTTGAAGTCGCCCACCAGGTTGACGCGTTCCGCCCAGACGCTGGATGGCAGCTCGAAGGTCACGCGCACGTTTTGGCCGTCCGGCAAAACCTCTTTGTAGATCATGATATCGTCCTGTAAGGTGTTTTTGGAGCTAATTTGGTGTGATTATAGCATGGACTTGACGAAAAACGCAATCCCTCTTAAAATCGTACCTACTGATGCCAAAGTGGATAGCTCTGGGCCGGCCTGCAGGCCGGCCCAGGCGCGTAACAGTGGATGAATTTTGATGTTTGAGAGCCTACAGACCAAGCTAAACGCCGTTTTTGAGAAGCTGGCTTCGCGCGGGCGATTGAGCGAGCAGGATGTTGATCTCGCCTTGCGCGAGGTGCGCCTGGCTTTGCTCGAAGCCGATGTCAACTTTAAGGTGGTCAAGCAACTGGTGGCCCGCGTGCGCGAGCGCGCGGTCGGCGTCGAGGTGATGCAAAGCCTGACGCCGGCGCAGCAGGTTGTCAAGATCGTCCATGAGGAGCTCCTCAAGACGCTGGGCGAGCCGGCGCGGCTGGATATGTCGGGGCCGGCGCCGCATGTGGTGATGCTAGTTGGTCTGCAAGGCTCGGGCAAGACCACCACTGCGGCAAAACTGGCGTTGAGCCTGCGCAAGAGCAACAAGCGCGCTCTGTTGGTGGCCGCCGATACCTACCGGCCCGCGGCTGTGACGCAGCTCGAAGTGCTCGGCAAGCAACTGGATATCCCCGTGCACAGCGAGGGAACCAAGATATCGCCGCCGGAGATCGTGCGTCATGCGTTGCAGCGCGGCCGTGAAGGCGCCTACGACGTGGTCATTCTGGACACCGCCGGCCGTTTGCAGATCAGCGAAGAGATGATGCACGAGCTGGAGGAGATTCAGGCCTTGGCCCACCCGCAAGAGATCCTGCTGGTCGCGGATGCGATGACCGGCCAGGAAGCGGTCAACGTGGCCAAGGGCTTCCACGAGCGCGTCAAGCTGACGGGGTTGATCCTGACCAAGGTGGATGGGGACGCGCGCGGCGGCGCGGCCATCTCGATGCGTGAGGTGACCGGGGTCCCGATCAAATTCCTCTGTGTCGGTGAAAAAACGGACGCCATCGAGCCGTTCTACCCCGACCGGCTGGCCTCGCGCATCCTGGGCATGGGCGACATGCTCAGCCTGATCGAGAAGGCCGGCGAGACGGTCGACCGCGCCGCGGCCGAGACGATGACCCGCAAGCTTGTCAAGGGCCAGTTTGACCTGGAAGACTTCTTGAAGCAGTTGCAGCAAATCAAGAAGATGGGGCCGCTCAGCCAACTCCTGGAGATGATCCCAGGGATGGGGCGGGCGACCAAGGATCTGGCGCCCGATGTGACCGATAAGCAAGTCCGCCGCATCGAGGCCATCATCAATTCGATGACGATCGATGAACGCCGTGATCCACATCTGATGAACGCCGGCCGTAAACGGCGTGTCGCGCGCGGCTCTGGCACCACCGTGCCGGAGATCAATGATCTGCTGAACCAGTTCCGCCAGATGCAACGCCTGATGAAGCAAATGAGCTCGGGCGGCCGCGGCCTGCGCGGGGCGTTTTCAGACATGTTCCGTTGATAATCCTGCCTGGCTCATTGCGGGCCAGCGTGGGTTTCAAGCATCCGGGACCTTCAGTGTCCCACCCTGTGAAGGAGTACACCTCATGGTTCGTATTCGTCTGCGCCGCCAGGGCGCCAAGAAGCAGCCGTCCTACCGCGTCGTCGTCGCCGATCAGCACGCCGCACGTGATGGACGCATCATCGAGAACATCGGCTATTACAACCCGCGCACCGAGCCCGAAACCATCACGATCGACGCGGAGCGGGCCCGCTACTGGCTGAGCCAGGGCGCGCAGCCCAGTGAGTCAGTGGCACGGTTGCTGAAGGTTGCGGGCGCCTACGATGCAGTGCCTGCCGTTCAGGCCGGGGCGTAATCCGCCGGCCGCTCGTTTCCGGGCAATGGCTGAATGCCGGGCCGCGGCGACCGTGTCTCTGCACGGACGGCGCGCGCGGCAGGGGGGCCCGCCCTTTGTGAATGCGGAGGCGGACAGGTGAAAGAACGAGAACTGATCGAGTACGTGGCCAGGATGCTGGTCGAGAATCCGGACAAGGTTTCCGTCAAGGAAACCCACGGCGCCAGTGTGACCGTGCTGGAATTGCACGTCGATCGCGAAGACATGGGTCGGGTGATCGGCAAGGATGGCCGGGTGGCCAATGCGCTGCGGACCCTCCTGCGGGTCGCGGTGCAGGATCGCCGGGTGGTGCTGGAGATCGTGTAGCCCGGCGGCCCTTTCGAGCCGTGGCCCGGCGTTCGGGCCTGTTTGAAAGGTGCAGCTTCTAAGCTGAGATAGTAAACTGGAAGCCCGTTTCCGCAGGGAAAACGGGCTTCCGCTTCTTTGTGAGGTGCAACCTATGCCAGGTACAGAACCCTCGGCGCCGGGCTATTGGGTGGTCGGGCGCATCACCGCGCCGCACGGGATTCGCGGCGAGGTCAAAGTGGACGTGATGACCGATTTTCCGGAACGGTTCCGGCCCGGCGCGGCGCTCTATTTGGGCGTCAGCGACGCCGATCCGGAAGCCCGGCGCGTCTCGGTTGTGTCGGTGCGGCCGCACAAGCAGGCTTTGCTGGTGCGCCTGGATGTGACCCCGGACCGCAACGCCGCGGAGTTGCTGCGCGATCACTATCTGATGATCCTCGAGACGGAAGCGATGCCGTTGGGCGAGCATGAGAACTTCGTGCACGACCTGATCGGGCTCGAGGTCGAGACCACGGACGGCGAAGCGTTGGGAACGGTGGTCGAAATCTTGTTCACGCGTGCCAACGACGTGTACGTGGTGCGCGGCCCTCGCGGCGAGGTTTTGCTCCCCGCGCTGCGCGACGTTATTCTGAAAGTAGACCTACCTGCGCACAAGATGACCATCGCCCTGCCGGATGGGCTCATCTAGAGTCGACAAGGCCACACTTTTCGGTTATACTGCTCTGGATCATAGCAAGTCGCCTGCGGCCATGGCCGCAGGCGGCCATCTCTTTGAAAGTATCCTAAGGGGAGGTCTTATGAAGAAGAACATTGGCGATACCGACCGCATCGTCCGGTTCGTGCTTGGCGCGGTGCTGGTGCTCATCGGCTTGTTGGTGAAGATGAACTCGGCCGCGCTGCCCATTATCCTGGTGGTCTTGGGCGCGGTCTTGATCGTGACCGCGGCGATCCGCTTCTGCCCGGTGTACGTGCCCTTTAAGTTCTCCACCAAGAAGTAAACACGGCTGAATAGTTTGGCAGGGAGGGCGCCGGAAGGCGCCTTCCCCGTTTAATGGCAGCCGAGCAAATCGATTTTCCTTGACAAAACATAGGCCATCGAGTATGCTGGCGCCCGAATCCGGCTGCGTTTTCTGTTGGGAGAGGGCCCCATGGATCCGTTAGGGTACTGGATCGGGTTTAATAAAGTGCGAGGCATCGGCCCGGCGCGCTTGCGCGCGCTATTGGATGCCTTTGGCAGCGTCGAAAGTGCCTGGCATGCAGATGAGGCCGCGTTGCGCGAGATCGGGCTTGACCGGCGTTCGTTGACCAATCTGTTGGACGCCCGGAGCGCGCTGGATCTGGCCGCAGAACTGGCAAAAGTCGAGCAGATGGGTGCTGACGTCTTGACCTGGGACGATCCCCGCTACCCGGCCCGCCTCATGGCGATCAATGACCCGCCGCCGGTGCTCTATGTGCGCGGCGAGATCTGTCCCCAAGATGATTGGGCTGTGGCGATCGTTGGCACGCGACACGCGTCGGCCTACGGTCGCGAGGCCGCCCACGTCCTGGCCGGTGATCTGGCGCGGGCGGGCGTGACAATCGTCAGCGGGCTGGCGCGCGGCATCGATGGGCAGGCGCACCGGGCCGCGCTGGATGCGGGCGGGCGCACTTTGGCGGTGCTCGGCTCCGGGGTGGATGTCATTTACCCGTGGGATCACGCCAAGCTGGCGCAGGACCTGATCGCCCACGGCGCACTGATCAGCGAGTATCCCCTGGGCACGCAGCCGGAAGCCAACAACTTCCCGCCGCGTAACCGCATCATCAGCGGGCTGAGCCGCGGTGTCATCGTGGTGGAGGCGGGCGAGCAAAGCGGCGCCTTAATCACCACCGATTTTGCGGCGGACCAGGGACGAGACGTGTTTGCCGTGCCGGGCAGTATCTTCCAGCGCGGCTGTCTGGGCACCAACAAGCTGATCCGGGATGGTGCAACGCCGGTGCTCTCGGCGGCCGATGTGCTCGAAGCCCTGAACCTGACTTCGGTGTCGCAGCAGGTGGAAGCACAGATGTTGTTTCCCACCGATGCGACCGAGGCTGCGCTCCTGGAGCAGTTGGCGGATGACACGGTGCACGTGGATGAGGTCTCCCGCGCCACAGGCTTGCCTATCGCGTCCGTCACCAGCACCCTGGCGTTGATGGAGTTGAAGGGCTTGGTGCGGCATTGCGGCGGCATGAGCTACATGCGGGCGCGCGAAGCCGCTCCGCCCTACGGGGATAGTCGATGACCGGCAAAGCAAAGGTGAAGGTTATGCGTGGCGGCGGTTTGGGAATCGTGATTTTTGACATGGATGACGCCCTGAAGTTGCCGGTGGATCCGAGAGAAGAGGGAATAGCGTGTCGTGGCGTGAGAACATTCAGAACAACCAAAGGCTCGTCAAGGACAACCTGGGCCCGACGTTAGTGACCGTGGTTTCGGGCACGGAGTTGGACCGGCGTTACTGGCAGCAGCATTTCGCGGCCACACAGTCCGATGTCTTTCGGGCCGACGCGAGTTCGACGCTCATATCGGTCTGCGAGCCGGTGCGGAAGGGCAACTTCCTGGGGACGCTGGCAGCTTGGGCCAGCACGCTCGAAGCCCTCAAGGACCGCGGACGCGCCCTGCCCGATATCTCGCTGATGAGCATGGTTTTCGGCCAGGGCAAGCGGCTCAGCCCATTCACCCAGAGCCTTGGAAATCGCAAATCGGCGCTGCCCACACCTTTGCGGGGAAGCGTATCGCACAACTATCTGCGGACGGCCGATCTCTCCAACCTGTATGCCAATGCGTGGGTGCAGCATTTGCGCTCCGTGGGATTTCACGGGCTGGTGGTCAAGTGGGGCGATGAAGCGGTGGTGCCCAGCGTGACGTGGGACCCGCACAGCCTGGACTATCGCCAGTTGGATGCCTTCCGCTTCGTTTGGAAGACGGCTCCGACGGTCGAGTTGGCGCGCGAAAAGGATTGGATCTTGATCGACCCCGCCGACAAGATGCAATACCAGTATGCGCGGCAGCCTATGGAACACCTGAACCGCAGATTGGCGCATTACAGCCAGGCGGGTTACAGTGTCGGTGTCAACCTGGGCAGCCTGGCGGTCAGCTATCAGTTCCTCGATCTTGCCTTGGACATCTTTCGCGAGGATCTCGCCATTCCGGGCCGGTGGGTGGATTGGGACCCCTATGTCTGGATGGCGCTCTTCTGCGCCACTGAGGCGGATTGGCACGCCGAAGCCGAGCGGGAGCAGCAGATCGGGAAGAGTGGGATCCGGGACCTGGGCGTCCGTTATCCCGATTTTTATGCCAAGATTACGCGGCTGCGGGATGCGGTTCGCGACCAGCTCGGCCGGCCTTTTGCCGTGGGCGTGCTCGACTTCGGGCTGCCGCTCTGGACGGATTTCGGCCTGCACACGGCGCTCCGCACAGGCCTGCTCGAGATCCTCAACGACTCGGAGCGAGGCGCGGTCGCACGCGATTTGTTCGCGCTGCCGCACGCGCGCGATGGACGCGGCAACATCATCGTCAACAGCGAGCTGCCGGCGGGCGCGGACATCCGCAATTCGGTGATCTGTGATTCGGTGATCTTGAGCGATGAATCGGTGGTTCATGACGCCGTCGTTATCGGGGGGCGCCTGCGCCGGGCGCACATGCCACAGGGCGGCGCAGTGATCTTCTCGGCGGCCGATGACCTGGTGTTCTCTGGCGCCAATGCCATTTCGCTGCGTTCCGTCGCCGCTCAGGTGCATCTGCCGGGGGGGGGTCGGCATACGACGCTCTTCCTGGACGAGGGGCCCGAGCAGGTCGTCACGAATGAATCCGTGATCGACTACGAGGGGGCAAATTACACGCAGCCGATTCTGGGGAACGGGCGTGCATTTGATGACGCGGCGCGCAAGATGTCGGTGATCGACGGCGAGCTGCTTGAACGACGTTGGCTGGAAGCCTGGCAGGGATGGTTAGCTTAAGTGTCTATGATGCGTGACGATCAACCTATTGCTTACTGTGTTCGCTGCAAAACCATGCGGCCGTTGCAGGGCGCCCAACCGGTG
>JAPKMS010000246.1 GCA_026645775.1 Anaerolineae bacterium
CATCTACGGCGACCGCAGTTGGAACTGCTGCCACTTTTGGTGCTTCATCCAACAAGGATTATAATCTGATCTCGGCGGCCCCATGGCCGCCGATTCCTTTTGCCTTTCCGAAAGTGTCCCATGCCAAACCGCCCTGCAGCCTCACCATCCCATCGATCGCTCGCGCCGCGCTGGCCGCAGCTTCGCGACCGCCTCGACGACTTTGTGGCCGGCCCGCCCGATCCCGATGCCGATGCCGGGCCGCAGAGCCGCCAGGGCCGCCGCCTGCTGTGGGCCGATGGTTTGGTGTCCAATATCTCCGAGTCGTTCGTCATCAACTTCGTCAACCCATTCGCCCTGGCATTGGGGGCGTCTAACGGCCAAATCGGCTGGCTCAGCGCGCTGACCAACCTGGCCGCGGCGTTGGCCCTCTTCCCGGGCGCCCGGTTGGTAGAACGCACCGGGCGGCTTAAACGTGTGACGGTGTGGACCGGCGGCATCGCCGCCCGGTTGATGCTGATGCTGACGGCCTTGGCGCCGCTGCTGTTTCCCGGACAGGGCGCCATCTACGCCTTCATGGCCCTGGTTGCACTGCGCGCCTTCTTCGGCCAGTTGGGGTATCCGGCATGGTCGGCTCTGCTGGCTGAGCTGGTGCCCGCCAGCATCCGCGGCCGATACTTTTCGTCCCGGAATATCGCCCTCGCCCTGGCTGCGCTGATCTTTGCGCCGCTGGCGGGCCGGCTCGCCGAGCGGATTGGGCTGCCGGGCGGCTACCAGGTGAGCTTCCTGATCGCCGGCGTTGTGGGCTTTGCTGCCACAACCATTTTTGCGCGGATCCCCGAACCGCCCCCCGCGCTTGCTGTAGCGGCCCCGGCGGCCGGTCAGGGCTCCCCCTGGGCTATCCTGCGCGACCATCGCCGCTTCACCGCATTTACGGCCGTGGCTTTTCTGTGGAACCTGACCTTGATGATCGCCGGGCCGTTCTTCTCGGTCTACCTGGTGCGTCAGCTCGGCGCCGGCCCCACCCAGATCGGCATTCTGGCCGCAGTAAACAGCCTCGGCAACATCGCTGGCCAACGCATCTGGGGCCGGCTGAATGACCGGCACGGCGCGGCCTGGGTGATGCGTCTGACCGGCCTGCTGATCCCGCTGATTCCGCTGTGCTGGGCTTTGGCCCCTAATCCGTGGTCCCTGATCCCCGTTGAGATCATGTCAGGGTTCTTATGGGCCGGCTACAGTCTGGCGAACTTCAATCTGCTGCTGGGACTGGCGCCTGCCGCGCAGCGGGCCCGCTTCACGGCCATCTATCAGGTCTCAGTCTTCAGCGCGGCGTTCGTGGGCCCGCTGCTGGGCAGCGTGCTGGCAAACGCGATACAAATCCGCGGGCTGCTCTGGATTTCAGCGGCCGGCCGGCTCGTCGCATCCGTATTGTTTATGTTCACGGTGGGGACAGACCGAGCAGACCCCGAGGCCCGGTCGGTAGATGCCTTGCCCGCTGATCAAGCTTGTGCTAACATGAATTCGGACGATCTACCAAACAAGGGAGAACCGCAGAATGGACTGCCCGAACTGCAAGACCTGGAACCCTGATGACAAAAACGTTTGCTGGCGCTGCCAGGCTCTGCTGCCGAAGCCGATCGAAAAGAAGAAAAAGGGGGCGGCCACGTTCTTCTTAGGCTTGCCGATCTGGAGCTGGGTCGTGTTTGTGATCATGCTGATCCTGCTATTTGCCGCCCAATGCCTGGGCCCCACGTTGCTGAACCGTTGAATAAAGACCTGTCTCATTGATGTCTGCTCTATCCGCGCCTGCCCCGAATCATCTGAGCTCGGCGCTGCTGGCCTGGATCGCGCTGGGGCGGCGTGATCTGCCCTGGCGCCAGCGGCGCGACCCCTACGCCGTGTGGATCTCCGAGATCATGCTCCAGCAGACCCAGGTTGTTACGGTGGTCCCCTATTTTGACCGCTGGATGGCACGGTTTCCCGATATCGCAGCGCTGGCCGCGGCGCCGCTGGACGACGTGCTGAAGGCCTGGGAGGGTCTCGGCTACTATGCGCGGGCCCGCAATCTTCAGCGAGCCGCGCAGATCGTGGTCGCGCAGTACGGCGGCCAGTTGCCCGGTGAACGGGGCGCGCTGCTGGCGTTACCCGGCATCGGCCGCTACACGGTGGGCGCCATCCTCAGCCTGGCGTTCGGACAGCCGGAACCGGTGCTGGATGGCAACGTGCGCCGCGTGCTATGCCGGGTCTACGACATCGCCGAGGACCCGCGCCAGCCCGCTGTGGTGCGCCGCTTGTGGGACACGGCGGCGGCGCTGGTCGAGGCCGCGCCCGCGGGACAGGCCGGTGACCTCAATGAGGCGTTGATGGAACTCGGCGCACAGGTATGCACGCCCGGCCGCCCCGCGTGCGGGAGCTGCCCGTTGCAGGCTGCGTGCCTGGCCCACGCCCACGGCGTCGAGGCAGAGCGGCCCCTGAGGCGCGCCAAACCCCGCACGCCCCACTACCAGGTGACAGCGGCGGTCATCCAGGATCCGGGCGGGCGCTATCTCCTCATTCAGCGCCCGCCCAACGGGCTGCTGGGTGGGCTGTGGGGTTTCCCCGGCTGCACGACCGACACGCCGGATGCGGCAGCCCTGGCCGACTGCCTGACGCGGGCCCTGGCTGCCGAGCTGGGCATCTCGGTCGCCGTGGACGGGCTGCTGCCGCCGATCAAGCACGCCTACACGCACTTCCGCATCACCCTCCAGCCGTTCCTGTGCCGGCTGGTCAGCGGCACGGTGAGGTCACAGACCTACACCCATGTGCGCTGGGTCGCCGCAGCCGATCTGGACACCTACGCCTTCCCCGTCACCGATCGCAAAATCCTCGACCTGCTCCAAATTTTACCTGCTTGACAGCGCAATCCATCTATGAGCTGTCAAGGTACCCGGCAAGATGGCCCAGAACGATCGGGCTTGGGGCGGCTTTTGCGCGGTGGGATCGCCCGCCATCGGTGTCCCGCCTTAGCTGCGGCGCGCCAGGAGCGCACTCAGCAGCTCAACCAACAGCGCCCACGCATCCGGCGCGGCGGCTGCGCGCACCTGCGCCAGGGCGGCCTGCGCCTCATCGGTCGCACGCTGCACCTCGGCCATCACCTGGCGCTGAGCATCCGCCTCGTCCAGAAGCGCGAGCACAGCCGGCACATCGGCGGCCGTGAACGCTGAGCCGGCATACCGTCGGGCCAACCGCGGCCCGACGGTCGGGTGTCCCAGGGCATACAACACCGGCAACGACTTCTTTTTGCTCAGGATGTCGCTGGCAGCCGATTTCCCGGTCTCCGCCTCATCGCCCCAAATGCCCAGGATATCATCCTGGAGCTGGAACGCGCGGCCGAGCGCGGCGCCGTAGTGGCGGTAGGCCGCGGCCGTTTCAGACGCCGCCCCCGCGATCAGCGCGCCGATCTCCGGTGCAGCCGCCAGCAGCGCGCCGGTCTTGCCCGCGATCATGCGAAAATAGTCAGCCGGCGTCACGTCCAACTGTTTCTCGAACGCCATATCGAGGAATTGTCCCTCGGTCAGCGCCAGGCACGTCTCATCGAAACGCTGCAGGGCGGCGACGATGCGCTCGGCCGGGATGCCGTGACCGGCCAGGCGCAAGAAGGCGAGATGGGCCAGGCTGAACATGCCGTCGCCCGCGTTGCAGGCGATCGGCATGCCGAAGAGCGTCCAAGCCGTGGGGCGGTGGCGGCGGGTCGCGCTGTTGTCTTCGATGTCGTCATGCAGCAGCGAGAAGTTGTGGAGCAGTTCCAAGCCGGCCGCTGCGGGCGCGGCCAGCCGCGGATCGCCGCCGGCCGCGGCGCAGGCCAACAGGCAGAGCACCGGCCGGATCCGCTTGCCGGTCGGCGCCTGGGCCGGGCGCAAAGCCGGATCCAGCCAGCCCAGGTGGTATTGCATGATCTCATAATGCCCGGCCGCGGCAGCGTCCGGCGGCGCCAAGAGCGCACGCATCTCCGCTTCGATCAGGGGCAGATAGGCCGAAAAGGCATCGGTCAGATTCATCGCATCACCCTTCGGCGGTCCGGGTCAGGCGGCCCGGCTCACGCAACGCAGCGACATCCTCCGCACCCGCGCAAAACATCGCGGTGCGCAGCTCAGCCGTAAACTGGTCGATGGTGGCGATCACCTCGTCGGCCGAGGCGGCCGCGGCCTTGAGGAACGGTGCAGCAAGGCCGGCCGCCGAGGCGCCCAGGGCCAGCGCCTTGGCCGCCTCGATGCCGTTGCGTATCCCGCCGCTGGCGATCAGCGGCAGGCCGGGTGCGCCGCGCTGCGCACACAACAGCGCCTCGGCGGTGGGAATGCCCCAGTCGGCAAAGGTTTTCGCCAGGCGGCGCAGGCGCTCGGTGGGCGCCCTGTGATACTCCACCTCGCTCCACGAGGTGCCGCCGGCGCCGGCCACGTCCAACGCCGCCACGCCGGCCTCGGCCAGCCGCCGCGCCGTCTGCTCGCTGAGCCCCCAGCCGACCTCTTTGGCTACCACGGGCACGCCCACCGTCCGGCAGACCACCGCGATCTTGTCCAGCAGCCCGTGCCAGTTCCAGTCGCCATCGGCCTGAAGCGCCTCCTGCAGCGGATTCAGGTGCAAGATCAGCGCATCGGCCCCGATCATCTCCACCGCGCGGCGGCATTGGTCGACCGTATAGCCGTCGTTAAGCTGGATTGCGCCCAGATTGGCAAAGAGTAGGATGTCGGGCGCGACGTGGCGCACGGCGAAGGTGTCGACCGTCTCGGCCTGCTCGATCCCGGCGCGCTGCGAGCCCAACCCCATCGCGATGCCGCGCGCCTGGGCGCCGCGGGCTAGGTTGTGGTTGATCGCCCTGGCGGCTTCGGTACCCCCCGTCATCGAGGAGATCAGCAGTGGGACCCGCAGGTGCTTGCCGAGGAGCGCTACGCTCGTCCGGATATCCCGCAGATCAAGCTCGGGCAGCGCCTGATGCGTCAGACGATAACGCTCAAAACCGGTGGTAAGCCTGGGGAACTGGACGTTTTCTTCGAGGTTGATGCGAATGTGGTCGGCCTTGCGGCGATCATGAGCCATGAGATGCCTCGAGTGTGCGATTTCCGGCGCAACTTCCGCCGTGCAACGGTGTTTTTCTTACGGAAAGCGCCACGGAGCATCTTACCAGCCCGCGCGGCTGTTGTCAATGCGGGCCAAAAATCGTGTATGCCACGCGCCGCGGTTTTTGACATGCCGGACGCTGACTGCTAAAATGCCGCTGTGCTATAGAAACATCATCCGTCATCTAGTCGGAATAGGTTGGGCTGGCCGGCCCTTCCAAAGAGTCTTGAACCTGATCGCAAGGAGAATATTTCATGAACGAAGCCGTATTCCAGAAGGTCAAAGAAATCGTCATCGATAAACTCAACGTCGACGCAGAAAAAGTCGTGCCCGAGGCGCATTTCCGCGAGGACCTGAAGGCCGATTCGCTCGACCTGGTCGAATTGATCATGCAGTTTGAAGAGGAATTTGGCGGAACCATCTCCGACGAAGATGCTCAGAAGATCACGACCGTCGGTGAGGCGGTCACCTTCCTAAGCGCGGCCCAGGCGTAATCAGCCGTCAGCCCAATACCTTCAAGCCCACATTCAAGCAAGAAGCCCGCAGGCGTCAAACCTGCGGGCTTCTTGTTCATTTTTTTGCCTCCTAAAAGACTGCCCGGTCTAGACGATGTGCAGATCACACACCTGGCGGAAGTGGTAGCCATAGATGGCCAGCGTGATTGCCAACGGAAAGAGCCGCGGCTTGCGGATGAGCGTCCAGCCGAAAAGCTGCCAGAACTCCCCGCGCTCCTGGCCGATGATGCCCAGGCGGAAGATCGACCGGAAGAGCGCCAGCACGTGCTCCCCATCCAACGGCGCGGTAATCTTGGGGGGCCGGTACTCGTTGAGGAATGTCCGCACCCGGGCATAGTATTGCGCCGGCGCATATAGATGATCGAGCAGCGCCTTGTAGCCGGTATTCAACGTCTCGGCATTCATCAAGGGCACAATGTTGCTGCTGTTCTCTACATTGTCGCCTGAAGCCGCCCCCACCAGGCGCCCTTCCGCCGCCATGCGTTCGTATAGACGTGTGCCCGGCATGGCCTGGAGCAGGCCCACCATGGCGGTCGCGATCCCGCTTCGCTGGATGAACTCGACTTGGCGGCGGAAAATGGTCGGGGTATCGCTGTCGAAGCCCACGATGAACCCGCCCTGCACCTCCAACCCGGCCCGTTGAATCCGCTTCACGTCTGCCACCATGTCCCGATTGCGGTTCTGTTTTTTGCTGCACTCGGCCAGGCTGTCTTCATCGGGCGTTTCGATGCCCACAAAAACGGCATCGAATCCCGCATCAGCCATCAGGTCCAGCAGCTCCGCATCATCAGCCAGGTTGATCGAGACTTCGGTGTTGAAGGGCATCCCGCTCTTGCCGCGCCGCCACGCGATCAGCGCCGGCAGGAGATCTTCCTTCAAAACCCGCTTGTTCCCAATAAAGTTATCATCCACAAAGAAGACGCGGTCGCGCCAGCCCAGGTTGTAAAGCACGTCCAGCTCGGCCAGCACCTGCGCCGTGGATTTGACGCGCGGCCGGTGGCCCAGCAACATCGTGATGTTACAGAAATCGCAGTCAAACGGGCAGCCGCGCGAGAACTGGAGCGCCGCCGATGCATAGCGCCTGAGATCGGCCAGATGCCACAGCGGCGTCGGCGATTGCTGGATGTCGGGATAGCCGTCCGCCAAATAGATGCGCTGCGGCCGCCCCGCCGCCAGATCAGCCAGGAACGGCGCCAGTGTCAACTCTGCCTCGCCCAGCACAAAGTGATCCACCTCCAAGAATTGGTCATGCTCGATGGTGAAGAGCGGGCCGCCGGCAACCACTTTGAGCCCTGCCAGCTTGCAGCGGGCGATCAACCGCCGCGCCGGCTCCCGCTGCACGATCATCGCGCTGATAAAAGCGCAATCGGCCCAGGCCAGATCGGCAGCGGTCAGCTTTGCCACGTTGAGGTCCACCAGCCGCAGCTCCCAGTCCGCTGGCAGCATCGCGGCCACGGTCAATAAGCCCAGCGGCGGCATTGAGGCTCGCTTGCGGACAAACTTCAGCGCGTGCTTGAAGCTCCAGAACGTATCGGGGAATTCGGGGTAGAGTAACAGAACCTTCATCGGGCATCCTCCTGAAAGATAGGTCAGTCGGTTGCAAGCGGCAGGAAAGCGCCGTGCAGAAAGATTTCCAGGGTAAGATTGAGCATCGGCGTGACACGATCGACGCGCGCCGAGGCAAAGAAGGTGCGGATGATGTTGAGCACGCTGCTGAGGAAGAAATCGGTAGCTGCTTCCACGCTGATCTCCTGGCGCAGCTTGCCCTGGGCGCGGGCCAGCGTCATCACCGTGCGGATCGGCCCGTACAGATCGGGAACATAGCGGCCAGACAGCGTCAGGCGCTCGGCGTCCACCGAGAGCAGCTCGGCGACCACGATCGCCATGCTCTCCGGGTTTGCCGAGCACAGCGCGGCCAGATCGGTGGCGAAGTGGCGCAGCACCTCGGTGGGATCGGTGATGGCGTCTATCTGGCGCTGGATTTCGGCCATGAAGTCGGTCAGGGCCGGCTGGAGGCCGGCCAGCACGATCAACTCCTTGTAGGGGAAGTAATTGAAGACCGTCTTCTCGCTCACCACGGCCGCCTTGGCGATCTGGCGCACCGACACCTGCGTAAACCCGTGCTCCTTGAAGAGCGCCGCCGCCTTTTCCGCGATGGTCTGCTCCGTCAGTGAGCGCTTAACATCCCGTAGCGATAGGGTCACAGCACACCTCATATAAATTTATAGTTAGTATAAACTTTCTGTTAGTATAATATAACCCTATACACGCTGTCAAGATCGCCGATGAGGTCTTTTTGACATCCGCCTTGCCGTGCGCTATACTTACGTCGAATTTGCGCAAACGTTTGCACCAATCAATCGACGCAGGAGCGGGCCAGTTGACGCAAGTCTCTATCACTGACATCGCCGCGGCCGCGGGCGTTTCAGCCTCCACCGTCTCGCGCGCACTCCAGGACAACCCGCGCATCAGCCCGGCGCGGCGGGACGAGATCAAGGCCCTGGCGGCGCAGATGGGCTACCGGCCCAGCCAGGTGGCGCGCAGCCTGGTGACGGGCTGCACGCACACCTTGGGCGTCGTCGTCACGGATGTCACCGATCCGTTCGTGGCCGAGGTGATGAAGGCTGCCGAGGCCGCCAGCCGCACAGCCGGCTACACCCTGCTCTTTGCCTCATCGGACCGCGACCCGGAACGGGAGTTGGAGGCCATCCGCCTGCTGCTGGACCGCCAGGTCGATGGGCTGATCGTGGTTTCGGGCCGGGCGGGGCCGCGCTACGCCGAGATCCGCTCGGCAGCCGGGGCAACGCCGGCCACCTGGCCGCTGGTGCTGGTGAACAACGAACAGGCCGGGCCGGGCATCTACAGCGTTCAGGTGGACAACCGGGCGGGCGCGATCCGGGCGATCACCTACTTGAAGGCACTGGGACACCGACGCATCGCGTTTGTGGCCGGCCCCGAACGCGGCCGGAGCAGCCGCGAGCGGCTGGAAGGGTATCGGCAGGGCCTGGCCGCCAACGGACTGGAACTGCGAAACGCGCAGGTGGTGGGCGGTGCGGGCTTGCTCGAAGATGGGCCGCGGGCGTTGGCCGCGCTGATGGGCCTGGCTGAGCCGCCGACCGCCGTGCTGTGCTACAACGATCTGGCGGCCATCGGTCTGCTGGCCGCTGCGGCGCATGCCGGAATGAAGGTGCCAGCCGAGCTCTCAGTGATCGGTTATGACAACATTCCACTCAGCGCTTACAGTGTCCCGCCGCTAACGACGATCGACCAACCCAAGGCCGAGATGGGACGCCTGTCCGTCGCGATGTGCTTACAGGCATTGGACGGCCAGCCGGTCAGTAACGTAACGTTGGAAGGGCAACTGATCCTCCGCGAATCCACTACCCAACTCTCATCAGGAGTATAGCCATCATGAAGAACAAAGTGCGCGTGGCCGTCGTCGGCGTGGGAAACTGCGCCAGCAGCCTGATCCAAGGCGTCCACTACTACCGCGACGCCAAACCCGAAGATCGCATCCCCGGCCTGATGCATGTGGACCTGGGCGGCTACCACATCCGCGACATCGAATTCGTGGCCGCGTTTGACGTGGACACTGAGAAGGTGGGGCAAGACCTGAGCCAGGCCATCTTCGCCGGCCAGAACAACACCTACAAATTCACCGACGTGCCCCACGCGGGCGTCACCGTGCAGCGCGGCCCGACACTGGATGGCCTGGGCAAGTACCTGCGCCAGGTGATCATCGAATCTGAGGCGCAGCCGGTGGATGTGGCGCAGGCGCTGCGCGACGCCAAAGCCGATGTGCTGATCAACTACCTGCCGGTAGGCAGCGAAGCTGGGGCGCGCTTCTACGCCGAGCAAGCGCTGCAGGCGGGCGTCGGGTTCGTCAACTGCATCCCGGTGTTCATCGCCAAAGATGCGACCTGGCAGGCGCGGTTCCGCGCGGCCGGCCTCCCGATTATCGGCGACGACATCAAGAGCCAGGTGGGCGCGACCATCACGCACCGCGTGCTGGCTCGCCTGTTCGAGGATCGCGGGGTCCGCATCGACCGCACTTACCAGCTCAACTTCGGCGGCAACACCGATTTCATGAACATGCTGGAGCGCGAACGGCTGGAAAGCAAAAAAATCTCCAAAACCAACGCGGTCACCTCACAAATCACCAGCCAGGAGTTGGCAGCGGAGAACATCCACGTGGGGCCCAGCGACTACGTTCCGTGGCTGCACGATCGCAAATGGTGCTACATCCGCATGGAAGGCACCACTTTTGGCGACGTGCCGCTGAACATGGAGGTCAAAATGGAGGTCTGGGACAGCCCCAACAGCGCCGGTGTGGTGATCGACGCGGTGCGCTGTATCAAGCTGGCGTTGGATCGGGGCATGAGCGGCGCGCTGTACGGCCCAAGCAGCTACTTTATGAAAAGTCCGCCGCAGCAATACACCGACGACATCGCGCGGGCCAAGGTGGAGACCTTCATCTCCGGCAGCGATCACTACGGGCAACCGGAGTTTGAGCCGGCGCCGGGTCAACTCTTGAAAATCTAGGCCGCCCTGACCCGGCTTCAAGATCAAAGAATATGGCCGGACTTCCGCGCAACTGCGCGGAAGTCCGGCCATATGTGTTTAGAAGTGTCGAGGCATCCCTTGCGCTTGCCCGGGGCAGGCCCCTACACTGCCTGCAGCACGCACAACAGGGCCGCGGCATAAGCGTCTGCTGCGGCTTGGGCGCGAAACGCCAGCGACTCGCCCCGCCATTCAAACCGGCACGTAAACACGCCATCCATAAACACCAGGTCATAAACCGGCGGCCGCTCATTCACCAGGATCGCGTGCAGCCGCTCCCGCAACTGCCCCTCTTCCGGCAGCCACACCGCCTCTCCCAGAAAAATGTAGTCCGACGCCCACTCGGGCGTGCCGTGGAAGGTCACCGCGGGCATACCCTGGAACATCTCGATGATCGTCGCCATGTCGTTGATCACGAACACGCGATCGTCCAAGTCGCGGTCGGGCAGCGCAAACCGATCGCCCTGCGCCGGCTGCCACGCCAGGCCAGCCTCTTTCAGCTCCCGAGCCATTGCCATTGAAATCATGCGGTCACCTTCTCCGTTGTATCACGTATATCGGGCCACGGGCTGTGCAATTCCCCCGTCGTTGATTCGCTCATTCGCTTTCACCGGCCCCCCATCCCCGTCAGCGTAATCCCCTGAACGAACTTCTTCTGCGCCAAGAGATAGATCACGAGCACCGGCAGCAGCGCAATCACCGAGCCGGCCATCAGCAGGTTCCACGCGGTGCTGTACTGTCCGACAAAATACGAGAGGCCAATAGGAACGGTGCGCATCTTGTCTGAGTTGGTGACGACCAGGGGCCAGAGGAAATCGTTCCAGGCGCCCTGGAAGGTGAAGATCGCCAGGGCCGACATCACCGGCCAGCTCAGCGGCACGATCACCTGCCACCAGATGCGCAGGCTGGAGGCGCCGTCCATCCGCGCCGCCTCGTCGAGGTCCAGCGGGACGCTGCGGTAATATTGCCGCAGCAGGAAAGTGCTCAGCGCGCTGAAAAGTGCCGGGACGATCAGCGCCTGGTAATGGTCGTACCAGCCCAGGCTCCGAATGATGAGGAAATTCGGGATCAGCGTCACCTGCGTCGGGATCATCAGGGTCGCCAGGTAGAGCAGGAAGAGTCCCTCGCGGCCGCGGAAACGCAACCGGGCAAAGGCAAATGCAGCCAGCGATGAAATCAGGATCTGAAACACCGTCACGATCAGGGTGACGATGGCGCTGTTAAGGATGTAGCGCCCAAACGGGATCACCCGGAACGTCTCGACGAAGTTCGCGAGCGTGATCTGATTCAGCGGGAAATGCCGCGCCAAAAAGGCCTCGTTCGGCCACAGCGACACGACGAGCATCACAAAAAACGGCGCCAACATGATCAGGCTGCCCAGGATCAGCGCGACGGTCAGCGCAGATTGGGCCGGCACGCTCAGGCGCGCGGTGGAACGTCGGTTTGTGTCTTCCACTCACTCTGTCTCGTAATACACCCACCGCCGCTGCATGATGTTCTGGAGCAGCGTAAAGCCGAAGATAAAGATGAACAGGAACCAGGCGATGGCCGACGCCTTGCCCATGCGGGTAAAACGGAAGGCGTTGTCGTAGATGTACTGCACCACCGGCTCGGACGACTGCGCCGGGCCGCCGCGGGTCATCACGAAGGGTTCGGCAAAAAGCTGGAAGGCGCCGATGGTTTGCAGGATGAACAGGAAAAAGGTGGTCGAGCTGATCATCGGCACGGTGACATTGCGGAAGCGCTGCCAGGCGTTCGCGCCGTCCACGTGGGCCGCGTCGATGAGCTCCTGCGGCACCCCTTGCAGCGCGGCCAGGTAGACGACCATCGTAAAGCCGGTGTTCTTCCACAGGGTCAGCAGCACCACCGACACTTTGGAGTTCCGGGTGCTCCCGAGCAGATCGGGCAAGCTCAACGGGATGCCGAGCAACTGCCCCAGGCCGGTGACGGCATCGGCCAGCGGCCCGTTGCGGGCCAGCAGCAGCCGGAAGACGATCGCACCAGCCACTATGGTCGTTACGACCGGCAGGAAGTAGATCAACCGAAAGGCCTCAGTGCCGCGGATCGCCTGGTTCAGCCCCACGGCGATGGTCAACCCCAAGGCAAGCTGCAGCGGCACGATGGTGATGATATAGAACGCGGTATTGCGCGCCACCCGCCAAAAAACCGGGTCACGCAGCAACTCCCGGTAGTTCGCCAGCCCAACGAATCCCCTGGGCCCCGTGAGCCCCCAATCCAGGAAGCTGATCCCCAACGACGCGCCGACTGCGATGAAGACGAAAACCAAGAAACCCAGCAAGCTTGGCAGGATGAACAGATACGCCTCCCACTGCTGGTCAGGCCGCCAGCGGAAGGGGTTACGGCGCGGTGGGGATGTGCTCTGGGCAGCGGAAGTTGTAGGCATTGGTAGGTTGGTAAGATTGGTAAGTGGTAGATGGGTAACTTGGTAGCCAGTCCACCAAGTGACCGGTCTACCAAGTTACCAGTTTACCCGTCTACCCGTTACTGCTTCGGGAACCCCTTGTCCTTCAAGAACTGATCCGCCAGCTTGCACAGCTCCGGCAGCGCCTGGGCGGGATCCGCTTCACCGGCCCAGATCTTCTGCATGGCCGGGCCGATGACGGAGCTGTCCAGCTCATCCCACTCGGGGAAGTAGCCGAACCCGCCCACGCCGGAGGCCGCCGCCTCGGCAACGATGCCCTTCTTGTTCGCCGGCGGCTGGTCCGTCATGAACACGGACGAGTTGGCGACCGACTGGAGCGCCGGGAAGATCTCGCCGCGCTCGGTGTACAGCTTCTCGCCGCCATCCTTGCCTTGCAGCCAGCTCAGGAAGGTCCAGGCCGCGTCCTTGTTGTCGCTCTTGGCACTCATCACCCACGCCGCGCCGCCGGCCGGATTCCAGCGCTTGCCGCCCGCGGGGATCGGCACAACCGCCACATCGTAGTTCATCTTGGCCGCGTTAAAGCTGGACACGCGGCTAGTGTTCTGGATGATCATCGCCGCCTGGCCGCTCAGGAAGACCGCCTGGTCACCGCCGGCCTGGCTGAGATCGGCGTCGCGCATAGCGTAGCCGTTGTTCATCATGTCGGAGAAGAACTTGACTGCCGCGATGGATTCCGGGGTCGACAGCAGGCATTTCGAGGGGTTGACGTAGTCATCCAGGATCGCGCCGCCGTTCTGGTTGACCCACTTGCTGTACTTGCCGCCTTCCATGGCCAGCGCGTACTGTGTCACCTTGCCGCTGGCATCCTTGACGGTCAACTTTTCGGCTGCGGCCAGCAGGTCGTCCCAGGTCCAATTCTCATCGGGGTACTTCACACCGGCCTTGTCAAACAGGTCCTTGTTGAAGTACAGGACATTGATTTCGTTGTCGCGCGGCAGGCCGTAGACGCTGCCCTTGTACTTGGCAGACTCCAGCAGGCCACCCCAATAATCGTTCAGGTCATAGCCGGACTTCTGGATGTAGGGATCCAGGTTTTCCAGCACGCCTTCAGCCGCGTACTTGGGCGTGGGCCACAGGAAGGCGATGTCCGGGACTGCTTTGGGATCACCGCTGGCCCACAGCGCCTGGATCTTGGTGAAATAGTTATCCCAGGGCTCGTTCCAGGTCTCAACTTTGATCTCGGGATGCTCCTTCATAAAAGCATCCGCGACTGCCTTGTGACTGACGGCTTCTTCGGGGCTGCCCCAGAACGCCCACGTGAGGGTCACAGGGGTGGCAGCGGCAGGGGCAGCAGCCGGCGCCTGCGTAGCAGGGACGGGCGAGCAGGCCGTGACCAACATGATCACGACAGCCAGCACGCTCAATACGGACCAACTTCGACGGGACATTTTTCCTCCTTTTGGGGTACCAAATTTTTTCGCTCACCCGCACAACGCATCAAAAAGCGGCGTCGTGCCGGTCTTGACGGCATGATAGGCGTACACATACATGCCAGCCGACCATGCCTGATACGGATAGCCCATGGGGTGGCCGGTCTCACCGTGCAGCCATTCGTTGAACTCCCACGGCTCATGCACCCCCTGCTGGTTCGCCGCGGCCAGATCGCCCAGCAAATTGTGCGCTTCCGGCAGCCAACCCATCTTCACCAGCGCCGCGATGTGGAACCCGCCGATGAACGGCCAGATGCCGCCGTTGTGATACTGGTGCGGCAGATTCAGGTTGCGGCTCCGGTAGTACTCGCGCCATTCCGGGTTGCCTGGGAAGATCGGTGGATAAATCGCTTTCGAGGGATACGGCTGTGCCGCACCTACCTGGTAGAAATAACGCAGGATGTGGTCGGCACGGTGTTCATCGGCCAACCCACACAGCACAGCCAGGGCATTGCCCAGCGTATCGCAATGGTCGCCATACTCCCGAAACGCCACGTAAGGCAGATAAAACGGCCGGCTGGAGATGGTGCCCACGTTATGGTACAGCATGTACCATTCCAGCCGCATGTGCTTCAGCTTTTCCAGGTGCTCGGCAAAATGGCCCGGCACCCAGCAGCGATCCACCCACAACAGCAGGTTCAGCCGCTCGAACACGTCAGCCGCCATGCACGGATAGTGGGCGATATCCTGATGGCACAACTCCGCCATCACGGCCGCTGCGCGCAACGCAGCGCCATACAGGACGTTGTCGTACAGCACGTTGTAGCGCACCGCCAGCAGATCCATCCAATCGCCGGCCTCGGGCACCTCCAGCAAGCCGCACTCATTCATATCCTGGTAGCGCAGCCAGACGATGGCCCGTTCGATCCTGGCCCAGTTCGCGTTCAGATAGACCAGGTCGTGCGTTTGCAGATAATGATAATAGTGACCGAGGATGAACCAGAGGTTGGCATCCAGTGCGCCGGCGTTCTCGGTGGAAACCTCGTCGGTTTCCGGGTGCACGTTGAGCGGCACCAGGCCCAGCGCCGACTGGTGCGAGCCAAGGGTGTCCAACGACGCCCGGCACGCTGCCAGCAGATCCGGCTCGCCGGTGAGCACCGCCCCCAGGGATGTGATCATGCTGTCGCGAGCCCAAATCTGCGGATAACCGGGCACGACTCCCGACGCACGAAACCCGTAGGGCGTGACACAGCGCCGCAGGATGTCAACGGCTCGGCCGTACGCCTCTTCGATGAGTTGTTCCCGAGATGACATGCAGTTTCCTCTAAAGACCACCGTAGCTGCCGGGGTATGACGCGCAACGATGGGAGTATACCGGCATCGCGGAGGCCTGTCAAGCAAACGACGGGGCGGGATGAGAGCTGATTTCCTCGCAAAGCAAAGCGATCCTGGCTTAATCATGCTGCCGGCTGAGGTGGCGGCCGCGTTAATTTAGCCACGCCTGCCGGTCTCTTCAATGCGAACGCGTTAACAAGTCCCCCGGCGGCTGTGGTATGATAGCGGTCTCAGCGGACGCGACTCTGGCGTGCGCCTCTTGTCATTCACTCGTTTATGGAGCATAACATGGCCTCTCAATATATTCCCTTGGTTGTCCACGCGACTCAGGAAGCCGGCGTCAAGCTCGGCGGTATCGGCGCGGTGCTCGACGGCCTACTCGGCTCGCCCAGCTACAACGAACACGTGGGCCGCTCGATCCTCGTAGGGCCCATCAACACCTTCAACGACCTGGAAAAGGAGCGCCTGGTCTCGCCCGGCAACCATTTCCGCACCCTCTACTCGACGATCCCGGGGTTGGAATGGAATGAGGCGTCCCGCGACGTCGCAACGGCGCTGGGAGAGATCGAGCAGCGCATGAACGTGCATTTCCTCTACGGCGTGCGCGGGTTCGGCAAGTACGAGCATGAGGTCATCCTGGTCGACGCGGGCGCGATCACCGGGGAGACGATCAATAGCTACAAATTCTACCTGTGGCAGCGGTGGGGCCTGCCGTGCACGCAGCATCAGGGCAACTGGGAGTTTAGCTTTTTCCTGAATGCCGCCGAGCCGCTGTACGAGGCGGTGAACGCCGTGACCCGCGACCTGGCGCCCGACGCGCAGCGCACCATCATCGCGCACGAGTGGCTGGGGCTGCCGGTAGTCTTCAGCGCGCTGCTGCGAGACACCGGGCGCTACAAGACGGTCTTCATGGCGCACGAGGTGGCCACCGCTCGGCTGCTGGTGGAAGAGAACCGCGGCCATGACACCCGCTTCTACAATGCGATGCGCCTCGGCATCAGCCAGAACCAGAGCGTGGACGCGGTGTTCGGCGACCAGGGCTGGTACTATAAGCACGCGATGATCCAGCGCGCCGGCGTCTGCGACCGCATCTTCGCGGTGGGCGATCTCGTGGTGGATGAGCTGCGCTTCCTCGGCGGCGTTTTCCGCGATAAGCCGATCGACCTGGTGTACAACGGCGTGCCGGCCGCGCCGACCACACTGGAGCAAAAGCTGGCCAGTCGTGAGTTGATGCTGCAATACGCCGAAGCCCTCTACGGCTACCGTCCCGACTACATCTTCA
>JAPKMS010000247.1 GCA_026645775.1 Anaerolineae bacterium
ACAGCATGGTCGCACGGCCCATTTTTGTCAAAGTGCGCTCAGTCGCATCCGACCAACACAATCTGGAACCGAGTCGTTTTGACCGTTGCCCGTTTCTGTGGTTAGATGATTCCGCTTCGCCCGGCCGCATCCCCCACACCTATCCCAGGCCTGGGCGCGCGGAGTCCCCTCATGAAACGCCTGCTCTTTGCCCTGGTCGCACTTGCTCTGTTTGTCGTTCCAGTGATCCATGCCGCCCCGGCCGTGGAACCCTCGGCGCCCAGCGCACCGCTGGCCTGCGCCGAGGTGTTTCTCTCCGAGTACGTCGAACCCAACGGCGGCAACAACAAAGCGATCGAAGTTTACAACGGGACGGGCGCCGCTGTTGACCTCAGCGGCGGCGGGTATAAGATCGAGAAATATTCCAACGGCGCGACTTCGCCCAGCAGCACGATCGACCTGACCGGCACAGCCTTGGCCAGCGGCGATGTGTGGGTGCTGGCGCATTCATCGCACACGTTGCCCGGCGGCGTCGTGGATCAGACCAGCGGGGCGCTGGATTTTAACGGCAACGATGTCATCGTGCTCAAGAAAGGCACCGCCGTCATCGACTCCATCGGCCAGATCGGCAACAGCGCCGATTTTGCCAAAGACACCACCTTGCGCCGCAAGTCCACGATCAGCGCCGGGGACACGGCCCCCAATGACACCTGGACGAATGCCGAGTGGGACGTCTACGCAGCCAACACCGTCGATGGCCTGGGCGCCCACACCGCGAGCTGCTCCGGCGGCGCGGATGTGCCGCCCGTCGTCTCCACGGTCGTCCCAGCCGACGGCGCGACCGATGTAGCCCTGGCCGCCAACCTCACAATCACCTTTAGCGAGCCGGTGACCGTGGCCGGCAACTGGCTCCAGGTCGCCTGTTCCGCCAGCGGCACGCGCGGCGTGGGCGTCACCGTCATTACCGGCGGGCCTGCCAGCTACACCGTCAATCCAAACGTCGATTTCGTCACCGGGGAGACCTGCCAGGTTACGGTTTTTGCCGCGCAGGTGACCGATCAGGATGGCCCGCCGGACGGCATGGCGGCCAATTTCGTGTCCATCTTCAGCACGGTGGGCCTGGATCCCTGCGCTGGGGCCGCGGCCTTGATTCATGATATCCAGGGCGCAGGCGCGACCAGCCCCGTTGCCGGGCAGAGCCGCACCATCCAGGGTGTGGTCGTCGGCGATTTCGAGGTCAACGGGCTGCGGGGCTACTTTGTGCAGGAGGAAGATGCCCAGGTCGATGCGAACCCGTTGACCGCTGAGGGCATCTTTGTCTACGACAACAACGGCACCAGCGAGGTCTCGGCCGGCGAAATCGTGCGCGTCACGGGCACGGTGATTGAATTCACGGACCGCACTGTCGGCAGCGGCACGCTGACCGAACTGAGCTCGCCTGGTAACCTGCTGAAGTGCGGTGCGGGCGCGGTGACGCCCGTCTCGGTCACGCTGCCGGAGGTTGTCAACGGCGACTTGGAGCGCTACGAGGGGATGCTGATCAGCATCCCCGGTTCGCTCACCGTATCGCAGGACTACTTCGTGGGCCGCTACGGCCAGATGACGTTGTCATCGGGCGGGCGGATGTATCAACCGACCAACCAGTTTCTGCCCGGCAGCGCGGAGGCCATCGCGCTGGCGGCCGAGAACGCGCGACGCACCCTGATCCTGGATGATGGCATGGCGCTCAACCGCTGCGGCGACAACCCCGATCCGGCGCCCTACCTGGGCTCGGGGCCCGCGGTGATCCGGGCCGGCGACAGCGTGAGCAACCTGGTGGGCGTGCTGGATTACGGCCAGATCGATTCCGGCGAGACGGGCGGCTGCAGCACGGCGGGGACGCTGTTCACCGGCGACTACCGCCTGCATCCGACCCAGGCGCCGATCTTCACCGCGACCAACCCGCGGCCCGCGACGCCGCCCACAGGAAGCGGCAACGTCAAGGTGGCCAGCGCAAACACCTTGAACTTTTTCAACGGCGACGGCAACAAGGGCGGTTTCCCGACCTCGCGCGGGGCGAGCACTTTCACCGAGTTCGTGCGCCAGCGCATTAAGCTTTATGAGGGGCTTTCCAAGCTCAACGCCGACGTCGTCGGTCTGGCCGAAATCGAGAATGACGGGTTCGGCTCGACCAGCGCCATCGCCGAGATGGTCAAGGTGCTGAACCTGGGGCCGTGCTGGAACAGCGCGACCGAATGCGCAGCCCTGAGCTATTCCAGCAGCGGCCTGGGCGCGGGCACCTATGCGTTTATCAACCCCGGCGTGTCGCCGGTGGGCACCGATGAGATCACCGTGGGCATCCTCTACAAGCCGAGCAAAGTGACCCCGGTCGGCGTCACCCGAGTTCTCACCGACGCAGGTTTCACCGATCCGCGCAGCAGCGGCAGCCAACGGAGCCGGCCGGCCATTGCCCAGACGTTCCAGGAGAATACCTGGGGCGAGCGCTTCACCGTGGTGGCGAACCATCTCAAATCCAAGGGCTCGGAGTGCAACACAGCCACCAATACCGATGACGACGACACGACCACCGGCCAGGGGAACTGCAACGGCACCCGCACCGACGGCGCCGCCTACCAGGTGGCCTGGCTGGCGACCAACCCGACCGGCACGGGCGATCCCGATTTCCTGGTCATCGGCGACATGAACGCTTATGCCAGGGAAGACCCTATCATCCAGTACATCAACGCCGGCTACACCGACCTCGCCAACGCCTTCGGCGGCAGTGAGGCATACTCCTACATTTTCGACGGCCAGTCGGGCTACCTGGACCATGCGCTGGCCAGCAGCACGTTGACATCGCAGGTGGTCAGCGCGTCCGATTGGCACATCAACGCTGATGAGCCGGCTGTGATCGACTACAACACGGAGTTCAACCCGTCCGGTTACTACGCACCGAACCAGTACCGTGCCGCCGATCACGACCCGGTGCTGATTACCCTGGGCCTCTGCCCGGCCGCGGCCATCCCCAGCGGCGTGGGCATCGCGATCAACACGGTGGTCAACGGCGTCGACCTGACCTGGACGGCCGCGCAGAACGCCGCCGTCTACCAGATCTGGCGCCGGACGACGCCGTATTTCACGCCCAACCGGTTCACGGACGCGCCGCTGAACACGGATACGGCCAGCCCGTATCCTGATGGCAACGTGCTTAACCAGCCGAACATCAGCTACTACTACCAGGTGGCGGCCGTCAGCGCCTGTGGGCTGCCCTCTTCGCTGGTCGGGCTGCACACCGTGGGCAAGTTCGAGTTTGCACTGGTGCACGGCCAGTAACCGCCCGGCGCAAGAGCCGCAAAACAAACAACGGCGCCGCCTCCCTGACATGAACTCAGGGAGGCGGCGCCCTCTTTCAGCGTTCGATTCTCGCGTCAAACCGGTGCGGAGTCGCCCTCATCGGCTTTTTTCGGCAGCGGCTTGCGCTTGCCGCCGAACACCCACAAGGCCAGCACCCCCAGCGCCAGCGGGATCAGCACGGCCGCGAGCCGCCAATCCAGGCCGCCGGCCTGAACGCGGATCGGGCCAAAGGTGTTCGTCTTGCCGCTTTTTTCCACTTCCTCCAACTGGTAGTAGTAGACCTGTCCCACCTGGGCGGTCCTGTCCACGTAACGATACTCGCCACCGGTGAGGGGGTCGGCAGCAGGGGGGATAAGCTGCTCGTTCACCTTTACCGGGAACGGCCCCTCCTCCGACTCGCCCCGGAACAGGTTGAACCCCGCCGTGTTCATCTCCGTCTCGGTGCTCCATTCCACGCGCACGGGTGCGGTGCAGCCGCTTGCTGCCAGAATCAGGAACAAGGCAACAAGGAGACGGGGAAACCAGGAAACACGGAGGCGGGGGGAGTGGGCTGCCTGAGGGCTTTGCGGCACGGTGTTCATTAGTTTGACTCCTGATGTGTCTCGTAGCGGATGGCATGACAAGGTTTCGCGGAACCCCTGGTCTACTTGTCTACTCGTTCCTCGTCACACACAAACGCCCGATCCTCCCGCAGATCCGACTTCCACTGGCAGTCCAACGCCTCGACGGCCAGCGGGATGGCGGCGGTCCCGGCTTGTTTACGTACGAATAGCTGGTAGGGCGCAACGGGCAGGTCGGCCGGCAGGCGGTAGCGCAAGGTCACGACCTGCTGTGCGCCTGGGCGCAACACGAAGTCGCCGGCGAAGATCGTCGTCCCGCGTTCGCCGTCCTCGGTGATGGATTGCCGCAGGCCACCGGCCGCCAGCAGCTCGCTGCCGCCTGGCGCGTACACGCGCAGATAATCCCAGTAGCAGCGGCGGGCCAGCTCATCGTACGAGTCGCCGTAGCGCGGGGTGCGGTCGCACACTTGCTCGCCATCCTGGGCCGTGTGGGTGTAGGTCAGCGTCAGCGTGGCGATCAGGCCCCCATCCGCAGGCGCAACGGCATACGCGATCTGCGGTTGAACCGCGGCGTTCGCCTTGTTGAAGCCCACGTTGCTGTCGACCACTGCCAGGAAATCGCCCCGCTTGGGGGGACGCAGGCCGCCATCCCAGCCGCGCTCGGCCAACATCTCAGCCAGCACCGGGTCATCCACGGCGATTTGCAGGTGCCGCTCGTCGAGCATCTGCCAGAGCGACTGGGCCAGGGCCGATAGGTTCAGATCGCTGCCCGATTGGCCCTTCGCCATGGCCGCACCGACCAGTTCGGCCATGAAGTCCTTGCGCCGGTCCCACCAGTCCGAAGATTCGACCTGCTGCACGGTGCCTTCGGCTGCGGTTGGCGACTGCCAGGCCCGCTTCATCCAGTCGATGGCGTTTGCGCCGGTCACCGGCTCGCTGACGCCCGGCACCTGCAGCGGCTCCAGCGCAGCCACCAGCAGGCGCACCGCATCCAGGTCGACAGCCAGCGCGCCATCGGTCGCAAGGCCCTGATCTTGTGCATAGAGCGCCCGTGCCACCTGGCTGCTGTCGGGAAAATCGGGCGACCAGTTGCTGTCTCGCAGCAGCAGGATGTCGGCGCCCATCTGCACGCTGAGGGGCAAGGGCGGCGCGGGGTGCGGCTGCTCGAAGTTGTCCACCGCGTAGCTGTCCGTCAGCTTCAACTCCGCGATCCGGCCGTGGTCGAAGCGAACGATGCCCACTCCGCTGATGAAGCCGCCGGTGGCGCGCAGCTCATGGCTGTTTTGTGCCAGGATCAGATAGGTGCGCGGGCCCGCCATGCCGAGCAACCCCGGCGCGGCCAGCGAAACATCGACGCCAGCCAGGGCCAGCGGCAGCAGGCGCTCCAGCCGCGCCACCTGGGCCGCGAGCTTGGGGTGCAATTGCGCCGGGAGGGTCGAGCGCAGAGAGTCAGCCAGGGCCAACCGGCCGCGTGCCTCGTTCAGTTGGGGCGCGGCGGTCTGCAAAGTCACGGCGGCCTGCGCCAACAGCTCGCCCTCGCCCTCGCCGCTCAGCGCATCGGTGAGGGGCGCCAGCGCATCCAACACCCCGCGGCCTGCGCCCGTTAGCTGGACTGCCATCTGCAACAGGGTGGGCGCCGCAGCCACATCTGGGCCGATGCGCGGCAGCCAGCGAAATGCGGGCGCAACGCGCAAAAACGGCTGCGCGGCGGCCTCGGTTGCGCGCAGATGCTCGTCGAGACGGGCCATGTCTGCGCGCACGGCCGGCAACGATGACGCGTCGGCTGTGCGCGCCTGCGCCTGGAGGCGATCCAGGTCGGCCCAGGCCTGGCGTCCCGCCACGGCGGCGCGCACGCCGCACCAGACCAGCCAGGCGGTCAGGGCGATGATCAGGGCCAGGATGACGCGGGGGAGCCAGGTGCGTAATTTCATCGTTTGCTCTCAACACGGGGGCTATGCCCCGGCATGGGCATGAACCAAGATGAAAAAATCGTGCGATCGGCGTTCATCAGCGGTCCCTGCGGCCCAGGCTACGGGGCCCGCAGCCGCACCAGCACGCCGGCCGGCTCCTCGCTGAACGCCGGCAGGGCGATCTCGACCGCCTCGGCCCGGTAGAGCGGCCGCTGGGCGGCGAGCGCCGGCAACAGCGTCTCCAACGCGGGCGGCGCTTCCCCGGTTGGGGCGAACAGATCGGGATGTCGATTTGCCAGCGTCGCCCGGTACCACGCGAAGTGATAATACAGGTTGACGTTGATCGGCACAAGATCAGGGCGCCGGCCCAGGCCGTAGACGGCATACCAGAGCGCAAATGCCGGCCTGTCGGTCGAAGACAGGATGACCCCGCCGGGCTCAGCCTGCGCCAGGGCGCTTGCCACGAAATCGGTCGCCTCGTGGTCGCGGCTCAGATCGTTTTCGCGCCAGAAACGGGCCAGCGAGATGCCGGGCAACACGATCAGCGCGGCCACGGCGAGCAGCGTCGGCAGCGCACGCCAGCGCTGCAGTGCAAGCCGGCTCGCGGCGCTTTCCACCCCCCAGGCCAGCCCCGCCGCCAGCCACAGGGCCGCCATCCCCCAGACCGGGATCAGATAGACGAAGGAATCGTCGGTGCGGTAGCCGATGGCATAGAGGCTGTAGACCACCGCCAGGAAGAGTGTTGTGCGCCACCATGCGTGCTGCCGCCGGTCGAGCCACCACAAGCCGGCCAGCGCAGCCAGCGTGCCCCAGGGTCCGCCGCCCACCTGGCGCAGCGCCTCACCCGCCCACGCCGATAGCCGCGCCGGCAGAGCGGTCCACGGGATCCCCATCACCAGGCCGGCGTAAGCGCGGCCCGAGACGACCCACCAGAAGCGGCCGAGGGTGCGGGGATCTCCCCAGTTCACCGGCGGATCACCGGCTGCGGCCGCGGGCAGATAGGCGTAGACGCACAGGCCGAGGGCCACTGCGCTGGCGGCCGCCAGCCACTGCCAGCGCAAGACGGCGGTCGCCTGGCGCTGATATTCCCAAACCCAATCGACCAGGGCGAGCCCGACAATCGCCAGTGAAAGGTGGTTGCCCAGCCCCAGGCCCAGCGTCAGCCCGGCCGCTGCGAGCCAGCCCCAACCGGCGCCGCCCCCTTCAATCGCGTCGCGCCAGCGCCAGGCCAGCCATAGGATCAGCATGACGGCCAGCGCGTTCAGCGTGTAGACCTCGGTGATGACCGCCTGCCCCCACAGCGCGGGCGAAGCGCCCCAGGCCAGCGCGGCGGTCAAGGCGTACAGGCCCGTGCGCGACGCCGGCACAGCGGGCCACGCGCGTGCCAGCATGCGCCGCGCGAGATCAGCCAGCACGGCCACAGCGCCCGCGGCGCAGATGGCCGAAAGCCAGTTCCCGGCCCGATCGGGCGCGGCCGGGAGGAGCGCGGTCGCCGTTCGCAGCAGCAGTTGGTAGGTGGGATAGCCCGGTGGGTGGGGCACGCCGCGGGTGAGGGCCGCGGCCAGGAAATCGCCGCCATCGGCGCCGGTGTGCGCCCAAGTGAGACCCGGCGCCAACGTGACAGCATACAAAGCCAGGGCTGCCGCGGCCGCGACCGGGGCCGGCCATGCGGGCCGCTGCGCGAAGACGCGCATCATCGCATCGACCGCGACCCGGCGGGAAGCCCGTCGCCGGTGGGTGGCAATTCGACAGGCGGCAGCGCCAGGATCGCGGTCGCCGCGGCTTTCAGGCCGCCCGCGGCCGCGGCGGTCGCCCGGTTGATGATGACTGCACTGCTGGGCGCCGCGTCCGCGCGCACCCTGGCTGTGAAGGAGATGACCAGCCGGCCGCCCGGCGGCAGCACCGGCGCGCTGGCCCGCAGTGTGCGGCCATCCCAGGCCGCGCCGGCGCCTTGGATCGTGCCCGGCTCCAGTTCCGGCGGCAAGACATCTTCCAGTACGATCTGGCGGGCCGATGCGGCGCCGGTATTGGCGAGCGTCAGCGTGAAGCCCACCGTGCTGCCCGGCCAGGCTTCCTGGCGACTGGCTTGCTTGGTGAGGGTCAACGCGGCCGCGCTCGCGGCAGGGATCGTTGGTGCGGGCGACGCGGTGGGGGCCGGGATCACCGGCCCAGGGCCAGCCGCGGTGGGCGCCGGCGCGGACGTCGGGCCAGGGGCCGGCTCGGGTGTGCTGGTTATTGTGAAGGGGCGCGTCGGTGTCCGCGTGGGCACGGTGATCCCCGCATATTTCCCGAGCGATGCCGCCCAGGCGCTGGGACCGACGATCAGCACGGCGAACAGCGCCAGGGCAATCAGCACATAGACGATAGGACGCAGCGTCAATCTCATGCGAACTCTTTCAAGACGCTCCGGGTCAGCGCCAGAGCAGCGTCAAGTAGTGCCGCGTTTTGTACACGGTCGCGGCGCCGGCAAGTTCGTTGTTGGCCTCATTCGTTTCGTTCTCGGCGTTATCGGGATCGACCTTGGCGACATACGGATAGACGCCCGGTGCAAGGTCAGGCCAGAGAAGAATTTCGGTCCAGGCGCTGCCGGTCGCCAGCCCGACGCGTCCCACCTCCGGCCCCGCGGCCGATGTGCCTGCGATGAGCGCCACCTCAAGCGGCACCGTCGGCGGCAGGAGGCCCCGGTTGATCAGGTGGAAACGGAACGGCACTGCCGCGCGGGGCTCTCCCTCAACGAGCGGGGACGGGACGAACGCCTCGGCCAGCACGAAATCGGATGTGGCCGGCAGGGTGAAGCCGGTGCTGTTGTCGGCCAGGGTGGTCTCGGGCGCGCCGCTGAGCAATGAAACCGCCAGCCGGAGCGGCCGCGGGCCGGTGATGAGCGGCTGCCAGGTGAAGCCCGCCACGGTGCCCGCGGGGCCGAATGCCGCCGGCGCAGGCATCTGCCGGTCGATGATCACCTGTCCGCCAGCGGCCGGATCGCCGTCGTACCAGACCGCGTGAAATGCGGGCGGGATGACGCGGATGCCGTCGCTTGGGGGTGTGATTTGGGCCATCGTCACCGTGGTCGCAGCCAATGCGATCTCGGTCGCTTCCTTGGGGCGAATGGGACCGCGCACCAGCTCCCAGCTCGTGGCGCCCACGGTCAGGTTGAGGGTCCCGAAGTCGACGGTGGTGGTCACGCGGTTGTTGTCTTCCAGCGATTCCGTCACCTGCCCGTCTGCGTCGATTTGGGCTGTGAGCGTGTGCACGCCGGATGCGGGCAGGGTCCCATTGAAGATCGCGGTGGCCGTGCCCTGGTAGCGCGCGGGGACAGCCCCCAGCGCCACCGTGCCCAGCAGCGTCCCACCGGCGCTGGGATCGCCATCCCACAGCCGCACATTAGAGGCCGGGGCCGGGGTGTTGCCGGGGTTCTGCACCTCCAGCTCGAGCCGGATTCCGCCGGGCTCGCCGTAGGGGATCGACGCGGGGGTTGTCACTTGGAAACGCACGGGCTGCAGGTCGATATACGCGGTGCAGGATTGCGCCTTGTTGGTGGCGTAAGCCGCGAACTCCTGCCCTAGCTGCGTGTACTGGCGGGTGTCTGGGTTGATCAGCGCGCTGAGCGTGTTGCCGGCGCTCTCAAAATTGGTGTCATCGAGGCTGTACCAGGCCCACTGTTGCACGAGATGATAGTCGTCGGCGGGGTAGCCCAACTGGGGATCGCGTGCGGTCATAAAGTAGTCGAACGATCCCAGCATGAAATTCCGCACGACGGTGTAGCTGTAGCCCAGCTCCTCCGGAAACAGGATGCCATATTCGGAAACGACCAATTGTTTGTTTTGCTGGCCGTGGTCGCGCATCCAGGTCCTGAAGCGGACAACTTGATCCTGCACCAGGTCCAGCCGGGCGTGATCACCGACGCCCAGCCACCAGCCGCAGTTCATCGGTATCCCCGGTGGCATCCCCGCGCCCCATTCGCCGGTGTCGCCGCCCTGCCCGCAGGCGGCGCCATATCCAGAGCGCACCTCGCGCAAGACGAAGGCGTGCATGTTCCAGACATCCACGGGCATGGTGACGCCGTACAGCCGTTGATAGGCGCTCCAAACCGCGTCCAGCCACTGCATACGGGCCGGGGTGGCCTGCACGATGCCGCCGATGGCGATCCGGGCCAACGGGTCCACCTTTTTGATCGTGTAATAGGCGTCGTGGTAAATGCGGGCGTAGTTTTCGGGCAGCACGTTGTCTTGGAAGGGGCAATCCGGCTCGTTGCCGATCAGCCATAACGAGCCGCGGCTGCGTAGAATGGCCGCTATCAAGTCGGCCCCAGCGGGCCAATAGCTGCTGTTGTTGCTTTTGATGATCTGGGCAAAATCGAGCCCGGCAGGGTGCGGCGCAAGCGGCGCCACGCTCCAGTTGACATACCAGCCGGCCTTGAGGGGCACGAGATCATAGCGGGCAGGATCGGTTGTCGTGCCGAATCCCAACCGTTCATTATCGCACACATAAATCGGTGTGCCTGCCGACGCGGTACTCGGGGAAATCCACAATGAAGCAGCGATGCACAGCGCGAGCACCCCAACACTACAAACACAGTGATTCCATCGTTTCAATACGGATCCGATAGATGCCATACAATCATCGCCTTCGGGGGGGGCCCCAATTAAAGTTATGGGGCGTCCGCACGCGGAGCGCCCCATAACTAACCTGCAACAGATTTTCGAACCCACGTGCGATCGCCCGTCAACGACAGATCGATTACACGGGCTCCCGGAGTGCGTGATACACCCCAGGGTGCGGAGAGAAGCCGCTTACTTGCGCGAGCGCCAGCGGAGACCGACGTAGCCCGCCAGACCGGCAACGCCGGTGCCGAGCATGAGCAGCGAACCGGGCTCAGGAATGGCAACCGGCGGCGTGGTTTCAGCCAAGGCAACCGGAACCATAACAATCAAGAGCACGATAGCCATGAGTGCGATCGAGAGAATTTTTCGGGACATGGGACTCTCCTTTCCTCGGGGTGTGGGTGTAAGATCTAGCAAGAATTAGGAAGATCCGGCAGGCTGGTCTGAATTCAGCGATACGCAGGTATCTTTCCTCAGTCATGATGGCGAGTATAGCAGATGCCCATTGATTTGTCCAGTCCAGAAAAACGCCGATGGGGTGCTGCATCAGATCGCTTCAAGTGATACCTTAGCGCCAGGCGGCCGATGCTTCGGTCAGTCGGCTGAGGCTCCAGCTTCGGCGCCACAGCGCAAGCGCCGCCCAGACGCTCACGCCGCCCACTACCAGCACGTGCAGCATCACCCCATATGCCAGCCCGGCAACATCGGGTATCCCGAACACTGCCAGCGCCGCGATGCACAACAACTGAAAGACGCCGATCTTGCCCGGGGTCGAGGGCACGGCCACACCGCCCTGCAGCACTGCCAACACCACCAGCGCGATTAAAGGCGATGCCGGCAAGCCGAACGCCAGCAGCAGGAGCAGATTGGTCAGGGCGGATGTCAGCCAGAACGCCAGCGTCCAACCCCAGATAGCGAGCGCAGCCCTGGGCGCGGCCAGGGCGCTGAGCCCAGCCAGCCCGGCCGCGATGCGCTCCTGCCACCGGGCGGCGATGCCGGCCGGCAACAACCGCGTGGCCCGCGTCGCGATCTTGAGCCAGACAGATCGGCCGCCCAACAGCGCGACCAGGCCCAACACCACCACGATGGCGGTTAACGCGACGATCTCGACGCGGCCGGCCAGCCCGGCGGGCAAGGCTACAAACGGGATAAGCCCGACCACCAGCACGGCCAGCACAACCAGATCCAATACTTTTTCGGCTGCAATCGTGCCTAGCGTATAGGATTTGCTGATTCCCGCCTCTTCCCCGGTCAAGTACATCCGCACCAACTCGCCCCACCGGCCGGGGATCATGAAGTTAACGGCCTGGCCGATGACGATCAAGCTGGCCAGGGGCAGCAGGCGCAGCTTTAGCTGTTGCGGATAAAAAAGCCAGCGCCAGCGCGCGGCCTTCAGCACGGGGCTCAGCAGACAGGCCAGCAGCGTCAGCCCGACCAACGGCCAGCGCACCTCGCGAAAGACTTGCCTGAGCTGTGCGAAATCGATGCTGCGGAACACCAGGTACAGTGCGGCCGCGCCCAAGGCCAGCCCGATCCAAATTTGCGGGCGGGCGCGGCGCGGCTTATCGGCAGTGGGTGTGCTCATCCGAGGCGTCGGCGCCAAGTGGGCCGCCTCACTGGACCGGCACCGCGATGACGATCAGCCGATGGGTATTGCTGCTGGGCGGCCAGCACGTCACCAGTGTCAGTTGCGCCTCGGTGGTGGGCTGGATAAAGCGGGCGTTGGCGATGCGCTGCTGCGCGGATACGCCGGTGTCTTTCAACCGGTAGAACGCAGTAATGACGTAGTCGAACGCCTGTCCCTGCGCGTTGAAGAGTTGGATCGTCCGGCCGTTCAGGATATCGGACTGATCGGTGAAATCGTCCACCTTGGTGCGTTTGTCGTTGTCCCAGGCCAGGCTGATCGGCTTGAAGACCCGCCCGTAGATGTTGTTGTGGCCCGAAATGACGACGTTGCCTTGTTCGCCCAGCCCTGCGCTGTTGATGTGGTGGCCGGCCTCATTTTTTGGGATCACCCAGTCAGAGCGCGGGCCGTTAGCCGTTTGCACGACCTGCCAGCCCATCTCGATCACGCGCGTGTCGAGTTTTAGCTCGGGATCGGAGATGACCAGCCGGACCGGCGCCGCGGCGCTGACGCCGCTGGGCGCGGCCGGCTGAGTCGGTGCGGGTGCGGCCGGCCGCGTGGTCGCGGTGGCAGCCGGGATCGACGTCGGAGCGACGGTGGGCGCTGGCGCCTGGGTGGGCGGGCGCACGGTCGCGCTCGGCGCCACGGTCGACGGGGCTGTTGCCGGAACGGCCGTCGGCGGCAGTGCGGTGACCGTGGGGGCCGGGGAGGCTGGCGGTTCAACCGCCGCGGTCGGCTGTGCGCCCTGGCAGCCGGTCAGCCCCAACGCGGCGAGCAGCCCCAGTATGACCACCGTGCTGCCCCAAGACCAGCGTCGCCGTTTCAGATTCACCATGCTTACTCTTGACCTCATAGGTGCCGAATTCGGAAAACATGTTAACCCGATTATACCAGCCGCGTCCGCCAGCGCCAATTGTGGAAGTCCGAAGCTGGTAAGGCCTCGATGCCGAGCGATTATGGCCGCAGCGCGTATTGCTGCCAGTCCGCGGTCGAGTAGGCGGGGCCGGCGGCGTAGACGAAGCCGCGCTGTGCATCGGCCGCCAGGCCAAAGACCGGTGCGGGACGGCGGTCGGCCGCCAGCGGTGTCGTGTCCCACCGTCCCTCGCCCAGGTCATAGGCCCACAAGCCCTCGGCCGTGCTCACCACGAGCCGCGTGTGCGCCGCTTTGTCAACCGCGACCACCAGCGCCTCGGCGTCGGTCATGGGATGGTCGAGGGTGGCCGGGAGGGTGTCGCGCCGCGCCCCGGTCGCGCCGTCCAGCACGGCGATCTGGCGATAGCGCGGGGAGAGCGCGTACAGGGCATAGACTTGCTCCAGCACCTCATCGACGGCAAGCCCTTGCGGGAAGCCCAGGCCGCCCAGCGCCGTTGTCCCAAGCAGCGCGCCGTCCGCGTCCAGCATGGCCACGGCATCGCTGCCGGTCAATCCAACGAAAACCCGGCCCGTTGTGGGCAGCGCGGCCACTGCGTACGGGCCCGGCCCCACGGCCACCTCGGCCAGCGTGCTGAGGTCGGCCCGGGCCAGGATGCGCACCGTGCCCCGCTGCGTGTCGGCCACAAACAGGCGGTCTCCCAAGCGGGCCAGGCCGCCGGGCTGGTGGAAGCCCGACGCGGCCGCGATCGGGGCGAGCGTCCGCGCATCCAGCGCCAACACGGCGCGGCGCTCTCCGCTGGCGACGACCACCTGGCCGCCCGCCGCATCTGTATCCACGAGGATGCCGGCCACATCCGCGCCCACCCGCGTCTGGGCCAGCACGCGCCCGCCGGCCGGGTCGTAGAGCGTCAGCAGGCCATCGCCCGCCAGGTAGAGCCGGCCGGTCGCCGGATCGACCGCCAGCGCCTGCACTGCCGTGGGCGGCGCGCCGGGGCCTGCAGCCGCGTGGGCCGCCGTCACCGCGCCGGCCCCGATTGCAGCCACGTAGGGCACAAAGCTGGTGTGCGAGAGCTCGTCGCCATGAAGCAGGTAGAACGCGCCCGCCCCGCCCCGCCCTTGTTCATCGCTGATGCGCAGATAGTAGCCGCCGGACGCGGGCGCCTGCCACAGCAGGGCGGTGGCGCTCAGCTCCTCCGACGCAAGCCGGGTCTGCCCATTGCCGGCGTAGAGCTTCAGGGCCGCCTTGACGCCGCCGGCCGAAAGCGCCTCGAAGCGGTAGCGGACCCCGACCGTAGCTGTGAACCGGATCCAATCCACGTCACCCATCACGTGCAGCGTGTGCTCCGTGGGCGCCTGTCCGAAGATCAAGCTGCTGGCTTGCGCCGGTGTATCGTCCGGCTCGTAGGCGTCGCGCTTACCCGGCAGCCAGGGCGTCGGCGTGATCGTCGCGGTCGCGGTCGGGGTCAGGCTTGGCGTCGGCGTGAGCGTGGGGGTGGCCGTCTCGGTGGGCGTGTGCGATGGCGTCGGCGTGAGCGTGCGGGTCGGGGTCAGCGTCGGTAAGCGCGTAGGCACGGCGGTGGGCGGCAAGGTCGGGCCGCTGTCCTGGAAGATGGAGAGCGTATCGTCGTTGCTGTTGCTGACGTACACGCGGCCGGTGGCTGGGTTCACAGCGATGCCCTCCTCCGCGCCGCTGCCCACCGGCATCCAGGCGAGCCAGCGGGTCGTGTCTTCGTCGTAGATGTGCATCTGTTGATCCTCGGCGCAGACCACGAACAAATGGCCGCTAGCCGGGTTGACCGCCACCTGGTAAGGCGCGCAGTTGAGCGGCATATCTTTGACGATGCTGTCGCTGGCCAGGTCGATGATGGTGACGCTGCGTCCATCGCGATTGGCCGTGTAGAGCCGGCTGCGGCTCGCGTCCAGCGCGATGCCGTAGGGGCCGCTGTCGGTGATCAGCGCGTCGAGCAGAGTGCCCGTTGCCAGATCATAGATGCCCACCGTGCTGTCCAGATGGTGCGTTACGTAGAAGCGTCCGCGATCCGGGTCAAGCGCAATGAACGACGGCTCGCCGCCACTGGGCGCCTCCCGAAGCAGCAACCCCGCCAGGCCGTCCACGAGCGAGACGGTGCTGCTGCCGAAATTGGCCACGTAAACGATGCCGGTGGCCGGGTCGACGGCCACGCCATCTGGCTGTCCGCCGGCCGGGAGCGCGTCCGCCGGGGCGTCGTTTGTGCCGGACACCCGGCTGAGGTTGCCGGTGAATTTGTTGGCGACGTAGACTAGCCCGGTGGCCGGATCGTAGGCCGCGCCGTTGCTGCCGCTGGCATCCCCCAGGTTGATCGCATGCACGATTTCCCCGGTGCGGCCATCGATCACCGACATAACCGGCACCAGATGGTTCGCCACATAGACCCGGTCCTGATAACTGTCCACCGCCAGCCCGTGCGGGCCAGGGCCCACCCAGATGGTGCGCACGGGATAGGCCACGGGCGTAAACGTCGGCGTAGGGGTGTAGGTCGGTGTGGGAGTGTAGGTCGGCGTGCGCGTGCGTGTGGCCGTTCGAGTTGCCGTCGGCGTGGGCGTGCGCGTCACTGTCCGGGTGGCGGTCGGCGTGGGGGTGGGGGTGCGCGTCGGTGTCGTTGTGGGCGTGTGCGTCCGGGTGGCGGTCGGCGATGCCGTTGAAGTCGACGTGGGCGGACCGGCGGTCGGTGTTG
>JAPKMS010000248.1 GCA_026645775.1 Anaerolineae bacterium
AGCTATTGCCGGATGCGGCACAAGTTGGACGAATCGCTGATGATCGTGGTCCTGCGCAAGCTCTACGAGGAGCAGGGCGAGCAGTTGCGCCTGGCCGCCGATCCGGTGGTCACGGTGGGCGAGGTGCGCGAGGAGTATCGCACCATCACCGGCAAGGAACGTGATCTGGGCGTCATTCAGTACGAGACGCTCCTGCGCCGGCTGCGCAAACTGGGGCTGATAGACACCCTCGACGGCCGCAGCATCAACGTGCGGGACAGCGAAGCCCGTTTGCGCCTCCGTGGCTCGCTCAAGCTGATCCTGCCCGTGCAGACCGCGGATGAGATGGAAGCGTGGGTGAAGCGATATCGGGCGGGTGGGACAAACGCGAGAAACGAAGTTGAGGAAGAGGAGTGACCTGATGAGTTCTTGACATTGATGGTATTTTACAGTATCCTGACGCTGTATAAAGTCATGCAACGCACTTCATGGAGGATAGAGATGAACATGAGGCAATGGTCAGACCTGCCGCTAGTGCTCACATCCGACCAGGCAGCAGCCGTGCTCCAGCTCAAGCGCCGCACGATTGCCAACATGTTGGACCGCGGGGAATTGCGTGGGGTGAAAATTGGGAAGGAATGGCGCGTGAACCGAGTTGAGTTGATACGATTGATGACGCCATCCCCAGCAGAAACCTCGGCAAAGGCAACGCCTTCCACGCTGATCAATAAGGGCGGCGTGCTGGTCGTGAAAGCCGAGCCGCTCGATGATCTGACCGACTTCATCCTAAATGAACGTGAGCAACGCGTTGCGGATTTGATCCAGCAGGCCGGCCTGTGAAAGTCCTATTTGACACCTCATTGCTCGTTGCAGCGATGGTCGAGGGACACCCAACACACGGCATGGCGCTCCCCTGGCTACAGCGCGTCAAGGCCAAGCTAGATGCAGGGCTGGTGGCCGCACACACCCTGGCCGAGTTGTACGCCATCCTCACCAGGCTGCCCCTCAACCCGCATATTCCGCCTGCGCTGGCTTTACAGCTTATACAAAGCAATGTCCTGGATACATGCGAAGTGGTAGCCTTGTCCAAAGAGGACTACGTGACACTGCTCAGCCACCTGGTCAACCTGGGGATCGCTGGCGGCGCAGTTTACGATGCTTTATTGCTGCACGCAGCCTGGAAATCAGGCGTCGACCAGGTAGTTACGCTCAACGCCGCAGATTTCCGCGGGGTCTACCCAGCCCTGGCCGATAAGATCATCTCTCCCTTGGAAGATCAACCGACCGGGCTAAAGGCCCAAATCCCATGAAACAACTCACCCGCATCCGCCTGGTCAACTGGCACCTCTTCACCGATGTCACCATCACCTGCCAGGGCACCACCTACTTTATCGGCGTCAACGGCGCGGGAAAGTCCACGATCCTCGACGCGGTGCAATTTGCGCTGGTGGGCGGGCAACGCGACGTGAAGTTCAACCAGGCCGCGCTGGCGAACTCGCGGCGTACGCTGAGCTCCTACGTGCGCGGGGAGCTGGGTACCGAGGGGCAGCGTTATCTGCGCGGGGATTGCACCGGGCTGGTGGCGCTGGAGTTCGCCAATCCCGACGGGACACGCTTCGTTCATGGCGCGCTGGTGGACGCCTACGCCGACAACCACAGCCCGGACATCGCCTACTTCATCGTCCATAACGCCGAGCTGAACGACGCCTGGTTCTTCAAGACGGCCGGCCAACTCTTCGACACCGGCGGCTTCCGCCGCCACCTGGAGCACTTTGCGCTGACCGCGGGCGCCAAGGCACAGACGTTCACCCGGCTGGAAGACTACCGCGCTAACCTATTGAACCGCCTGGGCCAGCTTCGCGACACCTTCCCGGCCAAGATCGTCAAGGGGGTCGCGTTCAGCCCGCTCACCAACATCCGCGACTTCGTCCACAACTACTTACTGGACGAGGCGCTGGTGGACGTTAAGACGCTGCAAGAGCAGTTGGAGACGCTGCGTCACTTCGAGACGCTGGTGGCCGACATCGTGGCGCGCATCGCCGAGCTGGATCGCATCGCCGAGCATGACGCGGAGCGGATCGCCAACCGGCGCCGGCGCATCACCAACGGCTTCGTCAGGCGTCAGGCCGGGGCCGACACCATCCTGGCCGACATCAAGCGCCACCGGCTGGCGCGCGACGAAGCCGACCTGAGTCTCAAACGCGCCGAACTGACGCGTGACGGGCTGCAGGAAAGCTTCAAGCTGGCCCAGGAGACGCTGATCCAGGCGCAGCTCGCGCTCCAGACCGACCGCACCGCGGCGCGCCAGGCTGAGCTCCGCGCCGCGATCGCCGCGGCCGAGACCGACCTCGCCGCCCTGCGCCGCCGCGAGGCCGAGCTCTCCGCCGCCCTGGCCGCCGAGCTCACCGCCATGCGGGCCCTGCGCGACCTGTTGCTGGCAGACGGACAAGCGGTCCCGTCGGAATTGGAGAGCTTCATTGTCATGCTGAGACCTGCGATCCCGCGCGGCGGGATTCGTTCGCACGAGAAACTTGTGCGGATCGGTTATAAT
>JAPKMS010000024.1 GCA_026645775.1 Anaerolineae bacterium
ACCTGATGTTCGCCCGTCGCCAGCCCGCGCGCCACCGGCACGCGCCGAACCGCGGCTAACGGATCGTGCAGCACCAGGTAGGCGGCGCCGGTCTCGTCGCGGGGCAGCGCATTGGCGGGCTGCCCGTCGACGGTGATGCGATAAAACGCCCAATACGGCCCGCCCTGCACCTCCAGCGCCAGCCCGACGCCGTTGAAGGCGAATTCCAGCGCATCACCATCCTGGCTCGGATCGGCCGCAGCCGCAGTGACGCGCCAGCCGGGATCGTAGCGCAGCGCGGGATGGTCGGTGGGGTTGCGGCCCGGTGGGAGCACTGCGGGGGGCCGGGCGGCGCTGCGGAGCGCCTCCCACACCGATCGGTCCGCACCGTGATCGGCGCAGAGCGCGAACCCGCGCCAGGGATCATTGGCGGCGCGCGTCGGGCAGTTGGCGGCCCAAAAGAGCGGACCCAGCCAGGGCATTTGCGTGGCGGCCGCGGCCAGCGCGTCGGCGGCGTAGCGGGCCTGCTCGGCCTCGCCCACCGCGCCCCACGGCGACTCCGGGCCGGCCCAGCCGGCGGGCAGTGCGTTCCAGCCGAACGCAGTTGCCCAAAGCGGCGTCGCCGCGTCGCCGTGGCGCAGCATCACGTCTCGCACCAGCGCCGCGCGGCCGAAATTGAGAACCGCAGGGTCCGCCGCCGCGGCCGGCGCGGCCGCGAAACCGTACGGCTGCACCGCGACGATATCGAACCAGGCCCGCGCACCCAGGCTGTAAAGCTGGTCGAGGTAGGTCAGCTCGCTGAGGTTGGTGGGGCCGGCTTCCGTGGTCGGTGCCAGAGCAGCCAGCACGACCTGAGCATCGGCGTCTGCGGCGCGCAGTTGGATCGCAGCTTCGCGCAAGAGGCCCGCGTAGTCTGCCGGATCGGCCGGCCGCGCGCCCCAGTGCGGCGCGATGTTGGGCTCATGCCACACCTGGTAGTCGCGCACCTGCGCGCCGTAACGCCCGGCCACCGCGGCCGCGAACGCACCGAAATCGGCCCGCTCGTGCGGGGGCGCGGCGGGGTTGTCGGCGTCAGCCGGGCCGCGCGCCCATTCGGGCGCGCGATCCAACACGACCACCGGCTGTAGCCCGGGCCGCTGCGCCAGCGCGGCGAAAATGGCATCCGGCATCGTCCAATCGAACTGGCCGCGGGCCGGCTCGATCGCGTCCCAGGCCAGCGTGAAGCGCACCCAGCCGATGCCTGCATCCGCGAGCCGATCAAGCTGATCGCCGGTCAGCTCGGTCAACTCCAAGTTGACGCCCACTGCACCGGCAAACTCTGGCCGCACGATGACATCGGCCGCGGGAGCCGCAGCGGAATCGCGCAGGGCGCGCACGCCCAGCAGCGCACCGCCCCAGGCCAAAATAAGCAGGGCGCTAAGGAGGATGCGGGATCGCGGGGATGAGTCAACGCGTGACATGGTGCGCCATGCTACCACAAGCAGCCCTGCTGTGCAACGCCACCCCATGCTTTTGACGAAAGCGTTCACCTGCGTTACAATTCCGTTCGTTAGTCGATGGCCCGGCGTTTTGCCGGGCCATTGTATGACTGGCGCCCTTAATCACACAAGCCGTCAACCGACCGGACTTTGCGGAAAGCGAGCGCAGGCCTGCCCGTCACGAGACTGGACAGGTGTCGAGCGCCCGGATAGCGGTCCGGCGTAAGGAGATAAGACGATGGAAAAAGTAACCCTTCAGGCTGAGTCGCGCAACACTGGGCGACACCCCATTCGCGAATTGCGCAACGTGAGCCGCGTGCCGGCCGTGGTGTACGGTCAAGGCATGGATGCACTGGCGGTTTCGTTGGACGCGAAGAAGCTGGGCCTGGCGCTGCGCGCCGCGGGCAACGGCCTCCTCGAAATGGAGATCCCCGGCCAGGCCGTCCTACACGTCCTGGTGCGCGAGCTCCAACGGCATCCGGTCAAGCATAATATCCTGCATGTGGATTTTCTGGCCGTCTCCATGACGCAAAAAGTACGCATGGAAGTGCGCGTGGTCCAGGAGGGCGTCGCCCCGATCCTGAGCAATCAGGACATGGTGCTGGTCCGCAACATGGACACCATCATGATCGAGTGTCTGCCCGGGGACATCCCCGAACACCTCGTCGCCGATTTGGCCAAACTGGTCACGGTGGATGACGAAGTGCTGGTCAGCGACATCGTGGCGCCGGTCGGCGTCAAGATCCTGACCGAGGGCGATCACGTTGTGTTCGCTGTTACCCCGTCCCGCGCGGCCGTGGAAGAGGAAGAAGTCACCGAAGCACCGAAGGCTGATGAGGTCGAAGTGGTGGCTAAGCGCAAGCTCAAGGAAGAAGCCGAGCCGGAGAAGAAGTAGTCTCCGCTTGACCGAGGTTTCAGGCCGCAGGGATGGATGCCATCCCTGCGGCTTTTTGTGTGCCCTTGCCCCTATGGCCCCACCCATTGCAGCGGATCGACGGCCATCCCAGCGATACGAAGTTCCCAGTGCAGGTGTGCGCCGGTGCTGAGCCCGGTGCTGCCCACTGCGCCGAGCCGTTGACCTGCGGTCACGTGCTGCCCCGCCTGCACATCCAGCTTCGACAGGTGCCAGTAACCTGTGAAAACTCCGTGCCCGTGATCGATCAGGACCGCGTTTCCGCGCACGAACATCAGCTCGGCCAGCACCACCGTGCCATCGGCCGGCGCGTACACCGGTGTGCCCGGCGCGGCGCTGAAGTCCTCACCGGCATGCGCGCTGAGCGCCGGATCGCTGCCATAGGTGCGCCGCGTGCCATAGGGCGATGTGCGTGGGTAGTCTCCGACCAGCGGCAGCCGGAACCGGCTCCGCGTGGTCCAGCCATCTGCCCCAAAGACAGTCCAGAGCGCGGTCACACGCGTCAGGTCGGCCTGCACCTGGGCCGGCTGCGCCAGGATGGGATCGGCCACCGCCGCGGGGATGTTGATCTGGGAGAATGCGCCGGGCTGGATGGGCACCTGGACGACCAGACGCTGCTCGCCGGCCGCAAGCACCAACCGATGGAGGCCCGGCGGCGTCAGGGGCGGGATCGGGATCAATGTCCAACCGTGCCGCCCCTGCCCGATAACGGGATAAGCTGCCGCATCAAGCTGGGCGGTGAAAGTGATCGGCGCGCGGGCGTGCAGCCACACCGCCACTGTCTGCCCTTGTTCTGGCGGCCACGGCCAGATCTGCACGCCGGTCAGCGCACCGTCGGCCGGCAGATTCAGCACCGGCCGGCTGGCGACCGATCCACCGGTCTTGAGCGTCTGTCCGACCGCCAGTCGGTCCGGGTCCTGCAGGCTGTTCCAGGCCATCAGCGCGGCCACATCGAGCCCGGCCCGCGCCGCGATCGCCGACAGCGTGTCGCCCGGCTGCACCACGTAGGTCGGCGCGCCAGTTGCCGCGAGGCCCGAGGCGGCCGGCTGCGGGGAGAGTAGCGCGGCGTCGACTTGCATGCCGCTGCCGTCACCCGGTCGCGCACGCACGATCAAGCCATCTGCCGCCGCCGACGCGGTGGCAATCGCCAACACGCCGAAAGCAACCAGGGTAACCAGCGCAGCCTTTCCCCACTGCCCCAGGCGCCCGGTCTCATGCATCCGCGTAGAATTCGGGGGAAAGCACTGCGACGTAGGGCAGGTTGCGGAACTGTTCTCGGAAATCCAGCCCATAACCTAACACAAACTTATCGGGGATATCGAAACCGATGTACTTGACGTCCACCTCAACGACTCGCCGGGCCGGCTTATTGAGCAACGTACAAATTTCCAGCGTCTGGGGTTGGCGTGCGCGGAGAATGCGCAGCAGATAGCTGAGCGTGCACCCGGTGTCGATGATATCTTCCACGATCAGCACGTTGCGCCCTTCAATGGAGGTGTCCAGGTCCTTCAGGATGCGCACCACGCCCGAAGAGTCGAGTGCATTGCCATAGCTGGAGGTCGCCATAAAATCGATACTGTGTGGCACGTTGATGTGGCGCATCAGGTCGGTCAAAAACAGGACGCTGCCCTTCAGGACGGAAATCAGCAGCAGGTCTCGTCCGGCATAGTCGCAGTCGATTTGCTGCCCCAGCTCCGCGATACGCGCCTGGAGCTTGTCCGCCGGAATCAACACTTCTTCAATGAATGCGGGATCAATCACGGTACACCTCCTGAAATAGTGGGTGTTTCGGCCATCGGGCCGTCGTCACGAATATCTTATTTTGCTGTGATGCCGCCCGGGTGGTGGAACGCCCGTTCCGGCGGCGTCGGAGGTCGGGTGGGCGTCGGTGTTGGCTTGGGGCGCGTAGGCGTCGCCGCCGGCTTGGGCCGGGCGGTCGGTACGGGGGCCGCCGTAGGCAAGGCCGGCGCCGGCGCTGAACCGCGGAACGCCGCCGACCACTGCGCCGTCAAGTCCAAGAACAAGCTACCGTAGGCCTGGCTCGGCTCGATATAGGTGCCTTCCGGCCATTCGTTGAAGCTGTTGATGACGATCCAGTCCGGGCTGCTCCCAATGGCGGCCTGCCATGAGCGGGCGTAGTACGCGCCGTCCTCGCGGCCCACAGCAAACGCGCTGCCGCGGCCGGTCTTACGGTCGTCGTAGCCGGGCATCACGGTCGCGACGTAGATCTTCGGTGCGCCGAGGGCGGCCGCTTTCGCCCGCACCAGGCGCGCGAACTTATTGGCCGTATAGCTCATGTCGGTGCGGTTGGCCCACGTGACCGAATAAAGGTGATGGCCATCGAAGACCGTCAACGGCGACACGTCGGTCCCTTCCTCGATCCACAGGCTGTTCCGCCCGGGATCCACCGCGTTGCGGATGGCAGCCCAGCCGTTCGTGCTCAGCCGGGCATTCTGGTGATAGAAAAACACCACCGGCTTGCCGTCGACCTTCAGATAGGCGCTGTGGTTGCCGTGCGTGTTCAGCAAGGTGCTCATCGCGGCCTGGATGTCGCCGGCGCCCCGCAGATACGGCGAATTCATGTCCACATCCACCGCCAGACGAAAGCCGCGTGCCGCCGCCTCATCCAGCATCGCGCGCAAGTTGGTTTCCGTCTGGTTGTCGGCTTGCGGGCCCCACCAATTCACCACCAGCGCATCGATGCCGGCAGCCTTAGCCTGGTCGATGTGCCGGCCCATCGCCGCCCGGTCGCGCGAGACGTAGGTCTGCGCCGGTTGATCGGGCACCTTGCTGGCCCCCCAACTGTTTTCATCGAACCAATTGTAGTAGAACGCCAGCACGAGGCGCCCGCCATCAGCGTGTGCGGCGGCCGGCCTCAGACCAAACGTCCCAAAAACACTCAGCAGCACAAGGAAAGCAATCTGCCATTTGAATCGAGTGCGTCTCACAAAGTCTCCACAGTTTCGCCGATGAAGGGGCCGTGCGGCTCCAAACGCCGCAGATCATCCATCATCCCGCGATCAAGATAGGTCGCCATCGCTGCAAACACGCCGTTGAGGCTGGTAAACGCCTGGCCGTGCCGGCGGTCCAGCAGCCATTTACCTTTCACGCGCCGATCCTTCAGGTTGATCGGCCGCTGAACGCGCACCTTGGGGGCGCAAAACAGATCGATAATTGTAAAGAGCACATAGGGCTGCTCCGGCTGCGTCAGATCGTGAAAAAGCAAGAAGGCGCGCGGCGCGCGGGCCAGCAGCTTGCGTGCCGAAACCTCATCCAACACCAGGAGTTCCTGTTCGGGCAGACGGGCCAACTCGGCCCAGCGGCCGCGCAACGGCTGGCGCTTTTCCTTCAGCTCCAACGCCGCGCGCACCGCCTTGCCGCGCACCTGACGCACAAACGTCAGATCAGGGCGCTCGAAATCGGCGGTGTGATCCTCGTAGGTCCACCCCAACGCGGTCAGACCGGCCTTCACGGCCTCTTCAAAGGCCCGGTCGGCCAGATCCTGCGTCCAGTATTCCGCTTTACGTTCGTAGAGTGTTGGCATGATGGTAGATTGGTAGATTGGTAGATTGGTAGGATGAGCCACTCGCTGATTCGCTACTCGCTGCTCGCACTTCCGCACGCATCCATCACACGGCACAGCAGCCCCTTGAGATACTCCCCTTCCGGGAAGCTCAAGAGGATCGGGTGATCGGGTCCCTGGCTCAGCTTGGCGAGGATTTGCGCCTCGCGGCCCGCGTCCACGCTGGCGCCGAAGACGATCTTTTGGAACAGGTCGGGTGTCACCAGGCCAGAGCACGAGAAGGTGGCCAGCAGCCCGCCCGGTTTCAGCAGCCGCAGCCCCAGCCAGTTGATGTCCTTGTAGCCGCGCGCGGCGCCATCCAGCTCGGCCTTGTTGCGCGCAAACTTGGGCGGATCGAGGATCACCAGGTCGAACTGCCGGCCCGCGTCGCGAAACGACCGCAGCACCTGGAACACATCCCCACAGATGCTCTCCGCCTGGTGGTCGGGATCAAACCCGTTCATGCGCAACGCCGCCTCAGCGCCTGTCAGCGCCTCAAACGAACTGTCCACGTTGGTCACGTGGTCAGCACCGCCGGCCAGCGCATAGACGCCGAACGCGCCGGTGAAGCTGAACGCGTTCAGCACGGTGCGGCCGGCCGCGCGCGCGCCGACGATCCGCCGGTTCTCCCGTTGATCCACATAAAAGCCGGTCTTCTGCCCACCGGCCAGATCCACCGGGAAGCGCAGCCCATGTTCCAACACTTCGAGATCGGACGGCGGCGGCTCGCCCCAGGCCAGCCCGCTGTGCAGTGGCAGCCCTTCCTGCCGGCGCACGGCCGCATCCGAGCGCTCCACAATGCCGCGCGGGGCAAACAGCTCGACCAGCAGCCCCAACAGCAGCTCGCGGCGGACCTCGACGCCCAGCGTCAGAAATTGCACCGTCAGCCAATCGCCGTACCGATCCACGATCAAGCCGGGCAGCCCGTCGCTTTCGGCATAAACGAGCCGGTACGCGGTGAGGGCCGGGTTCATGCGCAGATCGGTGCGCCGCGCCGCGGCCGCAGCCAGCCGCCAACGCCAGAAATCGGCGCGGTCGGCCGCTTCCCCGCGCTCCCACGTCAGCAGCCGCACGACGATCTGTGACCGGGGGTTGTAGTAACCGCGTGCCAGCCAGGCGCCCTGCGCATCGACAACCTCGACCAGGTCGCCCGGCGCCGCCGGCCCGTCAACACGTGCAACCGCGCCCGAAAAGATCCATGGGTGCCGCTGCCGCACCGGCTTGTCTTTGCCGGGCTGAAGGTGAATCGTTGTCATATTTGTCTTTCCGTAAACCACACTTCCCAGACATCCGTTGTATCATCGCGCACCGCGGCGTGGTCATCCACCCGCAGGCCGCAGACCCAAGCGATGCCGCCCTGGCCGATCAGCAACGGCCAGCCGGCGCGGACGGCCCTGGGAATCTTGGCGTTGATCATGAACTCATTGAGCCGGCTCCGATGGCCGCCCAGGCCCTGGGGCCGGAACGTCTCGCCCGGCTCGCGCGGGCGCAGGGTCAGCACATCGCCCACTGCCGCCGCGTCCAAATAGGCCTTCCAGGGCGCGGCCTTGGCCGCGAACCCGACGGGCAGCCGCGTGCGGCGCAGCCGGCGAATGGCCAGAGACCAGTCGCCGCCGATCTCAGTGACACCCGGCACGCGCAGGACGATCGGCTCAGCCACCTGCGGCACATCAGGCGCCGGGGCCCACGCGACCCCTTCCTCGGCGATGCGCAACGTCGTGTACCCGATTTGCAGCTCCAGGCCCGCAGACAAGGTCGCCGCCTGCCCCGTGCCGCCCTCCCGTGCCAGCCAGACCGCACGTTCGACATGTTCCCAGTCGATGTTGCGGAGGGTGTGCCGCAACCTGGCGATGGCCTGGCGGATCAGGGCCCGCTGCAGACCCAGCGGCAGCGCTCGCCACCCCGCCAGGTCGAGCTGGACCTCCCCGGCTGCCTCCCGGTGTCGGACGAGAGCCTCCCAAGCGGCTGCCCCACTCTCGCGCAGCACCTCGTAGTCTCCCGCCATCACCGCGGCCGTGTGCGCCAACACCGAGCGAATCCCGGGGTTATAAGAGGCCAGCAGCGGGAGGAGCTCGTGCCGCAGCCGGTTGCGGTAGAAGGTGAGGTCCTCGTTGCTCCGGTCGAACCGCGGCGTAAAACCGTGGGCCGCGCAGTACGCTTCAATCTCAGACCGCGAGGAACTCAGCAACGGGCGGACGAGCGCCAGCCCCGTCGAAGCCGGCTCACCCACGGACAGGAAGGCGGCGCGGAGGTCCTGGGGCGGGGCCGGCGCCTCTGTCGCCTCAGGCAGACGATGCTCATCCAGCGCCGAACGGGGCGCCATGCCGCGCAGCCCGGCCGGCCCGCTGCCGCGCAGAAAGTGCATCAGCACAGTCTCGGCCTGGTCGTCGGCGTTGTGCCCCACCGCCAGGGTCGCGGCGCCTACGCGCCGCGCCGTCTCGGCAAGGAACCGATAGCGCGCCAGGCGCGCGGCCTCTTCCAACGACACACCCGGAGCCTGGGCCAGGGCCGCGACATCGGCCCGCCCCAGAAAGCACGGCACGCCCCACCGCTCGGCCAGCTCGGCCACAGACTGCGCATCCGCCTCCGCCTCCACACCGCGCAGGCCGTGGTTCAGATGGGCGATGTGCAGCCGCAGACGGTATTCGGGCGCCAGGCGGATCAACAGGTGAAACAGGCAAAGCGAATCCGCCCCGCCGGAGACGCCGACGACCACCGTCTCTCCGGGAGCAAACAGAGCGTAACGTTGCACGTATTGACGTACGCGCGCCAGTAGATCATCCATGCCAGACGGATGATACCATGCAAAGCGGGATTTTCTAAATTCCCAGCTGCGCAAGCGATTTGGGGAATCTCATCCGGGGTGCTATAATCGCCGCTGTATCTTGGAATTTGCATCAGGAGCACTAATCGCGTGGTTAGCCCACTTAACTGGCTTCTCGGCCTCTTTTCACTGGATATCGGCATCGACCTGGGGACTGCGAACACCCTGGTCTCTGTGCGCAACCGTGGTATCTTGATCAACGAGCCATCGGTCGTCGCCATCGACAAGAAAAGCAGGAAGGTTCTCGCCATCGGCTCCGAGGCAAAAGAGATGGTGGGGAGGACGCCGGGTAATATCGTCGCCATCCGCCCGCTGCGCGACGGCGTGATCTCGGACTTCGACGTCACCGAGCAGATGCTGCACTACTTCATCGACAAGGTGCACAGCCGGATGTTGCTGCGGGTGCCTCGTCCCCGTGTGGTGGTCGGCATCCCCAGCGGCGTCACCGAGGTCGAAAAGCGCGCGGTCTTTGACGCCACCATCAGCGCCGGCGCGCGCGAGGCCTATCTGATTGAAGAGCCCATGGCCGCGGCGATCGGCGCCAGCCTGCCCGTTTCGGAGGCGTTGGGCAGCATGATCGTGGACATCGGCGGCGGCACGACTGAGGTCGCAGTGACCTCGCTCGGCGGCATCGTGGTGGCTCGCTCGATCCGCGTGGCCGGCGACGAGATGAACGAAGACATCATGGCCTATGCCCGCCAGAAATACAACCTTCTGATCGGCGAACAGATGGCCGAAAGGGTAAAGATCGAGGCGGGCTCCGCCTATCCGCTGGAGCCGGAGACCACCGTTGAGTTACGCGGCCGCAACCTGGTCACTGGGCTGCCGGAAGCCATCGACATCAGCAGCGTTGAGCTGCGCGAGGCGTTGCGCAACTCGGTGAGCATCATTGTGGACACCGTGCGCCAGGCCATTGACGAAACCCCGCCCGAGCTGATCGCCGACCTGATGGAGCACGGCATTGCCCTGGCCGGCGGCGGCGCCTTGCTGAAAGGCCTGGCCCAGCGGCTCACCGAAGAGACCAAGATGAAGGTCTACGTCGCCGAAGACCCGCTGAGCTGTGTGGCCCGCGGCGCTGGCATGGTCCTGGAAAATTTCGAGACCCTCCAGAAGACTCTCGCCAGCATGCAGCGCGGCAGCACGCTGCACTAATTGCGGATTCTGGATTGCGGAGTGCGGATTGGGCAGACAGAACCGTCGATCCGAAATCCGAAATCCGAAATCTGAAATCCCATGAAGCGCGTTTCAAACCGCACCTTTCTCTTCTTTTTGCTCGCATCGATCAGCTTGGTCTTGCTCGTCCTCTCCTCTTCGGGCCACCTGGCGCCGGTCGAAGGGCAGTTAGGCCGCGTGACCAAGCCGTTTCTGGTCGCTTTTAACGGACTGGGACGCCAGATCAGCAACGTCTTCGAAACCGTGCGCAGTCTTTCCACCCTGCGCACCCTCAACAGCCAGCTTCAGACCCAGGTCGATACGCTCACCATCGAAAACCTGCGCCTCCAAGAAGCGGAAGCCGAAAACCAGCGGCTGCGCGAGCTTTTGCGCTTCAAACAGCTCAATCCGATCTACGATTTCAGCGGCGGTCAGATCATTGCGCGGGTGCTGAGCCAGGGTTCCACCAACTATCTTTCCACCCTCACCATCGATCTCGGCAGCGGGCAGGGCATCAAGGCCGGCATGCCCGTGGTGACGGAGCGAGGCCTGGTGGGCCGCATCTACAAGGTGGGCCCGGACTCGGCCACCGTGCTGCTGATCACTGATCCCAGCAGCGGGGTGCAGGCGCTGGTGGAGCGCAACCGGGCAGTGGGCGTGGTCAACGGCCGCGCGGGCAGCCTGCCCGTGATGGACTACATCCCGCAAGATGCCGACATTAGCGTAGGCGACCTGGTGCTCACCTCAGGCCTGGGCGGTACATTCCCGAAGAGCCTGGTCATTGGACAGGTGGTCGAGGTGAACAAACGCGACTTTGATATGTTTCAGCAGGCCGTGGTGCGTCCCACCGTTAACTTCGATCGGCTGGAATTCGTCCTGGTCATCACCAACTTCCAGCCGTTGCCCGGCGAGCCCGGCGAGCTGGAGAGCGTAGGATAAGCGGTCGTGCAATCACAGACCCGGCCCAGTTTGGATATCTACCTGAGCTTGCTCGTGTTGGCGCTGGTCGTGATCGCACAGGGCACGCTGTTCTCACGGCTGCGCATATTCGATGTTGGCCCGAACCTGCTCCTGGTGACAACCGTGTGCTGGAGCCTGGTCCAGAATATGGCGAGCGGGTTGGTCTGGGGCTTTGCGGGCGGGCTGGGCGCCGATCTCATTACCGGCATGCCGCTGGGGACATCGTCGTTGGCCCTGATGGCGCCCTGTTTGCTGGCTGGCTTCGGCCGCAAAACCGTTTTTGCTAGCAATTTAGTGCTGCCTGTGCTGCTGGTGGGATTGGCAACCCCGCTGCACGGCTGGATCGTGCTGCTCAGCCAGCAGGCCCAGGGCCGCTCAATTGCCTGGCTTTCGACCACGGCGCAGGTCATCTTGCCTGAGATGGCCTTGAACGCTTTGCTGGCGGTGATCATCTTTCCCCTGCTGCGTGGGTTAGCACTGGGGATTGGCATCACCCCCCTGGAGAAGTAACATAATGCGCGGGGCCCGGCAACCCGAATACGGACGCTTGCAGCTCCTACGCGGACTGATTCTCCTTGTGGTCATCGTGCTGATCGGCCGCTTGTGGCAGCTTCAGATGATCACCGGGGAGCAATATCGCCTGCTGGCGGACCGCAACCGGCTGCGGCAGGTCGACGTCACTGCGCCCCGCGGGGTCATCTATGACCGCAACGGCGAAATCTTGGCGCGCAATCGGCCCAGCTTCAGCGTCGTCGTGATCCCGGGCGATCTGCCCAAGGAACCGGAAGGACAACCCGAAGGCGCCGGCGACGCCATCGTGCTGGATCGGCTGCTGGCGATCCTCAGCCGACCGGTCGAAGACCTGGGCGCCACCCTTGAAACCCCGGTCCCCACCCCAACCGCCCCACCGGCCAGGGCGACCCAAGCGACGCCCACCCCCTCGGTGATGGCGATCCCGGAACGGCAGCCCTGGGTGATGCCGCGGGCAGAGATCGAGGAAAAAATCGAGTTGGGTCGGCTGGGCGGCGCCTATCAGTCGATCACGGTGGCACGCCACATCGAGGAGGAAACCGCTTTCCTGATCGCCGAAGACACCGTTAACCTGGAGGGCATCCAGCTTGTGCTGGAGCCGATCCGCGACTATCCCAGCGGTGCGCTCACCTCGCACATCATCGGCTACATGGGGCACATTCCCGAAACAGAGCTGGAGGAATACGAGGCCAAAGGCTATGAGCAGAACGATCAGGTGGGCCTGACGGCGCTCGAAGCCGCGTTCGAGGATGCGCTCTACGGCAAACCGGGCCGGCAGACCATTGAAGTCGATGTGCATGGCCGACGGGTGCGCACGGTGGGCGAACCGGACGCGGCCGTTCCGGGCCACAACCTGGTGCTCAGCATCGACATGAACCTGCAGCAGGTTGCCACGGAGTCGCTCCAGGAGACGCTGGATGCCTCATCGGGCTTCACCAAAGCGACGCAAGGGGTGGTCGTGGCGATAGATCCCCGCGACGGTAAGATGCTGGCGCTGGTGAACCTGCCCAGCTACGACAATAACCTGTTCACCAAGGGCATCACAACCGAGGCCTGGGCCGCGCTGACGAGCGACACCGATCTGCCGCTGTTCAACCGGGCTATCAGCGGCCGGTTTCCGCCCGGATCGATCTTCAAGATCATCGTGAGCGCGGCGGGCCTGGAAGAGGGTGTCATCACGCCGCGCACCCGGCTGGGCGACGGGTTCGACGGCAGCAACGATGGCGTCATTTGGCTACCGAACGAGTATGCCCCGTGGGACCGCAGTCTGGCGCAATCCTTCGTTTCGTGGAATGCCAAGTACGGCTACGGGCACGGCATGATCACCGTGCGCGACGCCCTGGCCGTTTCCGATGATATCTTCTTCTATGAGCTCGGCGGCGGGTACCCGAATCGCTACACCGGCCTTGGCTCCAAGAAGATCGGCGAGTATGCGCGCATTTTCGGCCTGGGCGAGGTGACGGGCATCGAGCTGGCCGGTGAGGTGGATGGTCTGGTGCCCGACTCCCGCTGGAAACGCCTGAACTACGCCGAAAACTGGCTGACAGGCGACACGTACAACATGAGCATCGGCCAGGGCTACGTCCTTGCGACGCCGCTGCAAATGGCGAACGCCACGGCTGCGATTGCCAACCGCGGCTACTTGTGGAAGCCCCAACTGGTGGATCATATCACGGACGACCAGGGCAACGTCGTGCGGCCGTTTGAAGCCGTCCTGCTGCGGCAAACTCCGGTCGACCCGAGCCTGCTTGACGTGGTGCGTGAAGGGATGTACGGCGCCGTGAATTGGTCTAATGGCACGGCAGTGCGCGTCAGGGTGCCGGGCGTTATTGTCGCCGGCAAGACCGGCACCGCCGAGTTCGCCCGCGACAATAACAAGGATGGCCAACCCGATCGCGATGACAAAGGCAACCTGCCGACACACGCCTGGTTCACGGCATTCGCACCTTACGTCAACCCCGAAATCGTGGTGACGGTATTCGTCGCCAATGGCGGCGAGGGCTCGAGCGTGGCGGCGCCGATTGCCACGAAGATCTTGCAGGCCTATTTCGAGGAAAATCCGTCCGCCGAGGCGGGGAAATAGCCATGAGACTCTTGTTTAGCCGTCGTTTCGACTGGTATCTGCTGACCCTGGTGCTGCTGTTGAGCGTGTTCGGCGTAATCATGATCGCGAGCGCACTCTCGGGCAATGAGGTGCTGGCTTCCTGGCCCTGGCGCCAGGCCGGCTTCCTTGGCCTGGGCCTGGTGCTGCTGTTCATCACCGCGGCCGTCGACTATCGGCTGCTGGCGACGGTCGCCTACCCGCTCTACCTGCTGCTGCTGGCCTTCCTGGTCGTGATCGCGGTGATCGGCACCGTGGCCGGCGGCGCACAACGCTGGCTGACGCTGGGCGAGTTCCTGCTGCAGCCGTCGGAGCTGACTAAAATCGCGGTGATCATCGCGCTGGCGCACTATCTTTCGACGCGTAAAGAGCGGATGGAGAGCATCCTGACGCCGATCGGCGCGCTCCTGCTGCTGGTCCCAGCCGTGGTGCTGATCTACTTGCAGCCCAGCCTGGGCACGGCGCTGTCCGTGCTGGTGATCGGCAGTGCAATGCTGGTGGTGAGCGGGCTGCGCGTGCGCCATGCGCTGCTGTTCGGGGGCGCTGGGCTCGCCGCGGCCATCCCCGCGTGGCGCTTCCTGCTGGAAGATTACATGAAAAATCGCGTGCTGATGTTCCTGAACCCGTCCCAGGCCGCGGCAGCCGACCGCTACAACGTGGAGCAGGCGATCATCGGCATCGGCTCGGGCGGCTGGTGGGGCCGCGGGCTGTTCCGGGGCTCGCAGAATCAGCTCCACTTCCTGCGCGTGCGCCACACCGATTTCATTTTCTCGGTCACGGCCGAGGAGCTGGGCTTTGTCGGCGCAGTGCTCCTGATTGCCCTGTTTGCGCTGCTGCTGTTTCGGCTGGTGCACATTGCCAGCGTGGCGCGCGACACATTCGGCATGTTGATCGTCACCGGCGTGACGGCCATGATCCTGTTCCAGCTTCTGGTCAATATCGGCATGAATTTGAGCATCATGCCCGTCACCGGCATTCCCCTCCCGTTCATCAGCTACGGCGGCAGTGCGTTGTGGACGATGCTGATCGGGGTCGGGCTGTGTGAGAGCGTGATGTTGCGGCACAAAAAGATCGGTTTCGACGCGTAATTCACCAGTTGAGGAGGAAAACCATGTTCAAAAGCCCCACGCGCACGCTGGCCATTGGCCCCCTGATCGCCATGCTCCTGCTGCTGACGGCCTGCCCGGGTCCGAAGCCTGCGCCAACAGCCACCCCGGCGCCCACCGCCACGCCGGATACCGGCTGGGTTGAGCATACGACCGGCGATATGGCGATCTCGCTGCCAAAAGAGTGGGAAGTCCTGGAACTGGGCAGCTCCGACATCGAGACGCTTTTCGCTGAGTTTCAGAGGACTAACCCCGAGCTGGCCAAAATCATCGGCAGCGCCGAGGCTTTGCAGGGCGTTTCCCTGTGGGCCTTCAACCGCACCGATCCCGACGCGACGTTCGTCGACAACCTGAACATCCGCCGCAGCGCGCTGGAGGGCCAAAAGATCGAAAAAATGCAGGATGTCGTCGACGCCGTGGTGGGACAGTACAAGCAGATCGGGTTCGAGGTGACACAAACCCAGGCCGACCTGCGGGTGGGGGAGCTGCCGGCCGCGCAGCTCGCGTATCAGTTCGAGGTCACAGGCAGCGACGGCCAGCCCGCCAAGGTCACCGGCCACCAATACCTGGTCGCCAGCGCGACTGATCTCTGGATCCTGAGCTATTCGGCCGCGCCCGATAACGATGCCGTGCTGGCGCCGATTTTTGAGAAGAGCGCGTTGTCGTTTAGGCTGAAGTGATCGGGTAGGCTGGTAGACTGGTAGACTGGTAGACTGGTTGGCTGGTTAGTTGGTTAGTTGGTTAGTTGGTTAGCTGGTTGGTTGGTTGGGAAGTGGAACAAGGAAGCAAGTCAACCCGCGGATAAGGATTGGGGGGATGGGGATGAGTGACAATCGTCCGGTTCGTGTACGCATGGCGCCCAGCCCGACGGGGTATTTTCACCTGGGCAGTGCGCGCACTGCGCTGTTCAACTGGTTGTTCGCCCGCCACACGGGCGGCAAATTCATCTTGCGCGTCGAGGACACCGACCGCACACGCTATGTCCCGGATTCGCTGCAAGATATCGTCGACAGCCTGGGCTGGCTGGGGCTCGACTACGACGAAGGGCCGGGTGTGGGCGGTGACTGCGGCCCCTACTTTCAGTCGGAGCGGCTGCCGATCTACCATGAGTGGAGCGACTGGCTGATCCGCGCGGGCCACGCGTACCGCTGCTATTGCTCCGAGGAGCGGCTGGACGCGTTGCGCCGGGAGCAGGCGGCGCGCAAGGATGAAGCACTGGGCTACGACCGGCACTGCCGCTACCTGACCGCAGCGCAGCGATCTGAGCACGAGGCCGCGGGCGGTCCCTCGGTCGTGCGCTTCGCCATGCCCACCGAGGGCCAGACATCCTTCACCGACGTGCTGCGCAAGCTGAAACCGTGGGAGAACAGCCAGGTGCGCGATCCGGTGCTGATCAAGTCGGACGGATTCCCCACCTACCACTTCGCCAACGTCATCGACGATCACTTCATGGCGATCACACACATTCTGCGCGGGGATGAGTGGATCAGCAGCGTGCCGCTGCACGTCAACCTGTACCGCGCGTTCGGCTGGGAAATGCCGATCTACGCGCACGTGCCGCTGATCCTGGATCCAAGCGGCGTGGGCAAGCTGAGCAAGCGCAAGAAACGGGCCGCCGGCGACGAGGAGCTGCTGACCTTCGTGCGGGAATACCGCGAGGCCGGCTACTTGCCTGAGGCCATGTTCAACTTCCTGGCGATTATGGGTTGGTCCTACAGCCCCGACACCGATCTGTTCACGCGCGAGCAGGCTATCGCCAAATTCGATATCGCCGACATCAATCCCGCGGCCGGTGCGCTGCCCATGAGCAAGCTCGATTGGATGAACGGACACTACATTCGCCAGCTCGCTGCAGCCGATCTGACCGAGCGGATCGCACCGTTCTGGAGCCAAGAGTCGGGCATCCCGCTTGAGCAACTGCACGCCGACCCGGCCCTGCCCATCGTGGTGCCGCTGATCCAGGAGCGCATCAAGACGCTGGCCGAGGGCTGGGATCTCGTCGACTTCGCGTTCGTGGCTGAGATCAACTACGAGCCCACAATGCTGATCGCCAAGGGGCTGAACGCGGCCCAGACGTTGGCCGCGCTGAAGAGCCTGCACCGCGTGTTGGCCGAGCTGCCCTTCGACGAGGCGGTGCTCGATCCCGCACTGCGCAACCTGGCGGGGGAGTTGGGCCTGAAAGTGGGGCAGCTATTCGGCATCCTGCGCGTGGCCACCACCGGCAAGGCCGTGGCCCCGCCGCTCTTTGGCAGCCTGTTGGCGCTCGGCCGCGAGCGCGTCCTGGCCCGCTGCACACGAGCCGAAGAGCTGCTGCGGGCCCTATCGTGAAACACGGACGGCAACGATGCAAGAGATGATCACCCTGGCAGCCCATACCCTCACCGCCCGACTGGCGGTTCATCCCGTCACTTGCGGCGACTTCAAGCAGTTTTTGCGCGGCACAGGCCGGCCGATCCCGCCGCAGCTTGCAAAACAAGAATCGTCGTCCGCCCCTGCGACGCGCATCTCACAGATCGATGCCCTGGCCTACTGTGCCTGGCTGGGCCAGCGCGAGGGCCAGGTCTACCGGCTGCCGAGCATGGCTGAGCTGGAGGCCCTTGCCGCCAACGACACCGCCGAAGGCATCGACCCGGGAATCTGGTCGAACACCCCGGGCCAGATTTCCGAGTTACGCGGCGGGCTGAAACGAGTCTACCTGTGCGAATGGACCCTGGAGACCGAGAGCGTGGATCGGCCCGACGGTGCGGTGCGCGTGTTGGGCAGCATCTTCTATCCGCCGTGGCTGCGGGAGGGGTCCAACGCCACCCATGCCCAGGCGCACCTGCTAGTGACGGAAGGCTACTCGTTCGTCACCTTCCGCGTGGCCTGTGACCACTGAGACGGCCGGCTGGGAGGAACGTATGGTAACAAGCTACTCGCAACGGGACACGGAATGGTCGGAGGATTCCCTAGGCGCCAGCAAGGAGTTGACGTTGGGACAGGCGGGGTGTCTGGTCACCTCGATCGCATCGACCCTCTCCGATCTCACCGACCGCCCCATCGCGCCGGGCGAGTTGAACTGGTGGCTGCGGGAGAACCGGGGGTTTGTCGGGGGCGGGTTGTTCGTCTTCACCAGCATCGAAACGCTGGGGCTGCACTGTGTCAAGCGGATCGACTGTCAGGCGCAGCCGGCGCCCATCGACGACCTGGCAGAAGTCCTTGCAGCCGGCTCCGGGGTTGTCATCCAGGTCGACTCGCGACCCGGCGGCGACCTGGATCAGCACTGGGTGCGGCTGCTGGCGATCGACGAAAAGGATGGTCAGATCATGGATCCCTGGCAGTTGCCGGGTGGCGAGCTGGTGAAGCTCTCCAAATACTTTGCAACCGGCTGGACCCCGGCGCGCGCCATCTTCACCGCAGTGGTGTATCAACCGCTGGCCAAGGTCGCGGGCCGGGACCTGTTCGAGTTCCTTGCACCGGACGTCCCCGTCGCCGATGAGCACCAGGATTCGCTCTGTCTGAGGCCGGAATCGTGAAACCGCGCGGCGAGTGTACTCGGCTAGATTTGCGAAATTGCACAGTGAGTGCTATACTCTCGCCATCGGTCGGGGATAGTTTAGTGGTAAAACATCTGACTCTGGATCAGAAATCTGGGGTTCGAATCCCTGTCCCCGAGCCATAAACGCAGGCCCGTTCTTACACACAGGAACGGGCCTGCGTTTTTATTTCAGAACTGCGGCAAATTCATCCACAGGCCAGAAATCGAGTTGACGACCCAATGGGCCTGTGCTACGATCCCCGCATGATCATCGACGCCCACATCCATTACACCCCGCCGTCCCTGGCCGCCGACCTGGATGCCTTCATTCAGCAGGAGCCATTCTGGGGGCTGATGCTCGCGCCCGCGGCGGGAGGAAAAAGCGTCCAGGGCTGGGCCACGGCCGAACGCATGCTCGCGGACATGGATGCCGCCGGGATCGCTACGGTCGTGCTGATGGGCGAGTACCGCCGCACGCACGCGGGCTGCGTGGCGCGCAACGACCAGGCGCTTAAGTTAATTCGCCGTTGGCCAGAACGCATCATTGCCTTTGCCATGATCCAACCGCAGGCGGGACAAGCCGCGTTGGATGAGCTGGCGCGCTGCTTGGATGGGGGCATGTGCGGCGTGGGCGAGTTGGGGCCGTATGGGCAGGGCTACCGGCTGGACGATCCCGCCTTCCTGCGCCTGGCCGAGGCGTGTGTCAGGCACGATATTCCGCTGAACCTGCACACGAACGAAGAGGTCGGCCACTACTATCCCGGCAAAGCGACGACCCCACTGCGCGATTACTACCGCTTAGCGCATCGCTACCCTGAGCTCAAACTGATCCTGGCGCACTGGGGAGGCGGGCTTTTCTTCTATGAGCTGATGCCGGAGGTGCGGCGGGTGCTCAGCAATGTCTGGTACGACACCGCCGCCTCGCCGCTGCTGTTTCCGACTCACGACATTTTCGACGTGGCGCTGCGGTGTGTGGATCCTGGCAAGTTGCTCTACGCCTCAGACTATCCGCTGCGGCTCTATCCCCGGCGGCAGCCTGAGCCCGACTTCCGGCCGTTCCTGGCCGAGATCGATGCCCTGGGGCTCACACCGGACGTAAAGTCCGACATCCTGGGCGGGAACGCGGCCCGGCTGCTGGGATTGGTAGAGGCAAAACCCGGTGCAGCGATCACGCAGGCTGCCAAGGTGCGCCGCCCCGCCGAAATTACCTCAGAAGTGACACGCACTCCCGGTGCGGCCATCGTCGCAACCATGTCGACGCTGGCGGTCGCTGAAGCCTGGCCTGAGACACGGGTGATCTTCGATCACTACGGCATCCCATGCGACGACAGCCCGGTGCCGTTCTGGGAGCCGATCAGGCAGGCGGCCGCGGCGCATGGCCTGGGCCCGGACGCGCTCGCCAGCTTGGTGGCTGAGCTGAACGAGGCCATCGGCGCCCGTCAAGAGCGATAGCCGCCCCCTCCAAAAGAGCTTCATACGCACCCCCTTACGCCCCCCGGGATGCACACCCCCAAGATCAACGTGGCGAGGTGCTACGTATAAACCCGAAACTCGCGCAGCGTGTGATAGAACTCATTCAAGTAAATCTGGGCGACGCCGGCATTGGCAGCAACAACGTATAGATCGTGCGAGTAGGTGGAGGTGTTGTACCAGTTAAAGCTGCCTTCGAGGACCTTGTAGTCGTCTATAATGCAGTATTTGGAATGGATCGGACAGTAGGGGACGGGCTGGTCGTGGCGGCCATATGCCAGCATCACCGGGATCCCGGCGTTCTTCAGGCGTTGGACAGCCGGCAAGAGCGGCCGCGCAAGCTCTTCGGACATGCTGATCTCGCGGCCGGGATCACCCACGCGCGCCAGGTGTCCGTTAAGGATAAGCTGAAGGTCCACGCCGCGGTTCCGCGCCTGAATCAACGCGTCGATGACGCTGTCTTCGTATCCGCCGGTCATTTCACCGATGAGAAACAGGCAAAGCTTGATCGAGCGCTGGGCTCGGTGGATCTCCGAGATGATCGCCTGGTGCGGGCGATAGCGGTGCCCATCGGCCAGCAGTTGGCGGCCATAGGTGTAAAGCAGGTTAAAGGGGCTGAGCGGGTCCACCTGGTACTTCTGGATCGCACCGCCCCGGATGCTCTGGAAGATGTTGTCGAGCAACCGGCACATCCCCTTGGAGTGAAAGGTCATGCCCGATTCCCAGTTCGCGCCCCAGCGGTCGAAGGTGATGTTGAACGAGCCGATGATCGCATCGGCATCGTTAAAAATGATCAGCTTGTTGTGCATATCGGGCGCGACTTCAATCTTGCGGTGTTTGGGCGTGCAGAAAACGCCGAGGAGCTCGATGCTCGACTGCTTCAGACGCTGGTAGTTGCGGCTATTGTTCAACACCATCTTGCGCCAGTCGACCTGAATCTGCACAAGCACACCGTTGGCCGAGGCGTGGAGCAAGTGATTGATGAAGTCGGTGTCATCGACGTCATCCACGCACACCTTGATCGTGTGCAGGCGATCAGGCTGCGACCAGCGCTGGCGGATCACCGCATCAATCTGGTCGTGGATGTAGCGCTTGGGATGATAGGGATGGTAGGGCAGGCCCTTGGTGAACTTGGGCGTGATATTGAGCGAGTCGAAATGGCCGTTGATCCATTCGACGTCGCGCTGGAGCATGCCCGCATCCGCCTCCACCGTGCTCCAAGTGTTGGGGGTGGCGTACTTGGCGCTGAGCGGTCGGCGCTGGTGGGTGTCGTCGTCGAAATGATAGCCGTCCATCAAGAGGTACTCGTGCTGCGAAGGGATGGAGCGCTCTCCGAGATGCACGATGTACGCAAACTTCACGGCGGTCACCCGACCCAAGCCGCGCGGGAAGGGATGCACGAAGAAATCGTGGGTGACGCGCTGGTGATGATTCCAGGTAACATGGCGCGGCGCCGTGTCGACGATAAACCGCTCGCAGACGCCATCGCTGCGATAGACCTTCAGCAAGACCTTAATGTTGAGCTCCTGCCCCCATTGGACATCAAAGCGAATCTTGCCCCACCGAAGGTAGAAAACTTCCTTAAAATCGTTCCCGCGCGGAAACGT
>JAPKMS010000249.1 GCA_026645775.1 Anaerolineae bacterium
AATCCGGCCTTCTTTGCCCACTCGCAAGGATGTCCATCTCGAAAGGCAAAACTATGACCACCAAATACGATCTCTACCGCTCCGCCACCGAAAACGTGCCCGATCGGGCCTGGGGCTGGAACATGTACGGCGCGGGCCTGGAAAACATCGGCCGGGAAGGCCATCCCGAGCAGCTCCCGATCCCCGAGCCAGCCGACAATCAACTGCTGGTGCGCATTGACAGCGTCGGCCTGTGCTTCTCCGACTTGAAGGTCGTCAAGCAGGGTGGCAGCCATCCCAAGCTGTACGGCCGCGACCTGACCCAGTACCCGGCCCGCCTGGGGCATGAAGTCTCGCTCACGATCATCAAGGTCGGGAAGGACCTGCAGGATCGCTATCAGCCCGGCCAGCGTTACGCCGTGCAACCTGACATCTACCAGAACGGCAAAAGTACGGCCTACGGCTACACCGTGCCCGGCGGCCTGATCCAGTACCACCTGATCGGCCCGGAAGTGTTGATCACCGACGAGGGCGCGTGTCTGCTGCCCGTGTCCGACGACCTGGGCTACGCTGAGGCCTCGCTGCTGGAGCCGTGGGGCTGCGTGATGGCAGCCTACACCCAACGCCGGCGCCTGGTGCCCAAGTCGGGCGGCATCATGTGGATCGTGGGCCGACCGAGCGACAAACGGGTCTATCAGTTCTCCGCTGGGCTGGACGCCCCGGCCACGATCGTGCTCACGGACGCGCCGGCCTCGGTGCGCGCGCTGGTCGCGAAAACTGGCGCACAGGTGGTCGTGCGCGATGGCGTGCAGCCGGCCGAGTACGCGGCCGTAGCTGCGGAGTTCACCGCAGGCCGCGGGTTCGATGACATCGTGGCGCTCGATCCGCGTTCGGCGACCGCGGTCGGCGAGATGGCCCGGCACATTGCCCGCCGCGGCACGCTGAACCTGGTGGGTGAGACGCCGCTGGATGGTCTGGTCAACGCCGACGTGGGCCGGCTGCACTACGATTACATCGTCTTCGCCGGCAACCGCGGCCCCGACATCGCGGCGTCTTACGGCGAGGCGCGCAACCGCTGCGAGCTGCGCGCGGGCGGCACGGCGGTGTTCGTGGGCGCCGGCGGCCCGATGGGCCAGATGCACGTCCAGCGCGCGCTGGAGCTGCCGGATGGCCCGCAGCAAGTCATCGCGACCGAGGTCAGCAACGAGCGTCTGGCCGCGCTGCAGGAACGATTCGGCCCCCTGGCCGAGCAGAACGGCCGGCGCCTGTGGGTCGTCAACCCGACCGAGCCGGGCGTGTCGCTGCGGGACCTGACGCTGGAGATCACCCAGGGCCGCGGCGCGGATGATGTGGTCGTCTCAGTGCCCGTGGCCGGGCTGATGGCCGAGGGCGCGACGCTGCTAAATGGGGACGGCATGTTAGTGCTGTTCGCTGGTGTGCCCAACGGCACCCTGGCGCCACTCGACCTCAGCCGGGTCTATCTGCACAATGCGCAGTACACCGGCACGTCGGGCCTCACCATGAAGGACCAGGCGTTGGTGATGCAAAGGACGGCGGAAAAGGCGCTCTCGCCGGGGCGGTCGGTGGCGGCCATCGGCGGGATGGGCGCGGCTTTGGAGGGCATCGAAGGGTTGATGCATGGCCGCTATCCCGGCAAGATCGTGATCTTCCCGCAGATACCCGACCTGCCGCTGATGGGCCTGGATGAGCTGCACGAACGGCTGCCGCAGGTGGGCGAAAAGCTGGGCCCGGGCGACGTGTGGACGCCGGAAGCGGAAGCTGCGCTGATCGAAGCGGCCTGGCAGCCGCCGGCATAGGACTACAACCGCAGATCATTTCGTCGGGCGGTTGAAACCGCTGCAACGGGTACCAAGCCTGCCGGCGCAGGCTAGATTCAGTCGCCGCAGGGCGACTTCGCAACGGTTGCAGCGACCTCGGTCGCCCGGCTCGAGAAGCTGCGGTTGTAGCAATGAGGGGCATGCAGGGGGACGACGCATGATTTACACTGTCACACTCAACCCCGCGGTCGACCGCGAACTGACCGTGCCGGCGATAACGTTCGATACCGTGTTGCGCGCCAGCGAGACCCGGATCGACCTGGGCGGCAAGGGCTTCAACGTCTCGCGGATGTTGATGGCGCTTGGCACGCCCAGCAGCGCGTTGGCGTTCGCCGGGGGTCACAACGGCCGGCTGCTGCAGGACGGGCTGGAGGCGTTGGGCATCCGCACCGATTTCGTCCGGGTGCCGGGCGAGACGCGCGTCAACGTCAGCATCGTCACGGCCGCGCACGATCGCTATGTCAAAGTCAACGAGCCTGGTCCACAGGTCAGCCCGGCCGAACAAGCCGCCTTGTTGGAGAAGATCGCGGGGTTGGTGCGGCCGGGGGACTGGTGGGTGCTCTCAGGCAGCCTGCCCCCCGGTGCCGCCCCCGATATCTACGCCCAGATCATCACGCTGATCCAGGGAGGCGGGGCGCACGCGATCCTCGACACCAGCGGCGTCGCGCTCCAGTATGGCTGCCGGGCCGCGCCCACCCTGGTCAAGCCCAACGCGGAGGAGGCCTACGCGCTCACCGGCCTGCCGGTGGACGACCTGGCAGGGATCGAAACGGCCGCCAGGGCGGTGGCCGCGCTGGGGCCTCGCCACATCGTCGTCTCTCTGGGCAAACAGGGGTCGCTGTTCCTTGACGACGGCCGGGCCTGGTTGGCCGAGGGGCCAACGATCCGGGAGGGCAACCCCATCGGCGCCGGCGATTCCATGGTAGGTGGGCTGGCCTGGGGCCTCAGCCAGGGGCTGCGGCTGGCCGACGCTATGCGCTGGGCCAATGCCTGCGGCGCGGCCACAGCCAGCCAGCCCGGCACCACCGTCGGCTCGCGCGGCCAGGTAGAGTCACTGCTCCCGGAGGTGCGCCTGACCGCGTTAGCAATGGGTTAGCCGTTGAGACAATATTCCGGAATCGAGGCTTTTGCCGGTTACCTTTGCAAGCCGAAGAAACCGGCTAAAGCCTCCAATCCGGTGCGCGAATCCCGAAAGCCTATCTGACTCGTTGTAGAACATAGGAGATGCCTTATGTCACTGAATGTCAAAACTGCAAAGACGTACGACGCCCCTGTTACCGCCGTATTCGCGGCGGCCGTAGCCGCTATCTCCGGTCTGGAAGGCAAAGTGGCGCGTCAAGACAGCGCCAAGGGCCTCATCGAAGCCACGTTCGACAAAAAGATCCTGGGCAAAGTCCTCGGCGATCGCAGCCATATCGACGTGAGCGTCACCCAGGACGCTGAGGGCAAAAGCGTCGTCGCAGTTGACGCCTACCCGCTGGACGCGATCGGCCGGAAGTTAATGTTCGGCGCGCGCGCCGGCGTGACTGAAACGGTGGTCTCCTGGTTCTTCGCGCATCTGGAGCATCGCCTGGCTTGAGCGGCCAGGGCTGATCGGTGTAATGTGCCAGGTATTACAAGGCCGGCCTGAAGGCTTTGCGATGCCTGGCACGTTTGCTTCCAAGTCACCTCTTCTGCTACACTCGTGGGAATTGTCATTGAAGGTCTGTCAGGTTCTCCGCAACAGACAGGCCTCTGCGCCGGAGGACCCCATCAAGCTGCGCATCGTAACCTGAAACTGCAATATGGCGCTCCGCCTGAAATTTGACCGGCTGCGCTCGCTCCGGCCCGACGTGGCGGTTGTCCAGGAGTGTGCCCGTTCTTGGCGCCTCGATTGCACCGGCCATGATTGGATCGGCTTCAATCCCGACAAGGGACTGGGGATCTTCACTTTCGGCGACCTTCTGCTCACGCGGTAAGCGGCTTACTCGGACGCCCATGCCCTCTATTTGCCGGTGGTGGTGTCCGGATGGTGCCGCTTCAACCTGCTGGGCGCCTGGGCTGCCGATCCGCGCAAGGTTCCGGACGGAGCGACCCACGACCCGTTTACCGCGCTGAGCCACTACCGCCGTTTCTTGACCTCGAGGCCATCGGTGGCGGCGGGCGATTTCAACCGTCTCCCGCAGCAGATGTCCCTCCGTCGCGGCCAGTCGGCTAATTCGTCCGTGCTGGGACTGCTGGCCGGAGCGGGCATCGCGCATGGCCGCATCCTTCGACTGCACTCCGCTAACGCCGCTTCGTTCCGCTCAGGATGCTCGCGATAGGAACATATCGGAAAAGCGCAAGTTACATCCGCTCGCAGTATAGGTGGGCGATCCCCACGACTGGATCACGTGGAGTGACCACGTGCCGCTGATGGCCGAGTTCGACCTGGCCGCCGGGAGTACATTCAACCCTGATTTCGGACAAGATCGTGCAGGTGTGCTATTACTTCTCTGTGTGGAAGAGGATGTTGCCCGTCTCGAACCGCACGTCTTACACCACGACGTCTTCGTGACCCTTGAACTCGGCATCGGCCGGCAAGCTGGCTTCCCGCGTAATGGTAATGCGGTCGCGCTTGGGGCCTTTACGCCAGAGCCTGCGGCTGCCGCCGTTCGGCCTCCGACGAGTGATCACTGGCGGCCGGTGCTTGGGGCGGCCGGTTCGCCTTGAAGTTCGGCTGACCCTGTTCACCCTTGAGCCGATTGTTTTCATCCCGCAGGCGTTGATTTTCGGCCTGTAATTCGCGGATCGTAACCTGCAGGTCCTCGACCAGGTTGAACAACAAGCCAATGGCGCGCCGCGCTGCGTCAACGTCCTGGATGCTGTTCAAGTCAATCTGTTCAAGCGCGGTCATCAGCATGATCCTGAAAACAACGGTGCCATCGGCATTCGCCACCGGGCCGCGATTAGCCTAACACAGCCGACGAGCCTTGTCTATGCGCTTCTGCATTGAGAGGGTGTGCTATGGTCAACACTGGGAAAGCAGTATTCCCCTGAATTATTGAGAGGATACCAGGCCACCTTCGCGATGGGGCGTTATCCAGGCAGGATGACCACCTGCCCACTCTCCGCCGACCGGTATGCGGCCATGACGATCTCGACGGCCCGAAGGCCATCCTCGCCGGTGACCGCAGGGGCGCGGCCCTCGCGGATGGCGGAAACGAACTCTGCCACCATCGCCCGGTCGGCATCAGTGCCCCACGGCAGCCAGGAGGTCAGCACGTCCTGGCTGCCGTAATTGATCAAATTCTGGCGGAATCCATCCGCCGCGACGACACCTCGTTCACCCACGATCTCCAGCGACAACCCACCCCAAATAGGATAGCCCAAGGGCCGGCTCCAGCTACAGTCGATCGTCGCAAAGACGCCGTTGGTAAAGGTCAACATGACGAGGCCGCCCGTTTCAACGTCGACTTTGTCGGCGTGCAAGATGCGGTTAAACCGGGCATAGACCGTCGTCACTTCGCTCCGCAGGTACCAGCGCAGCAGATCGGCCAGGTGGACGATGTGATCCATGCCTGCGCCGCCGCCTGACAGCTCCCGGTCCACAAACCATGCGCGGTGCCGTGCTGGCATTTGCCCGTTGTTGGCTGAGTTGACCGCATACACCTTGCCCAGACCATCCCGATCCAGCAGTGTCTTGACCTCCGTCATCACCGGGCTGAAACGCATGGGGAACGCAGTCATCAGGATCACGCCGGCCTGCGCGCAGGCGGCGACCATCGCCTCCGCGTCCTCGGTTGTGATCGCAAGCGGCTTCTCGCACAGCACGTGAACGCCGGCGGCCGCAGCCCGTTCGACCAGGTCGCGGTGGCGCGCGTTTTCCGCGCAAACGATCACGCCGTCGGGCCGTTCGGCCAGCAGCGCCTCGTAGGAGGCGAAAAACCGGACCCCGTGCCGGGCTGCAAAGGCTTGCCCGCGGGCCGCGTCTGCATCCGCGACACCGATCAGCTCGACGCCGGGGATGGGCGCCGCCGTCAGGCCCTCCGACCAGGTGCGCGCCCCCCCGTCTGCGACACTGTGCGTCCCGCCCAGGAGGCCAACATAGGCGTCAGTGTGCACGTGCGCCGTGCTCAGGATGCCAAGGCGGAGCGTGTCGTGGCTTGTCTTCATGGCTGCACCTCTGGCAAGGGGGCAAGAGCGATCGGCACGCCGCGCTGGGCAGACTCGATCGCTGCCAGCGCGATCTGCACCGCGGCCAATCCATCCGCGGCGCTCACCGGCACCGGCGCATCCTCGGCGATGGCATGGTAAAACGCCTTGATCTCGGTCGTGTACGGGCTCTCCGCCAGCGGGCTAGCGGGCAACGGCACATCACCCGCGCGCTCGCCCTGTTTGTGGGCGTAAACGGTGATGGGGGCGGTCGCCGCGGAGTCGTGGGCTAACAACCCACGTTCGCAGGCGATCTCAAAGGCCGTGCGGAAGGTGGGCGGCGGATAGGCCCATGAGCCTTCGACGTGCGAAATGGCGCCGCTCCGATGCATCAGGATCGCCAAGCCATGATCCACGCCCGCGTCGGGGTTGCCGCTTAGGATATTCCTGGCGTAGACCGTCGCCACATCGCCGGCCACCCAGCGCGCATAGTCAAAATCGTGGATCATCAGATCCATTACCATGCCGCCGGATTTTTCAAAATCCACAAACCAGTTATCGTCTGCCTTGCGCGGCTGGAAGACGACGCGGCTCAGGCGGAGCACCGCGGGCTTGCCGATGCTGCCGCCTGCCACGGTCTGTTTCGCCAGCGCATACTCGGGGAAAAAGCGGACGACGTGACCGACCAGCAGCTTCACTCCCGCGTGCCGGCACGCGGCGATCATCTCCTGCCCCTGCGCCACGGTGCGCGCCAGCGGCTTCTCGCAGATCACGTGTTTGCTGGCCGCGGCAGCCTGCAACACCATCTGGTGGTGCAGATGAGTCGGCGTGCAAATATCCACCACGTCGACATCGGGCAGCAGCGCTCCCAGCGACGGATAGACGCGACAGCCGTAGCCATCTGCCAACGGTCGGGCCAGGTCCGGTGTTTTAGCGACGACGCCGGCCAGCGTCGCCAGGGTACACGGCCACGCGGCGGCATGGGTCATCCCCATCGCGCCCGCGCCTACAATTCCCACGCGCATAGTTCCGCTCCTATTTCAAAGCCCCGGCGGTCAGCCCGCGGGTCAATTGTCGAGAGAAGAGGAGATAGAGGATCAGCACCGGCAGCATCGCTAACGTCAGCGACGACAGCACCGCGTTCCAATCGGTGACAAACTGGCCCAGGAACTGCTGCGTGCCCAGGGTGACGGTCTTGGTCGCATCGCTGGGCGCCAGAATCAGCGGGAACCACAGGTCGTTCCAGATGGGCATCATGGTGAAAACAGCCACGGTGGCCACCGCAGGCGCAACCAGCGGCAGCGCCAGCCGGTAGACGTAATACTCACTGGCGCCGTCCACCCGCGCTGCGTCCTTCAGATCTCGGGGCACCTGCCGGAAGAACTGCTGCAGGATGAAGATCGTCATCGGCAGGCCCATCGCCGTATAGACCAGGATCAGGGCCGCCAGCGTGTTGACGATCTTCAGGTTCACCGCCAGCCGCAGGATGCTGACTGTGCCCAGCCGGATGGGGATCATAATGCCGATCGCCATGTACAGCCCCACCAGCGTATCGCCTTTAAACCGATACTCTGACAGGGCATAGGCCGCCATGGAGCCCAAGAACAGGATCAAAAACATGGCGCCCAGGGTAACGATCAGGCTATTGAGGAAATACATCTCGAAATTGGAGCGCTTGAGCACCGTCTCATAGCCCACCGTACTGAAAGTGCCGGGCAGCGGGGGCAGCAACGGCGCGCCGAAAATGGCCTTGCGGCTCTTCAGCGAGTTCATGACGACCAGCACGATGGGGAACAGGGACACCAGCGCGGCCGGAATCAGGATGAAGTGCGAGCCGATGCGGCCAACGAAGTGACGGATTTTGGAGGTCGGTGCGGTATTCATCGAACGCATCCTCACAGCTCGTAGGTCGTCACGCGGCGCTGCCAGACAAACGTATAGAGCAACACGCCGATGAGAATGACGAAGAACATCATGCCGGCCACCGTCGCGCCCATGGTCGGGTTGCCGAGCTGCAGCTGCTGGCCGAAGAAGGTTCGGAAGAACAGCGTACCCATGATGTCGGTCGAGTAATTTGGACTGGCCAACGCGCCCTCGACGACATAGATCAGGTCGAAAGCATTGAAGTTGCCGACGAAAGTCAAAATTTCGACGATGCCGATCACGGGCAGGATCAGCGGGAACTTGATGCGCCAGAAGATCTGCCACTGGTTCGCCCCGTCCACCGTCGCCGCCTCGATAAGCTCATCGGGGATGCCGATCAGGGTCGTGTAGAAGAGCATCATGGGGATGCCGATGAACTGCCACACCGATATCAGCGATAGCACGATCAACGCCGAGGTTTCCAGGCCCAGCCACGGCCGGAAGAGGCTCCCCAGGCCGAAGAACCCCAGGAAGCCCTTGCTGATGCCCCACAGCGGGCTCAGGATCAACTGCCAGATGAACCCCACCAACACCACCGACAACATCGTGGGCAAGAAATAGATGGTGCGGTAAACACCCCGTCCGAATAAATACCGGCTGCTCAACAAGGCGGCCAACAGCAGCCCGATCGGGTTCTGCACCAGCGTGTGGATGAGAAAGAATATCAAGTTGTTGCGCAGCGCGCCCCAAAATCGCGGCGACCACAGGTCATCGGTCAACAGGGTGACATAGTTGCGCAGACCGACAAACACATCGCCGCTCCCCGTGTTGGTGAAGAGGCTCAAGCGCAGCGAATCAATCAGCGGATAGACCATAAAGAGCGTATAAATCAGGGCTGCGGGGACGAGAAAGACCAGGATATGGAACGGAAACGCCTTGCGAGGACGGGATGAGCTCCTGGTGGTTGCTTGCATGAGGAATACTCCAGCCACAACGGGGGCCGATGGGCCCCGGCAGCGCTTAGATACCGCACCGCCGGGGCCCCAAGTCTGCTGAAAAGTTGCCTGGCCAGCGCGCTTACTGCGCCGGCTTGTACCACTTGTCCAAGCCGTCCTGGATCTGCTTGGCAGCCGCTTCCGGCGTGATGTCGCCGTTTATGACCTGGGCGCTCACCGCCCACAGCTCGTTCTCCAGGTTCGGCTCACCGCGCGAGAGGATCTGGTACGAGTTGCGGATGGTGGATTCGCATTCACCGCGCCAACTCATGAACGTCTGCGCCACCGGATCGGTAACGTTGATCTTGTGGTTCGACAGCGTGAAGAAGCCCGGGAGCTGGTTGGTATACAGCTCGGCAAACTCCTGCGTGGTCATCCATTCCAGGAATTTCTTGGCCGCTTCGGGATTCTTGGTCTTCGAGTTCATGCCCAGGGCGATATCCGTGTGATCGCTGATGTAGCACTTATCGGAGCCTTCGGGCAGCGGCGGCTTGAACGCGCCCATCTTGAAGTCGATTTGTGGGCTAAAGACGCCGATTTCCCAAGAACCGGTGGGATAGATGGCGGCCTTGCCCAGGGTGAACAGGTTCTGCGAATCGGAGTACGTCTGCGCCTGGAAGCCATCCGACAGGTACGGCTTCCACTTGGCGAGCTGCTCCCACACCTTCACGTACTGCGGGTCGGTGAACTTCTCGGTGCCCTTGATCAGGCCCTGGCGGCCGGCCTCGCCCTTCCAATAGTTCGGCCCGATGTTCTGGAAGCCCATCGTTGCCGCTTCCCACAGGTCCGTGGTGCCCATGTCCAGTGCGGTGATGCCGGCGGCTTTGATCTTGTCCAGGGCAGCATAGAACTCCGCCTCGGTCTTGGGCTCTGCAATACCCAGCTTGTCGAAGATGTCCTTGTTGTACATGAAGCCGTGGATCACGGACGCCATCGGCACGCAGAATACATCCTTGCCGTCGTCGGTGATCCAGGCGCTCTTGGCCACATCACTGAAGTTCTCGAGGCCGGGCAGGTCGTTCAAGGAGGACAGGTAGCCCGCCTGGAACAGCTTCAGCGAGGCATCGAACGGACGGCAGGTGATCAGGTCGCCCGCGGTGCCGCCTTCCAGCTTGGTATTCAAGACGCCGTTGTACTCGGCCGGCGCCTGCGGCTCGAACACCACCTCAATGTCCGGGTATTGCTTGTTGAACGCCGGGATGAGGATATCCTGCCAGATCTTCAGATCATCATTGCGCCAGCTTTCGATGGTCAGCTTGGCCTTCGCGGTAGGGGCGGCGGCCGCCACGGTGGGCTCGGCGGCGGGCGCCTGGGTCGGCTGCGCCGTTTGTGTCGGCGCACAACTTGCCAGCACCATCGCCAGCAGGACCACCAAAGTCAGAACTGCGAACTTACGAGACATGCGAATCCTCCTCCTGATTGGGGTAAAGTTGAACTTCTAGCGTGAGGAACAAAGTAAGAGAGGCCGAAATTCAGAAACTGGGGGAATCACTGCATGGGCACGTCCTCCTTCATTGGGTTCCGTACACCCTGGTTCCAGAACAGCGCGAGTGCGTAAACTGCGGCGCAAGGCCCGATTTAATCCAGCGCTTGCCCGGTATTTTAGACGGAATAATGCAGTTGTCAAGCTGCTCCCCGCGGACGGGGTCAATCGCTGATTTCGGTAACCCGCCCCGGTGCACGCCCCTTGTCATACGCTCCATTCGGCGCGATACTGGACGCAGTCGCGATGCAATGATGCACCCGACCTCGCGCCTTCGGAGGCCATACGCTATGCTCGATGCGCTGAAGCATCTGATAATCGGCCCACCGCTCCCCACCAAACTGCTCGCCGAAACCCGGCTGAACAAGATCCGCGCACTGGCTGCCTTCTCCCCCGGAGCGCTCTCGTCCATCGCCTATGCCAACCAGGAAATCTACCTGGCGCTGGTGGTGGCCGGCAGCCTGGGGTTGGCCCGGGCATGGCCGGTCAGCCTGGCGATCACTGCACTGCTGGCGATCGTGGCACTTTCGTACTACCAGACTCTCCACGGGTACCCTTCGGGCGGCGGTAGCTATGTGGTGGCGCGGGAGAACCTGGGCACATTGCCGGGCCTGATCGCTGCGTCGGCGCTGCTCATCGACTATCTGTTGACCGCAGCCGTGAGCCTGACCGCCGGGGTAGAGGCGCTTGCATCCGCCGTGCCGATGCTCTGGCACTATCGCGTCCCAGCCGCACTGGCCTTGCTGGTCGTAGTCACCCTGATCAACATGCGAGGGCTGCGTGAGACCGGCACGCTGATGGCGGTCCCGGTTTATTTATTCCTGCTATGCTACTTCCCGATGCTCGGGCTGGGCCTTTGGCGGGTCGTGGTCGAGGGCCCCAGTTCGCTGGCCGCTGCAGCGCCACCGGCCCTGCAGCCGTTGACGCTGCTCCTGGTGGTGCGTGCGTTCGCTACCGGTTGCACCGCGATGACCGGCATCGAGGCGGTCAGCAACGGCGTCCCCGTCTTCCGGCCACCGGAGGCCCGCAACGCGGGGCGCACGTTGTTGGTGATGGCGTTGTTGATGGCCGCGTTGTTCGCCGGCAGCACCTGGATCACGCAGTCGTTGGCCGTGGTCAGCGGTCCGCAGGAGACGATCCTCTCTGCCCTGGCACGACGAATCCTGGGCACAGGGCCGGCCTATTGGGTGATCCAGGCCAGCACGCTGCTGATCCTGGCAGTGGCGGCCAACACCAGCTTCGCCGGCTTTCCACAACTGGCCGCGCTGCTGGCACACGACGGCTTTTTGCCCCGACAGTTAAGCGGCTTGGGCGACCGGCTGGTGTTCGTCAACGGCATCCTGTATTTGGCGCTGGCGACCGCCGGCTTGATCGTGGTCTTTCGCGGCGACAGCCATACGCTGATCCCGCTGTTCGCCATCGGCGCGTTCCTGGCCTACTCCCTGTCGCAGGCGGGCATGGTCATCCACTGGCGGCGGGCTCGCACGCCGGGCTGGCGCCTGAAGGCAACGGTCAACGGGGTGGGCGCAGGTGTCACAGCGATCACTTTGGTCGTCGTGCTGGTGAGCAAATTCATCGACGGCGCCTGGCTTACGGTGATCGCTATCCCCGCCCTGACGCTGGGGTTCCTGCAGATACGCCGGCATTATCGATCGGTCGGCCAGCAGTTGTCGCTGCGCGGGCTGCCGCCATCCCTGAAACCGGGACCGGCGCCGCGGGCGGTCATCCCGATTTCGGGCGTCCACCGGGGCATGGTGGATGCTGTGGCGTTTGCCCAGGCCATCTCACGGGACGTAACTGGGGTCTACGTCGAGCTTGACCCCGGGTCGGGCGAGCACGTCCGCCAGCAGTGGCAAGAATGGTGGCCCGATGTACCGATCGTCGTCGTGCCTTCACCCTACCGTTCCATCGTTGGGCCGCTGCTTGACTTCCTGGACGAGACCGACCGTGGACACAACGATGGACAGCTTGCCGCCATCGTGCTGCCGGAATTCGTCCCAGCAAAGCGGTGGCAAGGACTGTTGCACAACCAGAGTGCCCGGCTGCTGAAGATGGCGCTGCTCTATAGACGACGACGCCAGGGCTTCCAGCGGGTCATCATCGACGTGCCGTATCACTTGCGGGGCTGAGTCCAACGACAAAGCCCCTGCCCTCCGGCGCTACTTCACCTCGCCCCACACCTGTATCTCGGCAATGCAGGTGTCATTGAAACGCGTGCCGGGGAACACCTCATCGACCGTGACCTTCACTGAGGTGGTGAGGATCGGCCCGCCGGGCGCGTCGGCCAGCGAGATCTTCTGGATGCCGCGTGCCCCCGTGAAGGTCGCCATAGCCTGCCGGCCATCCGAAAAGGTCAGGGTCGCCGTCTTCACCCGGTTGTTTTCGGTGAACAGCCCCGCGCGATGGCCGGCATCGTCCGCTTCCCGGTCGTAGCCCACCGAAAAGCCGATCTCGGTAATCTCCACCGAACCCGGGAAGGTCAATAAGATCCACTCAGCTTTACCGGCCCCTGAGACTGCCTCGCACCAGGGCGTGCTCAACGAGCCATCGATGGCCGACGGCGCGGTGTAATTGCCCCACTTGTCCGCGGCCAGCGCCGATGACGCGGTGGCAGTCGCCAGTGAGGCGAGATTCTGCGGGCCGGCCGGCGGCGTGCTGGTGGCGGTGGGCGCAGGGGTTTCGGGCTGGACCGCCGCGGCCGCTGGTGTCTCGCCAGGCAACAAACCGGTGCAGCGCCAGTTCACTTCGGCCGCCTGGGAGGAGGCATTCACCACACAGGCCGGGTTGCAGCCGGGCTTCTCCGCGGCCAGATCGATCCACCAGGCGCCGCTGCAGTCGTTGTATACGGCAGCCGTTTCCCGCAGCGCGCCGGTCTGCGCACATACGTCAGCCTTCGCGGCGATCTCCCGGGCCTGCGCTTCGGTCAGCAAATCCCCCACGGCCAACGGCACGCACACGCTGAAATTATAGACCCGCTCCTGGGGCGTGTTATCGCTGAAAACCACCTGTGAGCTGCCGAAGGCAATGCCGCGAAAAGTGAATTGCTCCTGGCTCGCGTTCGCCGGATCGGGGGCGCGCGCGGCCAGCTCGACGGCCGCGTCGCTCGAAACCGTCACCGCCCAAGGGCGATCCGCCGGCCGCGCCGGGAGGGTCACCGTGAAGAGGTCGCCGACGCGGATGTCTGCGGCATGGGCTTCGATGACCGGGACGGCCGTTGCCGGGACCGGGCTGGGCGTGGGTTGCACCGCGGTGATGCAGCCCCCCAGCACCCCCACGGCCAGGAGCAGCAACGCAAAAGTCAACAGAGTCCGTAACTGCCAGGTTCCAAAATGCATCATGCACCTCCTCAGATCAGGCCAGGACACAAAATTGCGCTCACGCAGGAATGTTGCCATTATACCCGATTTTCCGTCGCCGCGACATTCGCCAGCCTGACCCATCTCATAGACGCCGGGGATGTGTGGTGCTAAATTAGGGGGCGGTTACTACCTGACAATGCAGTCAGACGGCGGCTGGCGCAAATTTGGCGCCGGCCCCCACAAGGAGTGCCCATGGCTGAATATCGCATCTTGCATCATCCGATCCTGGCGGTCGAGTCGCGCACGGGCGTGACCTTCTATTGGCAAGGGCGGGAGCTGCTGGCCCAGCAAGGGGAAACCATCGCTTCCGCCCTTTTCGCGGCCGGCATCCGCGTCTTCGGGCATCATCCCAAAGATGGCTCGCCCCAGGGCATCTTCTGCGCCAACGGCCAATGCGCGCAATGCCTGGTCCTGGCCGACGGGATGCCGGTGAAGTCGTGCATGGAGGTTGTGCGGCCCGGGGTGCGGGTTGAGCCGGTCGAAGGCCTGCCGGAACTGCCGCAGATCCCCAGAAACCAGGTTTCTGCGGAGAAACCTGGTTTCTCGCTGCATGAAATCGAAGAGCTCGAGGTTCCCGTTCTGATCATCGGCGGCGGCCCGGCGGGCATGTCCGCGGCCATCCAGCTCGGCCAGCGCGGGATCAAGACGCTGCTGGTGGATGACAAGGGGCGCCTGGGCGGCAAGCTGGTGTTGCAAACCCACCGTTTCTTCGGCTCGATCAACGCGGTCTACGCCGGCACGCGCGGCATCGACATCGCCACCAAGCTGGAAAGCCAGGTGCGCGGGCATGAGGCGGTCGAGATCTGGCTGAACAGCACGGCGCTGGCCGTATTCAGCGACGGGAAGGTGGGCATCCTGCGGGGCATCCCTTCCCAGTCGCTGCAGGGCGACTTCGCAGAGGTAGCCGCGATTTCCAATCACCGGGACTCATACGTCCTCCTCAAACCCCAGGTCCTCCTCGTTGCCGCGGGCGCGCGGGAGAAGTCGCTGGCGTTCCGGGGCAATACGCTGCCGGGCGTTTACGGCGCGGGCGCGTTCCAGACGCTGGTGAACCGCGACCTGGTGCGGGCGGCCGAGCGGCTCTTCATCGTCGGCGGCGGCAACGTAGGGCTGATCGCCGGCTACCACGCGCTCCAGGCCGGCATCGAGGTGGTGGGGCTGGTGGAGGCGCTGCCCGAGTGCGGCGGCTACAAAGTCCACCGGGACAAGCTGCACCGCATGGGCGTGCCGATCTACACCTCGCACACCATCCTCAGCGCAAACGGCGCCGAGCAGGTCGAATCGGTGACCATCGCACAGGTCGACGGCAAATTCAAGCCGATCCCCGGCACCGAGAAATCGTTCGCCTGCGACACCGTGCTGATCGCCGTGGGGCTGGACCCGGTCAACGAGTTCTACGCCAAGGCGCAGGAGTTCGGCCTGACCGCGTTCGCCGCGGGCGATGCCGAAGAGATCGCGGAGGCATCGGCCGCGATGTTCTCCGGCAAGATCAAGGGACTGGAAATCGCGCAGGCGCTAGGCCACGACGTAGGCGAGATCCCACCCGACTGGTACCGCACCGCCGATATCCTGCGCTCGAAGCCCGGCCAGGTCATCGAGGAGCGCATCCCGGCGGAGGATACGGGCATCTTCCCCGTGTTCCACTGCTCCCAGGAGATCCCGTGCAATCCGTGCACCTCGGTCTGCACGCAGGGCCTGATCCACATCGACGAGAGCGATATCCGGACCGTGCCGCAGTTCATCGCGGAGCAGGTCGACAAACAGTGCATCGGCTGCGAGAAGTGCGTCACCGTCTGCCCCGGCCTGGCGATCACCCTGGCCGACTACCGTAAAGACGCCGAGCACCCCACCGTGACCATCCCGTACGAGTTCCTGCGGGAGAGCATCAAGGCGGGCGACTCGGTCACGGTGCTGGATGCGTCAGGCGAGGCGCTGGGCAACGTCGAGGTGACGCGCGTCCGCGCGGCCAAGGCCAACGATCACACGCTCCTCGTCCAGGTGAAGGCCCCTCGGGAATACGCCAAGCGCATCGCCGGCATCCAAATCCAGGAGCAGTGGGTGGCCGAGCCGATGGATCACTACGTCGAGCGCCTCACCGACGACACCGTGGTCTGCCGCTGCGAGCGGGTCACGGCCGGCGAGATTCGCGATCTGATCCGCCGCGGCTTCCGCGACCTCAACGAGATCAAGGCGGTGACGCGGGCCGGCATGGGCTCCTGCGGCTCCAAGACGTGCAACGCGCTGATCCACCGGCTGTTCCGCGACGAGGGCGTCGCCTACGGCGAAGTGACCGACGCCACCAGGCGGCCGCTGTTCATGGAAGTGCCGCTCGGCGTGTTCGCCGGTGTGACAAAGGAATAGAACGCAGATGACGCCGATCGCCCAGATTGACGCAGATCAAACCTGAATCATATCCTATGGTGGGTCAGACAAACTTTCGGGTTTGACAATCTGGAATCGAGGCTTCAGCCGGTTATTCTGGGCCACGAGAGCGACCGGTAAAAGCCTCGATTCCAGAGGATTATCTGAACGTCTATATCAGGGGTATCAGCGTGCATCAGCGTCCTCTGCATCCAATTTGCGTCCAACTACGTGAGGCATACGATGACCGAAACTTACGACACGATTATCATCGGCGCGGGGAGTGTGGGGGTGCCGACGGCGTTCAACCTGGCGCGGGCCGGCGTGCGGACGTTGGTGCTGGACGAACGGCCAAGCCCTGGGCAGGGGTCGAACAAGGCCGCTATCGGCGGCGTGCGCGCCACCCACTCCGACCCGGCCAAGATCCGGCTGAACTTACGCAGCCTGGAGATCCTGTCGACCTGGCAGGCCACCTACGGCGACGACATCGAGTGGAACACCGGCGGCTACGTTTTCGTGGCGTACCGCGAGCGCGAGGAAAAGATCCTCAAGGAGCTCTTGGTCATCCAGAAGGCATTCGGGCTGAACATTGATTGGCTCGACCGCGAGGCGATGCTGGCGCTGCTGCCCGACCTGAACCCGGTTGACCTGCTGGGCGGCACCTACTCACCCGACGACGGCCACTGCTCCACGCTGCTGACCTCCCACGCGTTCTACGAACATGCGCGGGCCGCCGGCGCCAAGTTCCGCTTCAACGAGCATGTGACCGGGTTGAAGGTTGAAGGTGGGAAGGTCGAAGGTATCGCGACCGACAAGGGCGCCTACAGCGCGCCGGTCGTCATCAACGCCGCGGGCGCCTGGGCCAATTCGATCCATCGCGTGCTCGACCCCGCCTTGCCATCTACCGACCTACCGAGCTACCAGTTCACCAGTTTACCCGTTTACCCCGATTCCCACGAGGCCGCCATCACCGAACCCGTGGCGCGCTTCATGCACCCGATGGTGGTGGACATCCGGCCGGCCCCCGGTTCCACCAACTACTACTTCTACCAGCACTACACCGGCCAGATCGTCTTCTGCATCACGCCGAGCCCGAACCTCTGGGGCGAGGATCGCCGCGAGACCAGCAGCTTCCTGCCGATGGTGGCGCAGCGCATGATCGACCTGATGCCGCGGCTGGCCAATATCCGCGTGCGCCGCACCTGGCGCGGCCTCTACCCCATGACGCCGGACGGCTCGCCGCTGGTCGGCTGGTCGCGGGAGATCGAAGGCTATCTGCTGGCCGTGGGGATGTGCGGCCAGGGCTTCATGCTGGGCCCCGGCTTGGGCGAGCTGCTGACCCGCATGGCCCTGCAGCAGACCACAGCCGACGACGCGGAATCGCTGGACATCCTGTCGCCATACCGGGAATTCAAAGGAATGGAGAAGTTGAAGTGAATGCTACAAACCAGGTTTCTACGAGAAACCTGGTTTGTAGCATTCAACCGGATTCGAGGCTTCGGCCGGTCCGCCTCCTGATGGCGATCTCGCTGTGCCGATCGGGGTAGCGGCCCATGACGGTGGCGTAGAAACTGCGGATGAACGCAAAATCAGCCTCAATATCCCCGGTGTGAACTAAAGTCGGCCCGAACCCAACAACCTTGCGCGAGTAATCGGCATAACCCAAAACAATGGGGACCTGCGCGGCCTGTGCGATGTAGTAGAAACCGGTCCGCCAGTACGCGGCCCGACGCCGCGTCCCCTCCGGCGCGATCACCAATCGAAAAACCTCGTTCTCGCGGAAGAGGACAGCCATGCGCGCCACAAAGTTGGTGCGCTCCCGCCGATTTACTGGGATGCCGCCCCACGCGCGAAACACCCAGCCGACCGGGCCCCAGAAGTAGGTACCTTTGGCTGCCCAGCAGAAATCGATCCCCAGCGCGGCCCGCGCCAGCAGCGCCACCAGCAGGTCGCTCCCCGATGTGTGCGGCGCGCCGATGATGACGCATTGAGAGGGCAGCGGCTGACCGGCATCGAGGCGCCAGCCGGCCCATGAAATGAGGCGCTCGGCGCCGCGTTGGGGCCAGGCGCCGGTCGGGTTGCGGCCGGTTTTTGTCATTTCAGGGCCAGCGGCAAATAGTACGAGTGATCGGCCGCCTGCTCAATCACCAGCGGCTGACCGTAGCGATCACGCGCGGTGTATAACGTGTAGCCGCCGTAAGTGCACCCTGCCTGCTCGATCTTGCGAACGCGCGCCTGCACCTCCAGGTTGTGCGTGACGCCCGCCAGCAGATCAATCGTCACCCGCGCCGGGTTCCCGTAGGCACTGAAGCTGCCCGTGGCCGTGAAGACCCCCGACTCTGCGGTGACCGTCACCGCCTCACCGTTGCCGATGCGCACCGTGATCGTCTGGGTCAGCAGATCGGTGGGCGAGATGACCGGCTCCACCCACAGCGGCTCGGGCGTGGTCGATGGGCAGCGGGTGGGGGTCGGCGAAACCGTCGGTGTGGGCGTGATGGTTCCGGCCTGTTGCTCGATCACCAACGGCCGGCCGTTGCGATCACCCGTGGTCCACAACGTGTAACCGCCGATGGTGCAGCCCTCCCAGAGATACCAACTACGCACCCGCGCAGCCACCATGAGGTTATGCCGCGTATTCGGCAGCAGGCGCACATCCACCAATGCCGGTTTGCCGCCGTTGAAGCTGCCGGTGTCCGTGAAGATGCCGGACTCCGTGGTCACCGTCACCGCTTCTCCATTGCCGATATGAACGATGACCGTCTGCCCCAGCAGGTCGGTGGGCGAAGTGACGGGGTCAACCGAAAACGGTTCGGGGGTCAAGGTGGGGCACCACAGGCCCGTTGTGGGTGTGGCCGTTGGGGTGGCGTTGGGACCCAATGGTGCCGAAACGCCGCCTTGCGCAACGACCGGCGCCGTGCGACCGGCAGGAAACCAAGTCAACGCGATGAGGACAAGGAGACAGGCTGCTGCGACCAATGGGGCAAGTATAGCTTGCTTCATGGGGCACACCTCCACTTGAGTACAACGACTTCCTCGCGAAGCTGCTCTCGCGTTGCAGTCGCGGCCCGCGTGCGAAACAGATCGATCCCTACGACCTCATAACCAAGCGATGCTGCCAGATCGGCCAGGATTTGTCCTGTGCGAATCATCACCCGCAGATACGAGGCCTGATCTCCCACCACATACGCCAGCCGTGCGCCGGGGCGCAGGATCGATCGTAGATCGGCCAGGTGTCGGACCATGCCTCCGAAGTAGAGCTTTGTCACGCGCGCATACATCCGCTCAAACCCGGAGGTCTTGCCGAGCTCGATGCGCCGTGCCTCGATCGCGGCGGCGATCCGCTGAATCTCCGGGTGCTCAGCTACCCAGCCGTCATCATCGTCATCGCGATAAACGCCCCGAGTGTTCGAGCGGAGCAGGCCGTGCTTCAAGCGCCTAAGCTGGGCTTTATCGGTGACGAAACCTAGCAACACGCTTTCCAGCCGTGTCGTGCGGGTGTAGTCCTTCTCGTTGGGGTAAGGCGGTGACGTGATGACGACATCAATCGAAGCCAGCTGCAGAACCTCGCTGAGCGCGCGGGCGTCGGCATGGTGCGCCACAGCCGGCACAACAACGCCATGATCCTGTAGTTGCAAGTCACCAGCCATCGCGCGTACTGTGTCAAGCCAGGGAGCTACCACTGCCGCGTCCGGCTTAATCGGCCCCACGCCGACCTCCGGTCCGAATTCCAGGTTGCTGATGGATGCCACCAGCACTTTAGCCAGGGCGAGGCGCTCGTGCGACTCATAGCGCACATCCCGATGACGTGCCATGTGCTCCAACAAAGCGAGCGTCTTGTGCAAGGGACGCGGGCTGATCGAGTTGGCCAATAGCAACTGAGCCGCCTCTTCAGGCAATGCCCGCAACGCACCGATTCCATTTGCCTGGGGGACCTGGAAGAGGGGCAAAATCTCATCGGAGACGCCCTCGTCCTCCAGCGTGCGCAAGGTTGCCTCAGCAAGCTTCTCCGCATGCTGCATCAACGCATCAGGGTCGGGGGTCCAATCCACTTTTACCTGGCAGGCGAAGTGTGCCATAGGATTGGCTTCGATGCCTACGCTGGGAATGCCCTGTTTCTTGCACTCCACCAATGTCGTGCCGGTGCCGCAAAACGGATCGAGGACGCGTTGTGATCCATCGACCTGGAAGCGCTGCAAATACTCCCGGACCAGATGTGGTGGGTAGGACAAGATGAAGCGATACCAGTCGTGTACCGCCCGGTCGTCAGGCGCCAGCCGGTTGATTTCTGCGCCGTTCAAGGTCGCAACGTCCAATACTGCAAATTCGGCGGCCCGAACGGCGGGAAATCAAAGGTGATGCCATCTTTCACCAGCACCGTGCGGTCATAGTATTGGAGCGGCGCCACAGCCACGACATCGCTCAGCAGGATCTGCTCGGCTTCACGATACAACTCGCTGCGCCGGGTCTCGTCCGGCTCGGTGCGCGCCTGCGTCATCAGCTTCTCGTAATCCGCCGACTGCCAGCCCGTGTATTGGAGCGCGGACTTGGGGCCGAAAACCGCATCCAGGAGGCTGGAAGGATCGGCGTAATCCATCACCCAGCCCATGCGATAGACGTTGTAGCTGCACTGAGCCGGCGTCTTGGCCGCGCCCACACGGTTCGGCTTGTTGCACGCATCTAGACCAGCCAGGTACACATCCCAACGACTCGATGTCAGCCGCACCGGGATGCCCACTCGCTCCAGCATCTGGCCGATCGCCTTGAAGAGCAGCTCATTGTTGCCCTCGCGGTTGTACCAGATCTCGATCGGCGGGATGGGCTTGTCTGGCCCGTAACCGGCGTCGGCCAGGAACTCCGCCGCCGCCTCGGGGTTATAGGGATAGCCCACGCCGGTGTCTTCGCCCTGGTGCCCCAGGATGTCCGGCGGGATCAGCGTCTGGGCGGGCACGTGCCACGGCTGCACCAGCACCGTGTCGATGAGCGCCTGGCGATCGATGGCGCTGGCGATGGCGCGGCGCACATTGACATCCGCCGTCGGGCCGGACTGGGTGTTGAACGCCAGGTAGCTGACGCCCGGTTGCACCAGCACCTGCAGCTCCCGCGCAAACGCGGGATCGGCCTGGATGCGCAAAGTGGCCTCCGCGGGGAAACTCGCCACCTGGAGGTCGCCGCGCTCGTAGAGCGCCAACTGCTCAGCCACATCGGGCGCCACGCGGAACTCGATCCGCTCCGGGCCAACCGCCTGCGCGTTCCAATAGTCCGGGTTCTTGCGCAACGTGACGTGATCCTTGGCGACCCACTCGGCCAGCAGATAGGGGCCGTTGACCGTCAGCGAACCGGGCTGAGTGCCTGAGACCGGCGCGGTCGTCGTGATGGGTGCGGGGGCCGCGGGCCAAAAGACCGGCATTGCCAGCAGCTTGGGCAAGAACGCAGCCGGCTGCTCCAGCGTGATGCGCAGCGTCAGATCATCCACCGCCCGCACGCCCACCTTCTTACAGTCGGCCAGATCGCCGCTGGCATACTCCGCAGCGCCCACCACCGGGGCGACATCCGTCAGCAGATAGTAATAACCGTTGCCGACCGTAGGGTCCAGCAGCCGGCAGACGCCGTCCACGTAGTGCTGTGCCGTCACCGGTTGGCCGTCCGACCAGATCATCCCGGAACGCAGCGTCACCGTGTAGGTTTTGCTGTCTAGCGACGCCGTGAACGCGGTCGCCGCGGCGGGTGCGGTCGAGCCATCGCCGCGCAGATGAAACAGTCCTTCGTAGAGCTGCTGTGCGACGAGGAGGCTGTTCTCGTCATCGGCATCCTGGGCGGCCAGGCTGATGGGATCGGCTGCCAGGGGGTAGGTCAACGTGCCGGGGGCTGCGAGGATCGGCGAGGCATAGGCCGGCGTGGGGATCGGGGTCGCCGTCACCACCACCGTGACCTCGACCTCGCGCGTCACCTCGACGACCTGCGTCTCGACACTTGAGGCAATTGCTCCTGGCGTCGCAGTCGATGCAGGTGTCTCATTTGAACAACCGATCAGGATCACGGTCAGCAGTGCCAGCACTGACACGACCCCCGAAAAACGCATGACAACTCTTTTCAATTCGGCCCTCAATCTTTAGGCGGATGCCAACCGACTGCTACCCAAGCCTGACGGGCCCGCACCAGTGACAATCGGTTGAGGTTCAAGACTGTCACCGTTGCGCGGCCGGTTGCAGTAAGACCGATGATACGATCGCCGCTCTCAGTCCAGGCAAAGTGATCGCCCCATTCCTGGTGACGGGGATCGAACAGACGCGTCAAATCGCCCGTCTCGGGATCAAGCCCAGCCACCTGGTTACCTTTGTAATCATTGCACAACGAACAAGCTAACCAAAGGTTATCTTCTTCAGTCGGCCCACCTAACGACTGGGGGATAATATGGTCAATTTCCATCGGAGTGCCGACAACACGTTCCTGGGCAAGACAATAGCCGCAGCGATGCTGTACTTGTTTGGAGACGACCTCGCGCAGTTGTTTGGCGATATATGGCTGGGTGCTCATGGGGAGGTGATCAAATCTGCCACATCATACCCGCGCTGTTTCAGAATCAACGCAGCTTGGGCGCGAACAAGCATAACGCGCTCGTATTCCTTTACCAAAACCCGCAGTGTCTCTGTCTCCGTGCCGGAAAGGCCACCAGCCTGTCGTTTTATGTGCAATGCTTCGAGATGTGAAACCTTATCAAATGGAAGATGGCTGCGAGCAGCGCGCCATAAAGCCGGATCGTCCAACACCGTCAAGCCCTGCACAGCCTCAGCCAAATCAGCGGGGAGTTGCTCATCAAGACTTACCGCTGCGGTGACCGCTTCCAGCATTTCTATTTCCACCGGGCGGCGCGTTCGCTCGGCGCGGCGCATCAACCGCTCATAGAGGGTACCAGGAAGATCGAGGGTCATAGAATGAACGGCCATCATATTACCTCTGCGAAATGATGCTGACAGAGAATCAGTTTAGCACAGCGTTCTCGCATCGTCAACCACTTTGCGCACCGCGCGAGATGGTGGCCAGGGTACGCGTGACCGGGTCAACAAAAAAGGGGAAGAGCCCCACGCCCCTTCCCCTAAATTACCTGTTTCCTTGTCTACTTGTTTCCTACCTACGGAATCACTCCGTCCCCGCCATCCGTGGGTCCAGCGCATCGCGCAGGCCGTCGCCCACGTAGTTGAACGCCAGCACCACCAGCGCCACGCACAAGGCCGGCGCTGCCAGCAGCCAGGGCTGCGCATTGATGGCGGATTGGCCGTCAAGCAGCAGCGACCCCCAACTGGTGATGAAGACCGCCTTGAGATCGGTGGCCGGGATCAGGCCTAGCCCCAGGTAACCTAACGTTGCCTCCGTGATGATCAAGGCTGGGATGCGGAACGCAGTCGAAACGATAATGGGGCCGAGGCTGTTTGGCAGCAGATGCTTGAGCATGATGCGGCTGCTTGAGGCGCCGATCATACGGCCGGCCTCGACAAACTCTTTTTCCTTGAGCGAAAGCACCGAGCCGCGCACGAGACGTGCCAGTCCGACCCAGTTGACGATCGACAAAGCGACAAACAGGAGCAGCAGGCCGTTCAAAGCCTGACCAACGGCCGTCGCACGCAGTGCCGCCAAC
>JAPKMS010000250.1 GCA_026645775.1 Anaerolineae bacterium
ACCTGGCCGTTGGTGAGGATGCCCCACGGGCAGCGCGTGCCCACCAGGTAGCTGACCATCTGGTGGCTGGGGTTGGTGCCCGCGTCCCACTGCTCGCGGCCGTCCGCGCTCTGGCGGCTCAACGGCCGGCCCCAGTGCTTGGCCTCCGCGATGGCCAGGCTGCGGCCGTAAAACGCGGCGTCATCCCCTTGCAGCGGGTACGCCGCGTCCCTGGCCGCCGCGTCATTGAAAAGCGTGTAGTCAGGCCGGCTCAGCCGTCCGCCGCGGGTGGCTGCGGCCTGCGGGATGAAAGCCCACCCCAACGCCTCCAGCGCCGGCCGCAGGAACTCCGTCTCGGTCTGGTTCTCGTTCCACGTCGCGCCCAGCCGCTGAGCGCGTTCCCACAGCTCCGCCATGCGCGCGAAGGCCGGCCCGGCGTCCTCGGCCCACTCGGCGTGGCGCGGCAGGTGGGTCTCCAGGTAGTGGCGGGAGAAGAGCGACTTGCCCGGCGGGGGCGGCGGTGCGGGTGTGGGTTCGGTCATGTCGTCAGCCGTGTGGTGGGTTCAGGGATGTGGGGGGATTGTAACGGGTTTTGGGGAAAGCCGCAACTGATCGCGCGTCCGGGTTGCCATCTCTGCGGAGAGATGGCAACCCGACAACATGATCGGGAAACAAAAGCGTGCAGAGCGGCGAACCCATCCCAGGTTCACCGCTCTGCTTATAGCGGGTGCATCAAACAGATCGACGGCTCAATGATCCTGCCTTTGATCGTTGTTTTTTATGATCCAGGAGGCGTTCAAGGTGTAGGTGCTACCTGCGCCCTGGCCATGAACGTGCAGGCGCCACGTACCCGACGTCCCATCACCATGCACAGATTCCGACTGACCCGGCCCGTGAGTGCTATCATCTCTCCAGGCGCCGCCCTGATAGAGATAGAGATCCGGGTTTCCTCCTTGAACCGTAATCGAAGCGTCCATTTCGCTGATTTCCCCCGTATCTCCGCTATATCGGAAGATATCACAAGTGCCCACCGCTACAGATGGGTCAATCTGCAGTGAGAGCCGATAGGCCTGTTTGGGGTTTAACTTGGATAAGACCTGGATCTCCACAAGGCGGTGCCGCTCAAAATCCAGGTCGTGCTCGCCGGATGGCGAAATCAAATCAAGCAGATCGGCCTCTCGTACGGACCAAGCAGCCAAATCCGCCTTTTTGTCGAGGTCAAGCAGTTGCAGAAGCGCCACTTGACTGCGCTTAAAACGTTCCAGGTTCCGCTTCAGCCACGCTGCGTGCTGTTCCTCCAAATACCCATCGCGTGCCGTGATCGGCACGATCCGCAGCGACAAGATACGGGCCTCAGCCCCGAAGACATTTACGGATTCGGGCTGGCCGCTCACCCGAATCTGAAAGTCGCCCAGATCGGCAGTAGGCTCTTGATATCGCGCCACGCCGGTCACAAAGCCGTCATGCTGAATGTACTCATGAAACGTAATCGGAGTCCCCGACTTCGGAGATTCGGTCGAAGCCATATCACTTGGCACGGTCACCTTGGTTTTTCGATTTCCCATCGGATACCCCCTTTTGATCGCTGGTGGGCCGGTTACGCTAAGGCCCAACCCAATCATCGGCTCAAACCCTGGACGAGCCGAGATCAAGGCGCCCCTTGCAGGCAGCGAAAGCCAAGATCATCGGCAGGCTCACCCGGATCTCGCGGGGTCCGCGCCACGGCCTGGGCGACGGAGATATCGTTAAACCAACTGCCGCCGCGAGCCACGACAAACCCCGAAACGAAATCGTCTGTGCCTGACACCTGATCGGGCCAGTGGTGGATGAAATAATTCGGGTCATCGTATGCCAGCCACAGAGAGACCGTCCACTCCTGCACATTCCCGACCATGTCAAGGACGCCATAATCGGGTGTCTGATCTGCCGGAGCGGTCCCCACGGCCCAGGCATGGTTGGGGGCGGCAGACAGCGAGTCGTCGCGCACGTTAACGGTTCCAGGAGCCGGTGTTTCTTCTCCGGTGGGATATCGCCGTCCTTCGGCGCCCCGGGCAACCCATTCCCACTCTATCTCAGTAGGTATACGCTGGCCAATCCACTGACAAAAATCCGATGCTGCCTGGAGCGTGAGGTTGGTAACTGGTTCCTGGGCAATTGCGGCATCGCAAACCTGATGCTGGCGGTAAGCAGGCTCGGCTCCGCATGCACCCGCTTTGCGGCAGAGACAGTAGGCCTGGTTCGTAACCTCCGTCCGTCCGATTGAAAAGACCGGCAGCGGAACATTCATAACTGGCCGGCTGCTGATGTCCGCTGTTGGCTCTGTCGTGCCAATCACCGCGTTGCCTGCAGCAATCTTGATCACAGAACTCAGCGCCTTAGCGCGTTGGCGCAATCCGATTCGGTTGCCCACAAATACAGACGCAGCCAGCAGTCCCAACACAATAATCCCTGCCGCTGCAACACGCCAACGGGTTCCTCGACGTTCCAATGTAATGCGCTGCTGTGCAGCGGCTTTCATCGCACGATCAGTCTCACTGATTGCCGAACGGCTTGCCTCAACCAGGGCGAGGACGATATTATCTTGACCCAATTCCCAGGAATCGGCACTAACCAGCCAATCGTCCGCCTCCGCGAGCTCAGCAGCATCCAAAAGTCCACCCCATTTGCGTCCCAACCGCACCCACTCATCTGCCTTTGCCTCCAGTCGACGCCGCGCCAACTCAGCCTCCCGTCGATCAGCTACCCATCCGGCCAGGGTCGGCCACCCCTTGATCAGAGCTTCGTGCGCAATGTCGGCTTTCCGATTGCCGTCGGCTTGATCACCGCCCAGCGTCAGTAGCCGCGTCGCGGCCAGGTGCGCCAGCACCCGATCAAACTCGGTCGGGTCCTCGCCATCGCTGCGCAACGCCTCCACCGCCTGCTGCCGCCGCGTATCCGCCCGCCCTTCGCCGAACTGCACCAGCCGCAGGAAGATGCGCCGGGCGATGACCTGCTGCACGTCGGGCAGGGCCGCGAGCGCGGCGTCGGCACGGCGCGCCATCGCCACCTGCAGCCCGGTGCGCGGCGCGCCCTGGTAGGCTTTGCTGGGCAGCACCAGCGCTTCGTAGGCGCGCAGCGGCAAAAACCGGCGCTCCAGATGCTCCCATAACAGCGCCAACGTCTCCTGCACGAACGGCAGCACGCCCGGCTCGCCGGCTGCATCCGCGAGCAGCCGCTCCACCAGCGCCGCCTCAACATAGACCCCAACATCCTCCGCCGGCCGCACGATCGCCCGACGCAGGCCGGCAGCATCCAATGGCAACAGTTCGAACCGATGATCTTTGATCCGGTTCCAAAGCCGGCAGGTCAACAGATCGGCAAAGAAGTCGGCGCGGACGGTCAATACCACATAGCAGCCCGACGCATCGGCCAGTTGGATCAACGCAGACTGAAATGGATCCGCATCGAGGTCCTGCTGAACGAAGATCTCCTCAAATTGATCGACAATCAGCAACAGGCGCCCCGCTTGCGGATCGGTCCGCCGGAGGGTGGTCGGATCTACGACATCGCCGATGGCCGCCTGCAAGGTCGGCAGCGGCGTCGCGCCCGGACGCATGGAGCGCACGATCCAATCGCCGGGGCCGAAACGCCGGCTGGCACGCAGCGCCGGGAGCAGACCGGCGAAGACCAGCGAGGACTTGCCGCCGCCCGATCGCCCGATCACTGCCAGGAACGGATGGAGACGCAGGCGCTCCACCAACTCCTGGACCTCTGCTTCACGGCCATGGAAACGATCGCTATCGGCTTCGGTGAAAGGGATCATGCCAGGATAAGGACACTGCGGCGGCGGGGGCGGCGGAGGCAGAGGGCGTTGAAACTCGGCAACGAGGCGCTCGATCACGCCGGGCCAGGCACTCGGGTCCGTGGCATCCAGGCCGATCGGCATCCTCAACCGGGGCGGCAAGTCCACGGGCCGCAAGATCAGCGGGATCACAGGCCACGTGGCCGTATCCGCGCCGAAGCTCTGCGCCAGCAAGTCGGCAAAACGGTTCAGATGGTCGGCCTGGTACGCGGGCGACAAGACCAGCAGTGTGCGCCGGCTTTGCAGGATGGCACGCTCGAACTCGGCGATCAGCGGCACACCGAGCGCAAACGCTGCCTCAGTGTGACAGCGGATGCCTGCCTGGCGCAACGCGTCGAGCAAATAACCTTCCACCCAGTCTTCGTCGGCCGGGTTGTAGCTGATGAATACGTCGAATGGGTGCTCTGTGTTTTGATTCATCGTTACCTGAGGATTATCGGCTGCGGCGGCGCTTTCAGCGTATCTATGACCTTCGGCAACCCGTATTCGGGCCGGCGCGGATTCACAAGATTGACCGGCCGCGCCATCGTCCGCCCGAAAATGGCCGGCAGGCGGCTTTCATCGAACGGCTCGATGATCACGGGCAGCAGGCGCCACGCATTCTGTTCGATTCCCATCGTCAGGCTCAAGATACTCTCAAAAGTCGCCATTGTGTCGTTAAGGAATGCCTGTGATAGGACGACAACGGTGCGCCGTGCCTGCTCTAACCCTCGCCGGATACTGGCGACACGAGCCACGCCAGGATCAAGCACGTCGTCCGACACAGCCACGCGCAACCCGGCCGCCTCCAGCGACGGGATCAGGTCCCTCCACACCCAGTCAGCGTCTCGGACGTTCTGCTCGGCGTAGACAACGTAGGCATCGTAGCGATATCCATCTGCGGTAATCGGCACGCTATCCTTCTGCCCGCCCAACGACAGCGCGACCGGGAAGTTCTCCTCCATCCTGGACTGAAAGACCGGATGCTGCTGGGGCTGCGCGCCGGTGACGCGGGGCTGCACGTACTCGAAGAGGTCGAAGACGCGCACGAACCCATCTGGGCTGACCACGCCGCCGGCCAGGCCGGCCAGCAGGTGCACGGTGAAGAGGCTGTTGGCGTCGCCAGGCATCAGCCACGAGGACTCGGTGCTGCGCGACGCCGCAAGGATGACCCGGCCGCGGCCCGCCTTGAGCGCCTCGTAGTAGCTCTCCGGCAGGCCCGCCTTCATTTCCGGCGCCGCGCCGCCCTTGATCTCGCCGATGCCGCCCGCGTGGCAGCAGTCGAAGATCACCAGCACCTTGCGCGCCGGGATGGCGGCCAGCGCGGCGCTGAACTCTGCGCCCGAGAGCGCGGTCTCCGGCCGCAGGTGGCCGTCATCGGTGTAGATGACGTCAACCGGCAGCAGATACTCGCCGGCATCCGGGCCGGCGGGGATGTGGCCGCCGTGGCTGGAGAGATAGAGGAAAACAACGGACTCTGCATCGCAGCGCGCTGCCAGATCAGCCAGGCCGCGCCGTAGGCCAGCCAGCGTGGCCTGGTCATCCAGCAGTAGTTGGACCTGCTCAGCTCGATACCCGCCGCGCTGCGGATCTACCAGGAGGGCATAAACGTCCTGCGCGTCCTGGCAGACGGCCGGCGGCAGTTTGCCGAAATAGCGGTTGGGGTGCCAGTAGTCGGCGATGCCGATCACCAAGGCGTGCGCATTGTCCATGCCGGACAGAAAAATCTCAGGGGCTTCGTTGATCGCGTCAGAGAAGACCGGTGCATTGGATGCATCAGGAGATTGCGGCGAGGTGCGGGAAGGCGCAGTCCCGGACTTCATGGATGCTCCTGCTCAAAGCCGCTGGCCGGAAGACGCCTGCTTCACACAGATTCTGTACAATTTTATGACGAAAGGGAGGGACTGTCAAGCCCCAATTTTTGCGCGTTTTATTTGACGTTGGTTCGTGAAATGACGCGCGCCAACCAAACCCGCCGGAGGGCCGGCCACAGCCGCCGGCGCCCGGCGAGTTCAGCCACGACCTGGGACGCGTCACGAGGGGGGGTCTCCGGTCCATAGGTGGCGCTCTCGTAGGCCTCGACCCAGGCAGGAAGCTCGTCTCGCACGACCGCAGCCGCCCGGATCGCGCCGGCGCGGGCCGGGCTGGCGTGGGCGACGAGGGCATCGGCCGCGCCGATCACAGCCGCGGCATACTCACGCGGCGTGTCCGCCGACCGCGCGGCGCGGCCCAGCCGAGCGCCCCAACGCGCCAGGTGATCATAGCTGGCCGCGATCTGCGGTGGGGCCCCGCCCGGCATCCGGCGCGGCCGCCGGGCGGCCCACCCGCCGATCGCCCCGACCATCAGCGCCAGGCAATTCAACCCACCCAGGACCCCCTGCAGCCGGACCTGGCGCCGCTGCGCCGCGGCCTCACCGGCGGCCAACTGCTGCAGCTCGGCCATGCCGGCCGACAGGCCCGCTCCGGTCGGATCGTAGGGAACCGGCGCACCCAGCGCCGCGATGGCTGGGCGAGCCGGCGCCGCCTGTGCTGGCGTGGGCTCAAACGGAATCCAGCCGTAACCGGGGAAGTACAGTTCGGGCCAGGCGTGCGCCTGGCGTTCGCTGACGACATACTCATCGGTGCGCGCATCGCGGTCGCCCGTCACATAGCCGACGGCCAATCGCGCCGGGATGCCGTTGAGCCGCGCCAGCACGACCATGGCCGTGGCAAAATAGTCGCAGTAGCCCCGACGCAGATCGAACAAAAACCACGAAACAAGCTCACGCCCGGCGGGCGGCAAAGGGACGTCAAGGCTGTAGGGAAGCTGGCGCAACGCCGATTCAATGGCGAGCGCGCGGTCGAATGGCGTCGGCGGCGCAGCGGCCGTGAGTTCCACGGCATACGCCACCAGCTCGGCCGGCAGGTTATCCGGCGCCTGCAGATAGATGGCTCGGATCGGATCGGGGTAGCTCTCGCCCGCGGCGCGCAGGAGGTTCGCGTCCAGCTCGGGCACGGCGCTCAGCACAGCGTAGCGGCTGCCGCCGGCGCGGTCTTGCAACGCCACCAACTCGCCGGGTCCACGCAGCCGTGCGCGATAGGGCCGATCGATCGAGACCGGCTCGCCGGGCGCGTAGATCACGACGCGCGAAGCAGCCAGCACCCGCACCGATACCAGCAGTGAGCGCCTGGCGGCCGGGAGTGGATCCGTCGTCCAGGCTGCCCCGGCTGCGAAATCCCGCGCCGGCGCCGGCGGTGCATCCTCTTCCCAGCCGCGGCCGGTGTAGACGGCGAATGTCTGGCCGCGCCAGTAGAGCAGCGCGTCAGGCAGAGCGCCGCGCACCTGCGCCCGCAGCGCCACCTCCTGGCCCAGCTCAGGCCGGCCGCCCAGCAGATGCGCCCGCGGAAGACCGCCCGGCATTACCCCCGAGGCGGGCGCCAACGAGCGGGCCGGCTGGCTGCCCTCGAAGCTCGGGCTCAGTTGCTGCTCCACCTGGCGGTAGGGGTTCTCGAAGCGGCGCCAGAACGCCTGCGACACCTCGCGTGACGTCAGAAACGGCAGCGTGGGCATCAAAATCGTCACCAGCGTGACAAGACCCAAGGCTGTAAGCGCGATGTCCGTGCGCACCTCGGGCGAATAGTCGATGCCGTCGCGATCCCAGGCCCGCATCTGGCGCTCCATCGGCAGCAGCACCAGCAGCGCCGCCAGCGATCCGCCGTAAGCCACCAGGGTCCAGTAACTTTTAGAGGAGCTATACACCGTGTTCGCCAGCAGGATCCCCGTGGGCAGCAGCGCAACAAAGGGCAGGCCGCGGCGCACCAGCCACCACGCAGCCCACGCAGCCGCCGCCCAGCACAACAGGCCCGCCAGGCCGAGCACCACCAGGTTATCGGGCATGCCCCGGCCGCCGATCAGACCGCTGACCCACCAGCCCACACGCTGGCCGTAATCGGCCAGGGCTGCGATCTGCTGGTCGAAGACAGCCAACGACGGCGCGGGGGCCATCGGTCGGCCCAGCCACCAGGCCGACCAGCGCGCGGTCTGGGACAGCAGCGGCCAGGGCTGCAACACGTGGACACCCCAGCTCAGCACGGCAAGCACGCCGGACAGCACCAGCACCAGGGCGGCCAGCCAGCCCCGCAACCGCCGTTCGGCCAGCCACCACGTGAAGAGCAGCGCCAGGGTGGCGAGCCAGACCACCGGCTGCAATCCCACGAGCAGTTCACCGTCGATCGCCGCTGCCGGCAGACTGATCACCGCGCCCCAGGCCAGCCCCAACACCAAATACCCGTCGCGCGGGCGCAGGTAGCGCAACAGCCGCATCACCCACGGCGTGCGTTCAAGCTCCTGCGCTGCGCCCACGGAAACGCCCGTGCTCACAGCTCACCTGCTCGCTGACATGCGGCCAGCTCACACTTCCTCATCGACTTCCACCTCGACCACCCGGCCCGTGCCCGACAAAGTGCGGAGTTCCCGACGTTGGCGGCGAATCCGTTCCAGCGGATGAAAGGGGAATCCCTGGGCCAGCACGTGGCTGGGGATGCGTTGTTGCGCCAGCAGGCCGCGCAGCCCTGCCAGCGCATCGGCCTGGCCGGTTGGCGGATCAAACGTCGTGGCATCCAACAGCAGGACGGTCGGCGCATTTCCGCGCGCCATCAACGGCAGCAATGCGGCAACCCACGCCGGATCCTGCGAGGGGGTCACGATCACCAGGGTGCGCCCGCTGCCCAAGCTGGCCCCGGCCTGCTTCAGCAGTGCGTTCAGGGATGTGCCGGGCGCGGGTTCGGCCTCGGCCA
>JAPKMS010000251.1 GCA_026645775.1 Anaerolineae bacterium
CTCGATCTGCCGGCCGCGGTTGCCGCGGACGGCGATTGGCAGCGCGGCCAGACGCTGCTGGCCCTGGGTCTGCGCACTCAGGCGCTCGTCAACTGGGGTCGCGTCCAGCAGCGCTACGCGGACGCCCCGTGGACGCTCTCCGCGCTGGCGCTGGCGTTCCGCGATACCGGCGCGCACCGGCTGTCGCTGATCAGCGCCGAACAAATCGTGACGCGCTGGGGCGGCGCCATGCGGGATGCGCCCGCCGCGCTTCAACGGCTGGCCTACCCCTTCCCCTACGCCGATCTGATCCGCGGCGAGGCGGAGGTACGCGGCCTGGACGCGCGGCTGCTGACTGCTATCATCCGGCAAGAAAGCCGGTTCGAGGCCGGCGTCGCCTCGGTGGCCGGTGCGCAAGGGCTGATGCAGGTGATGCCCGGCACCGCGCAGGGCATCGCCGACCAGTTAGGCTGGCCGGGCTTTGAGCCACGTCAGGCCTATTGGCCTTATGTCAATGTTGCTTTCGGTGCGTTCTACGTCTCGCAGTGGCTGAACCATTTCGGGGGCAGCGTCTTCACGGCGTTGGCCGCGTACAACGGCGGCCCGGGCAACGCTCAGGTCTGGCGGAACTGGGCGCCGCGCGACGATGACTTGATGGCGGCTCTGATCAACATCAATGAGACACGGGTCTATGTGCAGGCAGTGTGGATAAACTGCGAGGCGTACCAGCGGCTGTATCCGTAAGAACCCCGGACAAACCCTCTCGTACAAACCAGGTTTCTCGGAGAAACCTGGTTTATACGAGAGGGTCAATTAAAGCGTGAATCCCCGGCCCGCCAGCCAGGGATTCATGCTCAGACCGCCTTATTTGATTTGGAGGAGGAACCGTCTCTTCAAGCTTGGGCTGTCCCTTTCCCGCACCCGAAGTGTCTATAGTATCGCACCATCAGATTAATGCCAGATGAGGGACAGTTTAGGAAACAATAAGACCTTTCCGCTTTTGACGGAAAGGTCTTTCCTTTTACGGCGTCACCGTCACCTTCAAATCGAGCGGTGTCACCTGCCACCAAGTGTTGCCCGGCTTCAGCGGAATATCCTGGCCCCGGGCATCCACGAAGCGGAACGGCGCATGGCGGTCGGCCCGCACCCACTTGCCCGTGTAGACCTTGCCGTCGCGCAGGATCTGCAGCGGTCCCTCGCCCCAGAGCTGGATCTCGATCGAGCAGTTGATGCAGACGCCATTGGTGATCCGGCGCTCAGTGCCATCCTCAACGATCAGCGTCACGACATGGGCGGCGCGGAGCACAACCACATTGGCCGCAGAGACCTGCTTGCCGTCGCTCTGATCCATATGCGCCTGGCCGCCGGTCCACCTGAGCCAGCGCCCCGTCGCGCCATCATACGACCACCCCACTTTGAACCGCGGATACGACAGGTCGATCCGGTTAGCGGAGCTCCCGCCGGCCGGTGCGGCCTCCGAAAAGCCCCAGGCTGCGGAGGGATCGGGGGCCGTATTCCACCCGCGCTGGGTGGCCGTGCTCCACAAAGTGGCCGTGTTTGCGAAGAGCGTGTTCCAGCTCAACCCGCCGACCGTCATGTCGCGGTAAAAAGACGCGCCGTTGCGCGCCTGCTCCAGAATATGATCGCCGAAGTCGGAGTTGTAGAGCTTCTGCCGGACCGGCTCCACCCCCCCGGAAAAGGCCAACACCGCGTCGAAGACCACCGGCAGCTCCACGTCGATCAAGCGGGCGCTGCGGATGGGGCCGATCCGCGCGGCGTCCTGGCTCTGATAGATCGCCGTAAAGCGCGTTTCACTGTATTCGACGCGGCTTTCCACGACGATATCGGCTTTGTTGAGGCCCGAATGCTTGGTTTGGGCATCTGCATCGTTGGTAATCTTGATGGCAAACGGCCGGCGGTTCAACACAGCCGGATCAGCCGGCTGCAAGCCGGTGAAGATCGACACGCCGGGTGCGCGGGTCGGGGCGGGGCCGGCGAGCGTAGTGACCGGTCCCGCGGCCGCGGCCGTCGCGGTGGCCGTGGGCTCCGGGGTCGCGGTCGACTCCGGTGTAACCGTCGCCTCAGGCATCGCGGTCGGTTCGGGCGCCTGCGTCGGGATGACCGGCTCAACCGTGGGGAGGGCGGTCGCGACGACCACCGGTTTCTGCGGCTGCGGCGTCTTGGTGGGTGTGGGAGTGGCTGCGGCCGGGCCGCTGCAGCCGGACACGAAGAGGGTCAGGCTGACCAGCAAAACCAGGATCACCGCGGCGAACGCGGCGTAGCGACGATGTGAGTTCACGGGGCGCCTCCAAACCAATTCTAAGGCCAGCGCTAACGTTGCCCGCCGGCCCGATTTGCGTATTGATTGACGCAATTATACACAAGCCCGGCCTATTCGGGGAATCCGCCACCGGGAGATTCTTCGGGGCTGCGGCCCCTCAGAATGACAGGGCGACTACAGGGGTTCCAAGTGTATCCGGAATCGAGGCTTTAGCCGGTACGGTTTGCGACTTTAATGGCCAGAAAACCGGCTGAAGCCTCGATTCCAGATCCAACGAACGCCTAAAGTTGGAATTACTGGGACGATTATATGACATTGACACGCTAGCGTTGCGCGGGTAAGCTTGCCGCATGACCGCACCCGCAAATACATCCACACCCGCGACACCCCCTGCCAGCGCCGAATCGCCGCGCACGCTGGGGGTGATCCTGCTCGGACGCATCGCGCTGAACCTGCAAACGCGCTTCGTCTACCCTTTCCTGCCGGCCATCAGCCGCGGGCTGGGCGTGCCGCTGGAGACGGCGAGCCTGCTGCTGACGGCTCGATTTCTGGTGAGCGCGTTGAGTCCGCTCTACGGCATGCTGGCCGACCGGGTGGGCCGGCGCAAGATGATGCTGGCCGGCCTGGCCGCACTGGTGGTGGGCGCCGTCCTGGCTGGGATCGCCCCCACCTTTGGCGTGGCGCTGGCCGCGTTTGCGCTCCTCGGCTTCAGCAAGGCGAGCTATGATCCCGCCATGCAGGCCTACCTGGCCGATGCCGTGCCCTACGAGCGTCGCGGCCGCGTGCTGAGCCTGGTGGAGCTGTCGTGGTCGCTCTCCTGGTTCATCGGCGTGCCGGCGGCCGGATTTATGATCGCGGCGGCCGGCTGGCGCGCGCCGTTCTGGCCGATCGCCGGGTTGGGCCTCATCGGCCTGATCGCCACGTGGCGCCTGTGCCCAGACTGCGGGCACCCGGACCCGGGCAAACCGGCCGCCCCTGGCTCCCGCCAGACCTGGCCCACCTGGGCGGCCCCGTCGACGTTGCTCGCCCTGGCCGTCACGATGTTATTGGTGTTCGCCAACGAGAATCTCTTCGTCGTCTACGGCGCGTGGCTGGAGGACAAATTCGGGCTTGCCATCACGGCGGTGGGCCTGGCTTCACTGGGAATCAGCGTGGCTGAGTTGCTGGGCGAGGGTGCGGCGGCGGGGTTGGTGGACCGGATCGGCAAGCGTCGGGCGGTGCTGGGCGGGCTGCTGCTGAACGTGGCTGCCTATCTGCTGCTGCCCCGCCTGGCGGGGGAGCTGGCCGGCGCGCTGATCGGTGTCGCGGCGATGTTCTTGACCTTTGAATTCAGCATCGTCGCGTTCATTCCGCTGCTGACCGAGCTGGCGCCCAGCGCGCGCGGCACGGTGATGGCGCTGAGCGTGGCCATTATGGCGCTGGGCCGCCTGGTCGGCTCGTTATCGGGGCCGCGGCTGTGGCGCGTGGGCGGTCTGCCGCTGAATGCTGCGGTCTCAGCAGGCGCCGCGGCGGTGGCCGCACTGATCTTGTGGCTCTGGGTCAGAGAAAAGCGGCCCAATCAGCCGGGTTGATCGCGGCGAGGGGTGCCGCGTCACGGGGTCGCAGCATTCACCGCCCGGTAAATCACAAACAGCGGCCGGCCGCTGCGCTCAGCGAAGCGCGCCGCTTCGCGCAGCGTGAGGCCCCGCTCGGCTGCCAATGCGGCCAACGCCTCCACCCGGCCCCCGAACACCGTGTTTTCGGCCGCGTGCGCCAGATAGAGGGTGTCGGGGCGGTCCAAAAACGTGCCCACCCGGGCCGCGTACGCCGCATCGGCCGCGTCCAACCGCTCATAGCCGAAGACCTCGATGGGACTCACCCGGCCGGCCGTCAAAAAACGCACGGGGGCATCGATGCCCCAATCCAACGCCACCGGCGCGGCCGGCCCGTCCGCTGCCAGATAGCCAGCCAACGCATAGCTTGCATCAGAATGCGCCGCGTGGCCGCCGGACACGGTCAGGGCCTTGTGATAGCGGATCGTCGTCCACACGTCGCCCCCAGCCCAGGCGAGCACGGCGAGCAACGCAAGGAGTGCCAGGCCCCTCTCGCCATACCCACCGACTCCAACGCGCCTAGACTCCCACACTGCACCAAACGCCAGCCCGCCGGCCAGCGGGACGAGCGGCAGCAGCATGGCATAGTGGGTGATAAACAAATCGCTGACGGTAAACGCGCTCTGCGCCACCATCAACGCCAGGAGCGCCACCGGCAGCATGAAACCGCCACGCCGCCACGCGCCCACCTCACCGTTCCTGCGCCGCATCACCCGCCGCCCGACCAGGATCGCGGCGGCCAGCACCAACCCGGCCGCCAGCCACGGCGCCCAGACGTCCGCAAACACCCCGCCCAGGTACCAGAAGTGATCGCCGCGCAACAGCGTCACCACTTGGCGCAGACGGGTCAGCAGATTGGGCAGATAGGCGCTGTTGTCCACGCCGTAATACGACCGCCCCAGGTTGCCGAAGATCGATGTCAACGTACCGCTGGTGCGGATGTTGAAGAGGATCAAGGGGAGAAGCGGGACGAGGAAAGCGACACAGGCTAAGGCTAAGGTTAAGGGTGAGGGTGAGGGTGAGGTTAAGGCTGGCGGAAAGCGACGCGGAGGATTCCGGTCTCCCGGTCGGTTTTCGGCCTGCACTTCCGGCGCACCACCGGTTTGCGCTTCAGTTTCCAGCTTCCGGTTTCCACGCTCCCTGCGCAGACGGTCCAGCGCCCACGCGCCCGCGGCGGCGATCCCCATCGCGCCGATGGCCCACACAAAGAGCAGTTTGGCATAAACGCCCAGGCCCCAGAGAAACGCCGTCAAATACAGGTCACGCGGGCGACGCCCCTGCCACCACCGTAACCCCGTCAGCAGGCTGGCCATGAACAGCAGCGCGGTCAGGTTGGTGACGAAAATGCCCTGGCGGCTCCAGAAGATGAATGAGGGACTGACAGCCAACAGGAGCGCGGTCGCGGCCGCGGCAACCGGGCCGCCCAGGCGCAGTGCGAGCCGTGCCGTCAGCAAGAGCGTCAGCGCGGCGATGACCAGGGGCAGCCAACGCAGCGCCGGCACAGTCACGCCGCCGAGCGCGAGGAACGGAGTTGCCAGCAGCACGTTGAGCGCGCCGATGTAATCTTGCACCATCAGCGGCAGCCGCCAGGGCCCGACCTGCACCGTGGCATCGCGAAATGCGGTCACCGGCTGCCAGGTCACCAGTTGCATGGCATTCAGCCCGGCTTCCTTCGCCTCGTCGTAGTGCAGCCCCGGGAGATCAAGCCGATAGGCGGCCAGCGCCAGAAATAGCAGCAGTGCGCCCAGGATCAGCCCGCGATACCCTTGCGGCGCGCCCCGGACCCCGGACAGGACAGATTTCGGCATGTCGGTTTATCGCACGGTGAGCGCCACGTCTGATACGCGGCTGTCGTAATCGTGACCCGCGGCATAGACCATGATGGTGTTGATGCGCGCCGGGCGGTTCTCTTGCAGCAGTTGGAACAAATTGGGCGATTCGTAGGTATACCACACGCCCAGCGGCACCTGTTCGCCTCGCGTCGTCGGCGCCACCCACGTCACGCCCGAGGGCAGATCGAAGTGGTAGAAACCGTGGACCCAGAACTGGTCTTTGCCGTATCGATCGGTGTAGTCGATACGCACCATCAGCGGGTATTCGGAAGCCTGGTAGCCGCCGCCCGGCACGCTTTGATTGATCACTTGGAGATCGAACCGTAAGATCAGCGAATCATACCCCACCACATCCCGGTTTACCTCTTGCCACAAGCCGATCTCGTTGGGCGCGTTGTCCTCGGTCTTGCGCGTGAAGCGGATGGCCTGGCGCTGGCCCGACTGCTCCTGGGTGATGGAGCCGGGCACCAGGTCCGACTGGCCCAGGCTGACGTGTTCTTGCCATGCGGGGGTCAGCCGACCCTCGAACCGGCCGTTGAGCACCAGGTTCAGAGTGTCGGGAACCGGAAGCTCCGGGGTGTTGTTGGCGCGGATCGTCACGCGTTCGCCGCCGTTGACGGTGACCTGCTGGCCCGCGGCCGTCACCAGCGCCTGCCCGGAACGGACGCGCAACAGCGTCTCATCGCCATCGATACTGATGTCAAACGTGCCGACCGCCAGGGTCATCGCAGCCTGGGGCGTTGTGAGGAACAGCGTGACATCGCGGTTATCGGCAGCTTGGGTGTCGATGAAAAGGCGCCCGCGCCCGAAATTGACGGTAATCTGGCTGGGATCCTGGCTGAGGGTGAAGCGGGGGATGCGCGCGGCTGCAATCGTGATGCCGCTATCAGGATCGAGCTGCACCGTGGCCAGGCTGCGCGCACCCGCCTCATCGGTGGCGATCGTCAGCACGGCGCGGGCCACGGCATCGGTCACAAGCCGGCTGGCCTGCACCACCGGGCGCTGTTCCGATCCGGTGACGGCCGTGGGATCCTGGGCGTTGGGCGCCCAGACCTGGGCTGTGCCCACCGTGGTCGTGACGAACATCTTGGCGGCACGGGTGGCATGCAGCAGATAACTGCGCAGCCCCAACGGAACGGCCACCGCCAGCAGACAACACAGCAGCAGGTTGACCGTCAAAACCAGCCAGGCAACACGCGTAGGGTTCTGGCGCCAGTTCATGCGCTATCCTTGCAGCTCAGAAGCTTGCTCCTCGCCGCGGCGGATCTTGTCCTGCCAGCTCCGCGCATCGCGGTCGTTCGGATCGGCGGCCAGCGCGTTATCGAAACACCGCAAAGCGTTTGCGAGATCATTGCGTTCCATGTAGATCAGGCCCAGATTATAGGATACGTGGGGCGTGTGCGGTTCAAGCGCCAGGGCCCGCTCGAACGCGTGGATCGCCCGTTCCTGGCGCTCCGGCGTGGCGAAAGGCAACTTGCCCAGGTAGGCGGCGGCCAGGTTCGTCCAGACCATCGGGTTCTCGGGCTCGAGCCGGGAAGCAGCTTCCAGCACCGGCACCGCACGCGCATGGTTGCCCTGCAGGATGAAGGCCCCGCCCAGGTTGATAGCCGCGGCCGCGTTCTGTGGGTCCAGTTCCCAGGCTTGGGCCAACACCGTCGCCGCTTCACCCGATCGTTTGGCGGCTAACAAGCGCGCGCCTTCAGCAACCAGCCGTTGTGCGCGCACAGCCCGATCGGCGCCCGGCGTTTCATCAGCGCTCCAAAGTGGTTTAGGAAGTTGTGGCATACGTCGTCTGGTCATCGCAAAGTGCGTTCTTCAGCGCCAATCATCTTCGGCCTGGTCGTCGTCATCCCAGTCCAGGTCATCCTCTAAGTCGTCATCCGGATCGGAATCCTCGTCCTCGCCCAGGATCTCTTCGTCATACAGATCCAGATCATCCCCGTCGTCTTCGCTGCCAAAGAGGTTGTCCTCGTCGTCCTCTTCGTCTTCATCTTCGTCATCCTCTTCGTCGAACTCGTCTTCGGCATCGCGTTCGCGCAGGGCCGGTGACTTGCGGTTGGAGGAGTCCAGCAGCGGCTCGCTAAGGGGTTCGCTGTTGAAGCGCACCTCATCCAGGGCCTCTTCGGCAGCTTCGGCCATGCGCTCATCCTCGCTGCTCAGCAACGCCTGCAACGCACGGCGGGCGGCGGCGCCGCCGATTTTGCCCAGCGCCAGCACGGCAGCTTCCCGCACGGCGCCGTCCGGGTCATCGAGCCGCCGGATCAGCGGCTGCACGGCGCGGGTCAGCCCCAGTTCGCCCGCGGCAACCGCGGCCTCGAACCGCATCGGTGACTCCGGGCTGCCCAACTCGGCCAGCACGATCTTAGCCCAACGCGGGTCGGCACTGCGGCCCATCGCAAACAGGGCGCTCTGCCGCATGCGCTCGTCCTCATCGTAATAGGCGTCGCTGATCAACTCCGGCAGACCGGCGATATCGGTGCAGGCCAGGCCCTCCAGTGCACGACGCCGCACCTCGACCGGCTCGCCCCGCCGATACCAGGCGGTGTGCAGCGCGTCAGCGGCGGCCTGCGCCGGCGCGTCATCGATATCACCCAGGGCGCCCAGGAGTACAAACCGCCCCAACGAAATCGCCGCGGCCGCGCGCACCGCCGCGACCGCATCGGTCGCGAGCACGGCCGTCAAGGGCTGGATCAGACTGACTTTCTCATCTTCCCACAGCCCTTCAATAGCCAGTTCCCGCACGCGTGCCTCGCTATCCGAGAGACAGGCGCGGAGCAGCGCGTGGAAATTCACGTGGATATTCGTCTCAGCCAACTCCACCAGCACGCCCATCAGCTCACAGCGCCGGGCCGCGCTGAGCGTTAGCCACGTGCTATAGGCTTGCTCGACCTGGAGCCGGCCAAGATCAGAGAGCTGGGCCAGGTCGAGGGAACGCGCCGGCCGGGTTTCATCGGCCAACTGTTCCAGAACCGTGTTCAAGGCATCCGTCATCATGGCTCAGTTCCAATACAATACGCGTGATACGCTGGATGGGCTGAGTGGGATCACCCGCTCACCGCCCTTGCCATCGGTCGTCACCTGGACCACCGTCACAAACCAGGTGTATTGCCGGGTAGGCTGATCGGCCCGCCCCCACAGCCAGAGGGGCACGCGCGTGCTGGTCGTTGTGGTGAACCAGCGATGCTCTTGCGGCGCGCCCTGTTCGGCCCAGCGGATGGTTACCTGGTACTGCATGCTGACCGCGAACCCGGGCACCTGCTGCCAGTCCAGACCGACATAGGCATCGCCCCCCGAAAATGGCGCTTGATCGCCGGGGTTGGTCAGCGCCGGAGCCGCCAGGTACGGCGCAGGGGTCGGCGCCGGCGGTTCAGGGGTTGCCGTGGCGGGGGCGGTTGCCGTGGCGGCGCGTTTCGGCGTGGCGGCCGGCGGCAGCGCTGCGCCCGCCAACGGGATCACCAGCTCCTGGCCGATGCGGAGGACGCTCTTCTCAGTGAGATTGTTGGCGGCGGCCAACGCCTGCCAGGTGATGCCGAACTGGGCGGCGATGCCCGACAGCGTGTCACCCGATTGGACGCGGTAGGTGGTGGAACGGCCAGCCGGCCGCGTGGCGGTAGGCTTTGGAGGCCTGGCCGTGGCCGTCGGCGGCGCCGGCGTGGGCGTCGGCGCGAGGGTGGCGGTCGCGGTTGGCATCTCGGTCGGCGCGGGCGACGCGGTGGGACTGGCAACGCTCGTGGCCATCTCGGTCGGCGCGACGGCGAGAGTCTCGGTCGCAACGGGCGCCGGTTCGGTCGACGGTGTCTCCGCCGGGGTCTGTTCGGCGGCCGGAGTCTCGGTGACCTGCGCCAACGCCTGCGGGGTCGCAGTGGGCGCCGCAGTCGAGTCGCCAACCTGCACCAGGGCGGATAAATTGCTGCGCACGTTGGCGATCGCCTGGCCAACGCGTGCGACCGGCAGCTTGTCGAATCCCCACAGCGCCGCAAGCGCGACCAATGCGACAAGGGCCAGCAGGAGCGCCCAACGCGGCCCGGCGGGCCGCGCATCGCGCCCACAATGCGGACAAACGGTCAGGCCGAGCGGCACGCGTCGATAACAGTTGGCGCACCGCACCGAGCTGACATGTCGGTTCTGACGCGCACCACACTCAGGGCAGATCAGTACACCTTGATGTATCGTTGCCCCACAGCGTTTGCAATACATGGTCTTCTTTCCTCAAAAACCCAGAGCGGGGAACGAATGATTAATGAGTTGGCCGATCTCTTTGACCGTCAACAGGCCCACCAACAGCAGGAGCAGGCCAAACCCGATCATGTGCACCAGGCCCTCCCGTTCGGGTTCGATGCGCTTGCCACGGATGGCCTCGACCAGGATAAACAAGACCCGGCCGCCATCCAACGCAGGCAACGGCAGCAAATTGGTGACGCCCAGCGCCGTGCTCAACAGTCCCAGATACAGGATCAGCAGCTCGAGTGAACCGCGATCCAGCGACTGCTGCACGACCTTGCCGGTCATCGTTGCGATGCCGACCGGACCCATGAAGCCCGCGCCGCTCAACGGCTTGCCCTCCCGGATCAGGTTGGCCGGGATCGCAAAGGTCTGATAAATAACGCCGGCGGTGCCCTTGACACCATCCCACGCCGCTTCCCAAAGCTTGGCAGGCCGCGTCGGCAAGCCGACACTGATGCCGATGACCGCCTTCCCGGCGGCTTCGCTCATTTGAGATGCAACGCGAAGTTCCAGGTTCTGCTCCGCCGCCGTGGCCGGGTCGACGCGTACAACGGTATAAGCGATCACGCGGCCCGGATTCGCCGAGGTGAGCTCAGTCAGATCCTCCGACGCATCGATAACTGCGCCATCCGCCGCGATGATGCGGTCCTTGGCCTGGAATCCTGCTGCGGAGGCCGGCGACCCGGGCTGGATGCTCTCCACGATCACGCCGGTCTGGCTGGGATCGAGCACGCCCTGCATCATCGACAGCACGGTGAACATGAGGATGGCGAACAGGAAGTTCATGCCCGCACCAGCCACCAGGGTCAGCAGGCGCGCCCGCTTGGGCGCAACCGCAAAGCTGCCCGGCAGCGACGGGTCATCCTCGCCACGCATCCGGCAGAACCCGCCGAACGGAATGGCATTGATCGAGTAAAGGGTGCCGCCGCGCTCGAACAGCTTCACCACCCGGGGCGGAAACCCGAAACCAAACTCTTCTACGACGATCTTGCTGCGTTTCGCAGCCAGCAAATGTCCAAACTCATGCACAAACACGATCACGCTCATCACCACGATGAACGACACCACCGTTAATAGAAACATCTTGATCCCTCACTGTTCCAACGCCCGTCAATGACCGACCGGCCCGCAAGGCGCAGGTCGGATTATACTCTGAGCAGCATGATCCCGCAAAACCCCGCTCTTTTCAGCAGGCTGCATTCCGTATGGGAAATCATACGCGGCCGGCCGTGATGCGCGTCCCCGCCCGATGGGTCGGATCGACGAGCACCGCTCTGACCAGGCCGGGGACCCACCCGGAGATGACCTGCACCGCGGCCAGCGACGGCGTCGCCTGGGCCAACGCCAGCATCTCAGCCACCTTGGCCACCATGCCGCCGGTCACATCGATCCCACGCGACCCGCCGAGCGCCTGCGCCAGGTGCGGCAACGTCGCCGGGGTGATCTCCGCCACCAGCTCGCCGCGCACCCCGCTGGCCGGATCGGCGGTCAGCACGCCCGCCACCTCGCCCACCAGCACCACCCGCCGCGGGTTCAGCCGGGGCGCCAGCCAGCGGAAGATCTCCTCGGTGGAGATGATGGTGCCCCCCCGCACATCGTCCAGCGCCACGTCACCATAGACCACGGGCGTCAGGCCATGCGCTAAAGCAGCGACGATGGGACGCTCATCCAGCGTGCGCAGTTCCCCATCATGACACAGCGCCGACGCCGAGGGCTGGAGGCGCAGCGCGGGCACACCGGCCTCCGCCAGCGCATTCACGGCCAACCGGTTCAGCTCGGCCGCGACCCGTGCGACCTCGGCGTAGCCGCGCCACTGTTCGGGGGTGTACACGCCCGCCCGGGTGCCGTACCGACTGGCCGTAACGTGCCCGAACGACCCGCTGCCGTGGCCGATCACCAGCCGCAGATCGGGACATGCGCGCAGGGCCGCAGCGATTTCCGCTGCGAGCCGGGCCAGCACGTGGCCGCGCAGCACCTGCGGCCGCGTCTTGTCGGTCAGCAGCGACCCGCCAAGCTTGAGAAAAACGAGTTCGTCCACTATCCCACCCGCGTCACGGTCACAGTGCCATCCTCGACCACGACCCAATCGCCATCCTGAATGCGACCGATGTCCACCTGATCGACCATCGGAATGTCGGCGATGATCGCGCCGACCGCGACGATGGCCTCGCTCTCCGCGTTGACCATCGCGGCCGGCCCGCGGCCGCTCTTCGCCAGGCGCAAGATCGTGTACGAGCCGACCGTGCTGCCCTTGCCGGTGGGAAAGACGAGCACCTTGCCCGCCACCGACTTGCCTTGCAGCGGATGCCCCGGCTCCAGCACGATGCCGGTGTCGGGGTCCACGCCCCCCAGGAAGCCGATCGGCGCGGGCGAGACCAGCGCCGATCCTTCGCCCCGACCGGCTTTGATCACGCGGCCGTGCAAAACTAATA
>JAPKMS010000252.1 GCA_026645775.1 Anaerolineae bacterium
TGACCCATCGCCTGCGCGCCGCCCACGATGCCATCCTGGTGGGCATCGGCACGGTGCTGGCCGACGATCCGAAGCTCACCGTCCGCCTGGCGCCGGGCGCGCAGCCGCAGCCGGTGGTGCTGGATACGCACCTGCGCTGCCCCGCCAACGCGGCGTTGCTCCGCCACCCCACGCATCGGCCCTGGCTGCTGTGCAGCCAGGAGGCTGATCCAGCCCGTGAGGCGGTGCTGAGCACAGCCGGTGCGCGGGTGGTCCGCCTGCCTTTCGACGCGACTGGTCGCGTCGATCTGGGCGCCGCGCTGTCATTCCTGGCCGCGCACGGCATCCGCACGCTGATGGTGGAGGGCGGCGCAGGCGTCATCACGGCATTTCTGGCCGAGCGCCGGGTTGATTTTGTGATCCTGACCCTGGCGCCGGTCATCGTGGGCGGCGTGCAGGCAGTGCGCGGGCCGCTGGCCGATCCCGCCGGCCAGCCCAGGCTGCGCGAGCCGGGCCATGAGCGGCTGGGGGACGATCTGATCGTTTGGGGACGGTTAGATACACCGTAGAGAGGGGAACGTTGCATGACTGAAGCGAACATCACAGAGATCCTCCGGGCCAGTCTGCGGCGCCAGGCCGCGCGCTTCCCAACCGAGGCGCGCGACATTGAGGTCGCCGTCGCCGCGCTGGAGCTGCCGCGCGCGTTCATGCTGATGAACCGTCTGAAGGAGCGCGGCGTCTGGCAGTTGACCACCGAGGAAGAGGCCGCGCTGGAGGATTTCTGGTGGGAGTACGGGCAGTGATGACTTATCATGGTCCCGGCGACTGGAAGTCGCAGCAACCCCTGCGAAGTCGGCCTGCGCCGTCTGGGGGGTGGCACGATAGCCTGCGGAGGCAGGCCTTGCAATGGTAGCCGTGACTTCAGTTGCCCAACGTTTATCAGTTTATTTTTCGACCCCGTACACTGTCGAAGTCCGATACGAGCCTTTAGGGCTGCCGGTAGCGGGCCAGGTGACGGTGCAGACGGAGATCTCGGCCATCAGCCCCGGCACCGAGCTGCTGTTCTACCGCGGCCAGGTCCCGGCCGACATGGCCGTGGACGCCAGCATTGGGGCGCTGGCCGGCGCGGTGCGCTACCCGCTCAAGTACGGTTACGCAGCCGTGGGCCGGGTGGCCGAACTCGGCCCGGACGTGGACGCGATCTGGCTGGGCCGCCGCGTCTTCGCGTTCAACCCGCACGAGAGCGCGTTTCATGCTGCGCCGGAAAGCCTGATCCCCGTGCCGGATGCCCTCTCGGCCGAGGAGGCCGCGTTCCTGCCCAACATGGAGACCGCGGTCAACCTGGTGCTGGACGGCGCGCCCGCGGTCGGCGAGCAGGTGGCCGTGCTGGGCCAGGGGGTGGTGGGGCTGCTGACCACCGCGCTGCTGGCCCGTTTCCCGCTGGCCGCCCTGGTGACGCTGGACCGCTTCCCGCCGCGCCGTGATCGTTCGCTGGCGTGGGGTGCGACCGCCAGCCTGGATCCGGCCACCGAGGCCGCGTTAGCACAGGCCAAGTCGCGGCTGCAAGGGGATCGAGCCCATGCCGGCGCCGACCTGGTCTACGAGCTGTCGGGCAGCCCGGCCGCGCTGGATGACGCGATCGCCCTGGCTGGCTTCAACGGCCGGATCGTGGTCGGCTCGTGGTACGGCACGAAGCGGGCCGCGGTGGACCTGGGCGGCCGGTTTCACCGCGAGCGCCTGCGCCTGATCAGCAGCCAGGTAAGCACCGTCGCGCCGGAGTGGAGCGGCCGCTGGACGAAGTCCCGGCGGCTGGCGTGGGCGGCCGAGATGCTGGCCCAGGTGCGGCCGGCCGCGTTGATCACCCACCGCTTCCCGGTCGAGCAGGCGGCCGAGGCGTATCGGCTGCTGGACGAAGCGCCGGGCGAAGCGATTCAGGTGATTCTAACGTACTCGTAATCAGGATGATCAGGCCAATCTGCGTCCTTCCTTTTCAACTCAGGAGAACTCAATGTACACTGTAGCAGTCACGCGCGACTTCGTTGCGCAGCACTATCTCATCGGCGGCGACTGGGGCGCGGAGAACCAGCGCCACTCGCATCATTACCGGCTGGAACTGCAACTCGAGGGCGCCGAGCTCGACCAGCACGGCTATCTGGTCGACATCGTCGATATCGAAAACAACCTGGAAGCGCTGGTGGCCAGCTACCGGGATCGCACGCTGAACGACCTGCCGGAGTTCGCCGGGCTGAACCCCAGCATCGAACACTTCTCGCGCATCTGCTGCACCCGGCTGGCCGCGGCGATCCAGGCAGCCAACCTGGCTGCCATCACGGTCAAGCTGTGGGAGAACGAGATCGCGTGGGCCAGCTATCGGCTGGCGCGCTGGGGCGCCACCGAATGAATTCGGTGTCTGATATGACGAAGTGTGCTGAAGCACACTGAATAGCAGCTCGCGGCCGGGCGACTGGAAGTCGCGGCAACCGTTGCAAAGTCGCCCTCCGGCGACTGGGCGCCAGTCCACGTCGGTGGACTTTGCGCTGCTGGCCGCGGTTTCAACTGCTGGGTCTCATCGGGATGAAAAATGCGCATCGGACTGGTGATCTACGGCGATCTGGACACGGTATCCGGCGGCTACCTGTACGACCGGATGCTGGTGGCGCATCTGCGCGCGGCCGGCGACAGCGTCGAGGTCGTCTCGCTGCCGTGGCGGAGCTACGGCCAGCATCTGACTGATAATTTTGCGTCTGCGCTGCGCCGGCGGCTGCGGGACGGCGCGTGGGATGTGCTGCTGCAGGATGAGCTGAACCACCCGTCGCTGTTTTGGGTCAACCGGCGGTTGGGCCGCGTACGGGCGGGGGAACCCCGCCCCTACCCGATCATTGCCATTGTCCACCATCTGCGCTGCAGCGAGGCGCGGCCCGCCTGGCAAAACCGGCTTTACCGTTGGGTGGAGCGGCGCTATTTGCGGGGCGTCGACGGCTTCATCTTTAACAGCCGCACGACACAGGGCGTGGTGACGGGGTTGGTCGGCGCCGGCCGGGCGAGCGTGGTCGCACATCCGGGCCGCGATCACCGGCCTGTCACTGTCACAGCCGCGCAGATCGCGGCCCGCGCGGCCGAACCCGGCCCGTTGCGCGTCCTCTTTATCGGGAATTTAATCCCGCGCAAAGGGCTGCACACCGTGGTGGACGCACTGGCACAGGCGCCGTCCGGCGCCCGGCTGACCGTGGTGGGGGACGCAGATGTCGACCCGGCCTATGCGGTCGCCATCCGGGCGCAGATCGCGCGCCTGGGCCTGGCCGGCCGCGTGGAACTGCTGGGCGCGGCCTCGGACGAGGCGCTGGCCCGCCTGCTGGTCGAGAGCCAGGTGCTGGCCGTGCCATCGTCGTACGAGGGCTACGGCATCGTTTATGCCGAGGCGCTGGGCCACGGCCTGCCGGTCATCGCGTCCATCGCGGGTGCGGCGCACGAGATCGTGGCCGATGGGCAGGAGGGCTTCCTCGTTGCGCCGGGGGATGCAGCCGCCATCGCCGCCATCCTGGGGCGATTGAGCGGGGATCGGGCCGCCTTGGCCCGGATGAGCCAGGCCGCCCTGGCGCGCTACGCCACTCTGCCCACCTGGGCCGAAAGCGCCGCGCAGGCGCGAGGGTTTCTGAGTTCGATTATCAGGTGAATCAAGTGAATCAGCGTCCCACCCCCGATCCGTACGATTCCTTCCAGCGCTACCTCGCGGCCAAAGTGACCGTGGATGACCGCGCGTTGAACCGCCACGTCTGGGCGCGCCTGGCCGCAGCGTTGCCTGCGCCCGAAGCGCTGGGCCGACCGCTGCGTGTGCTGGAAGTGGGCGCGGGCATTGGCACGATGGTAGAGCGCTTCCTGGCCTGGCTGCCCCCGCGCGACATCGCCTACACCGCGCTGGACGCGCTGCCGGAAAACATCGCCGAGGCACAGCGCCGGCTGCCCGCCTGGGCCGCGGCGCGTGGGTTTGCGGTGGCGGCAGATCTTGCCCAACGGACCGGCCTGTCCGGAATCGAGGCTTCAGCCGGTCAGTTGCCCGATGCGAGACACCGGCTCACCCTAAAGGCGGCTATCGCACAGCCTCGACTCCAGCAAGAGGGACAAAGAGAAGTCCTCGGCCGGCGGGCAGAAATCCGCTGGATCGCCGCCGACCTGTTCGACTTTGCCCGAAAGCCCCAAGCTGAGTATGATCTGCTCATCGCACACGCTTTTCTCGACTTGATGGATGTGCCGAGCACGCTGCCGCGGCTGTTCGGTCTGCTGGAACCAGGTGGGCTGTTCTATTTCACCATCGTCTTCGATGGCGTCACGACCTTCGAGCCGACCATTGACCCGGCCTTCGATGCTCTGGTCGAAGCGGTATACCATCGCACCATGGATGAGCGGATCACGGCCGGCAAACCCTCGGGCGACAGCCGAGCCGGCCGCCATCTGTTCGGCCACCTGGCCGCGGCCGGTGCAACGGTGTTGGCCGCGGGCGCGTCCGATTGGGTGGTACATCCCGTGGCCGGCGGCTATCCGGCCGACGAGGCCTACTTCCTGCATTTCATCGTGAACACGGTGGCGACGGCGCTGGCTGGGCATCCGGAGCTGGCCGCCGCGCGCTTTGCAGATTGGATCAGCCTGCGCCATGCCCAGGTCGAGTCGGGTGAGCTGGTTTATGTCGCCCATCAATTGGATTTCCTGGGGCAGTGGCCCGGCCGGCCATGAAGAACCCCGGTTTCTTGCAGAAACCGGGGTTCTGGACGCCGGGTTTTTGGGCGCTGCACCCCCTTTCACTATCAGACCACATGAGGCCGTTGATGAATTTTCAGCAGTTTGTCACGACCAGCTTCGGCACACGCTTGTGGATGGCGTTGGGCAGACTTCTGCCCTCATCCGCCGGTCACGCGCTGGCTAGGGCGATCACCGGGGTGCTCTGGCGGCGCAAGGACGCCAGTCTCTACCGGATCCTCTACGCCAACCAGGCCGGGGTGCTGGGGCGCGAAACACCCCCCGAACAGATCGACCGGGCGGTGCGGGCCTTACTGGCGCACGCCGGCATGACCGCTTTCGACCTGATGCACCTGGCTGCACAGGGTGAGGCCGCGGTGCTGAAGCACATCGAATTCGGCGCCGAATTCTGGCCCAATGTCGAGGCAGCGCGGTCCACGGGCCGGGGCGTGCTGGTGTGCGGCTGCCACCTGAGCAACTTCAATCTGGGATTTTTGGCTTTTGCGCTTCAAGGGTTCCCGGTGCAGGTCCTCTCGGCCGCGGGACCCGTGGGCGGATTTGCGCTGATGCATGAGATGCGTGCGCGCGGTGTGTTGGATGAGACGCCCATCGACGGGCAATCTTTGCGCAAGGCGATTCTTCGGCTGCGCGCGGGCGGGTTCGTTGCGACCGGTGTCGATTGGCCGTTGGGCGCTGCGCATGACGAGCAGCTCACCTTTTTCGGCCGTCCGGCGACACTGCCGACAGGCCATATCCGCCTGGCGCTGAGTTCGGAGGCAGTGCTCCTGCCGATGGCGTGCCGCTGGTCACCCGAACGGGGTTACTACGTGATGACCGCACCGCATCTGATCCTCGAGCTCACCGGCGACCGTGCAGCCGATATGCGGGCTAACGCGCATCGGCTGCTGGCTGTGATCGAGGGCTGGATTCGCGAGACGCCGGATCAGTGGCTGATGTACCACCCGATCTGGCGGTCTGAATAGCTGGAAATTTACTGAAGGAGGATTCTATGACAGAGCCCAAGGCCAAGGCCATCCACTACACCGACGTGCCCGCGCTAACCTTCGGTGACGAAGCGCCGGGTGTGACCATCCGCTGGGTGATCGATGAACCACGCGACGGCGCGCCGAATTACGCGCTGCGCGTCATCGAGGTCGCCGCGGGGGGACACACCCCCCGGCATGCCCACCCCTACGAGCACGAGAATTTCGTGGTGGAGGGCGAAGGGCGCGTCCTGATCGAGGACACCTGGCACGCCGTCGGCCCCGGCAGCGTCGTCTTCGTGCCCGCGGGCGTGCACCATACCTACGAGAACACCGGTGCGGCGCCGTTTAAGTTTCTGTGCGGCATCCCGACTGCGCGGCACATGCCCGGCGCGGCGAGTTGAGGGTCCGATCCCCAAATTGGAGCAGCTTGATGTCATCTGTTCAAACCCCTGAATGGGTCAAAGACGCTATCTTTTATCAGATCTTCCCCGATCGGTTCGCCCGGTCGGATCAGGCGCCGAAGGCCGCGCATCTGCAGCCGTGGGGCGCCCCGCCGACCCCGTATGCTTACCAGGGCGGCGATCTCCTGGGCGTTGTCGAGCACCTCGATTACCTGGCTGACCTCGGGATCGACGCGATCTACTTCAACCCGATCTTTCAGTCCGGGTCCAACCACCGCTACCACACCCATGATTACTTCCAGGTGGATCCGATGCTGGGCGGCAATGCGGCACTGCGCAAGCTGTTGGACGCGGCGCACGCCCGCGACATTCGGGTCGTGCTGGATGGCGTTTTCAATCACGCCAGCCGCGGCTTCTTTCAGTTTCACGACATCCTGGAGAACGGCGCCGAATCCGCGTATCTGGACTGGTTCACGGTGGAAGAGTGGCCGCTGCATCCGTACGGCAGCAAGCAGCACAACTATCGCGCCTGGTGGGGCAACCCGGCCCTGCCCAAGTTCAACACCGATACCCCGGCGGTGCGGCGGTTCATCTTTGATGTGGCGCGCTATTGGGTTGAGTTTGGGATTGACGGGTGGCGCCTGGATGTGCCCGCCGAGATCGATGACGACGCGTTCTGGCGCGAGTTCCGGCAAGTCGTGAAGGCCGCCAATCCCGAGGCCTACATCGTGGGCGAGATTTGGCACGATGCCGAGCGTTGGCTGCAGGGCGACCAGTACGATGCGGTGATGAACTACGGCGTGTCCCGCGCGGCCCTGGGCTTCTTTGCCCAGGAAACCTTTGACAGGCAGCAGCGGCCGGGCGGGTTCCGGCTGGCGCCGCTGGGCGCGCGCGCCTTCGCCAACGAGATCGAGCGGCTGATGGGGCTCTACGATTGGCAGATCACCCAGGCGCAGCTCAACCTGCTCGACAGCCACGACACCGCGCGCTTCATCCATCAGGCCGGCGGTGATTGGGATGCGTTGCGGCTCTCCTTGCTCTTCTTGATGATCCTGCCGGGCGCGCCGTGCATCTACTACGGCACTGAAATCGGCATGGAGGGTGGTGCGGACCCTGATTGCCGGCGCGCGTTTCCCTGGCACAAACCGGAGAGCTGGAACCGGGACCTGTTCGCCTTCACGCAGCGTGCCATCGCACTGCGCAAAGAGCTGCCGGTCCTCCGCCGGGGCCAATTTGCTGCCCTTTATGCCCACGATCAGGTGTGCGCCTTTGCGCGCCGCAGCGCGACCGATGCGGCGGTGGTGATTTTCAATGCCGGGCCGGAGGTGCGTGAGGTGACACTGGACGTGGAAGGGCTGCTGCCCGACGGGGTACTGGCCGATGTTTGGAGTGGGCTAGCGGGGCGGGTGTCGCGGGGTGTGCTGCGGCACATGGCGTTGCCCCCGCGCACGGCCGCGATCTTCGTGCGCGCCTGAAATCGTATTGGGAGGCAACTTATGCGCTACCGCCACGCTCGCCCCAAGGTGAGCTTCGCGTTGGCTACGGCCATGGTGATCATGATGGCGTTGATGCTGACCGGGGTCTTGAAGGTCAACCTTGACCTCACCGTGCTCGACACAAATCCGCAACTGGTGGCCGTGGCGATCGTCTTTTCGTTGTTGGCCAGCTTGCTGCTTTATGAGTGGTGATCGGACGGGTTGCTGACCGGTCCTACATTCCGCAGAATCAAAGCCGGGCGTCGTCCTGACAGGCCCTCACGAGCCTGTCAGGACGACGCCCGCGTTTTACTTGGACTCCCACATCTCCACAAAGTGGATGCCCAGCGCCTCCAGCTCGGCCAGCACAGGCTCATAGATTTCGGGCACGACCGGCACCTGCACGCCCGTCAGCCGGATCTGGCCGGCCAGGATCAGCCGCACGCCGATCGCCGCAGGCAGACCTACCGTGCGCGCCATCGAGTTGTCGCCGTTCGGCAGGCCGAAATCGACCATCGTGGAGGTGATCTTCTCGGACCGCACCGCGCCCGCGCCGGCGTCCGGGGCGGGATATTCAGCCAGAAATTCGTGCTTCAGGATCAGCATGTCCCGTTCGCCGGGCGCGAAGTGCATCTTCTCCAACATCCGGGCGGTGAGGATGTCGATGGGCGCCTTCGGGCCGGCGGGCAGTGGCTCATCGCTCAGCAAGCCCAGCCACGCGAGGCGCTCCAGCACCGGCGAATCGGCTGACAGCCCGAGAAACGCGGCCAGGTCCGCGCGCAGGTCGCCGCGGCTGCCGATAAGCCCGGCCGTGAACTGGGCAAAGGTCTGTCCGGCCAACCCCTCCCGCGGCGTTTCGTCCAGCAGCCCCAGATCCGCGATCTTGCGCAGCGTCTCGCACCAGCCCGGGTTGCGCAGCGTGCCGCGGAACATCGTGCGTGTCCCCTGGATGCCGTAAGTCTCCATGTAGGGCAGGCTGTCGCGGTTGGGATAGCCCTCGTAGGGAATCAATTTGCCCTCGACCGCCACCGGCACGGTGACGTGATGGTCGAACAGGGTGCCGCCGGCGATAGTCACCTCTTCGCCGTCCCACAGGTAGTGCGCTGAGTTTTTGCCGGCCAGCAGCACGCCGCGCGGGCTCCACGAGAATTTATAGCCGAACGGGTTGGTGTTGGCCTCGGGCGCGGGCAGCCCGCCGCACCACGAGACGAATTTGGCGATCTTGCCGCCAGCGCGCTGCACCTTGTGGATCACCCGCATCGCGGTCATGTGGTCGATGCCGGGATCGACGCCGATTTCGTTGAGCAGGATCACACCGGCCGCGCGGGCCTCAGCATCCAGGTCGGCCATCGCCTGCTTGACGTAGGAGGTGGTGACCATGTGCGTGCCGTGTTTGACGCAGAGCCGGGCCACGACGGGGTGATAGGCATAGGGCAGCAGGCTGACGGCCAGGTCGTGCTCGCGGATCAACGCCTCCAGGGCCGCTTCATCATCCGAGTTCACTGCCACGGCCGTGCCGTTGGGGTGCCCCATTACCAGCTCCTGGGCCTTGCTGAGGGTGCGGCTGGCCACCGTGACCCGGATGCCGTGATCCAGCAGGTAACGCACGTGCGCACCGGCCACCATGCCGGCGCCGAAAACGACGACTTTCTTCATGTGTGGAATGCTCCTTGATGAGTAGAGAGTTACCTGGCTCACAAACCCGGTTTCTCGCAGAAACCGGGTTTGTGAGCCAGGGCGTTTACAGATATTGGCTGAGGTGCCGATACGCCGGTGTCAATTTCCCCCGGTGGGCGATGACGGCGCGCTTGATCTCCGGCGGCAGGGCCAACTCATCGAACGGCGCCGAGTAATCCGCTGCGGCGATGGCCGGGATATGGGCCTTCAGCACTGCGCCGAAGTTCTCCGACGCATCGCGCGGCAGTTCGCTGGGCAAGATGTCCACCGCCATCACCACCACGCCATCGCCTACCAGGCCATCGGTGATCTCGCCGGTCGCCGGGTGATAGACAAAGACCGGCTCGCCGGGTTCAGTGGCCTTCACGGTGCACTCGATCGAGCCCTCGATGTCGCAACTGACGTCGCCGATGATGCGCAACCGTGGCTGGCCCTGGCTGAACAGCTCTCGGAGATGGGCCTTGGTGATCAGCCGTGGATAGCGTGCATCCCAATAAATGCCGTTGATCAGCGCGGTCAGGTGCGGCAGATAGCGGTCGAAGATGGGCTCATAGCCTTCGGGGCAGTCGTAGTAGCGTTGGCAGTCGAATTGCTCCTGGTCGGCCCGCGGCGTCACGATATGCTCTTCCCGGAACGTGGTCGCGTAGATGACGAAACGCGAGGCGCCAGGCCCACCGGCGATAGCGGCCAGATCGTCCGGCGTGACCTTTGCGAGCGGCAGCAGGTTCAGGATTTCCCATGCACCGCTGGAGACATTGCCGTAACCGGTCACGCCAATCACCAGGGGCGCAATCTGCGGCGGGAGGCCGTGTGCGGCGATATCCTGGCCGACGTGCGCGACCGCGCGTTGGGCTTCGGCCGCATCGTGATACTCGTAGGCGTGGCGGAGCTCGGCCAAGGGCGTCGGGATGCCTTCCCCGGCCAGCCGTTGACCCAGCGCCCACAACGTCTCCAGCGCGCCCGCTATCCCCGCATATCGGCCAAAGAAGATCAAGCGCTGGCCGCGCTCGTCGGCTACCTTTTCGTAGTCGATCAGCGTGCAGCCGAGCTCCAAAATACGCCGGAGCATGGGCATGTTATGGGATTGGCCTTTGATGACATGGGAGAAAAACACATAGGTCTGGCCGGGGCGAAAGAACGCCAGGGGGATCTCCTTGACGGCAAAAATAACGGGGCAGGCGGCAAGGTCTTCCTGCACAAGCGCGCCCGCGGCCTCGAATTCGGCCTCGGAGAAGGCCCGGATGGGGGAAGGTTGCACGTGGACCTGGATGCCGTGTTGCTCGCGCAGTTCTTTGGCGACGGCCGGGGTGATGGGCACCCGGCGCTCCCAGCGGCTCTTGTCCTCGCGCCGGACTCCGATGCTTCGCTGCATAACTATCCTCCTTGATAGCGTGTCAGTCAATCTGGACGAAGCGATTTTATCACGACAGGGCGGGGAAGGACAAAAGCGGGGGCGTTTCTCGGTGAACCGGGCGGCGGATCTACGTGCGCAGCAGGGCGGCGGCCGCAGCTTCCCGGAAGTAGGCCCGATACGCGGCGGTTTCCGCCAGCGCGACCGCGATCGCCCGGGCGAGGTCGGCGGGCTGCGCTTCGGGCGCGGGGCGCCCTGCGCCGGGACTCAACTGGAGCACATCGTGCGTCTCATCGGCGATGCGCACGTGGCCGCGCGCCACCAGCCACGCCAGGCCCAGGCGCACGGTCGTCGTGCATTGCGCTGTGGCGGCGGCCAGTTCCGCCGGCGTGGTGCGGCCCGCCCGCGCGTTCAGCACGTGTTTCACCGCCCCGGCCAGCCGGTGCAGAAACGCGTCAGGCGTATCCAGGCCGGGATCGTGCCCGAAGAGGCATACGCGTGCCGGCAGCACTTGCGCCAGCGCCGCGCGCAACTCGTTTGGGCCGGGCGGCGCGGTCCAAATCGCCAGCGTGGCCGCGCGGGGCAGGGACCGCCGGTCGTGGCCGGGGATCTCACCGGCCGCCGCACCCTCGCGCCAGACCGCGACCTCGCCTCCGGATAGTAACGCATCCAACACCGCCCGCGGATTCGGCGCCCCGCGGTAATCGCTCACCGCAAATTCAGCCTTGGCCTGGGCCTGAACCGCAACTTCGCGCCCCGCGCTGGGCCGCGCGGCCAGCCATTCCACCTGGAGCTCACGCGCGCCCCGATAGGTGCTGGCGCGCATCACGTAGGCCAGGTCGAACAGCCCCTCGGGCACCGGCTCGCTCTCGCCATCCCACCAGATCACGGGCCGCTCGGCCCCGGCTTCATCGGCCACCCGCAGCAGGCGGTGTTCGCCGTTGCGGCCCACCGGCCGCTGGGTGCGAATCTGCAGCCGCTCCGCAAGCAGTATCACGTGCGGGTTGCCCGGCCCGAACGGCCCGAGCCGGCCCAGGTCATCGGCCAGCGCCAGGGAAAGCGCGCCAA
>JAPKMS010000025.1 GCA_026645775.1 Anaerolineae bacterium
CCCGACAGCTCAAGCGCGCCGGGGATCGACACCTGCAGCGCATCGCTCCCCCGCAGCGTATCCACCAGGTTGAGGACAAGGTCGGGCTGATCAACCAGCAGCTTCGCCATGAAATAGCGATCGGCCCGGTACGCCTTGGCTTTCACCCCCAGTTTCCGCAGGGCCGCGACGACCTCCTTGGCGCGCTGCTCCACCTCTACCTCGGCCTGGTAGGCCTCCGGCGTCGCGAACCATTCGCTCTTGACGTGCGAATACGCGACCGCCACCAGGCGCAGCCGCTTCAGCGCGGCCTTGTCCACCGCAAGACGCGGCGCTCGCCGGCTGTGCCGCGGCTTGCGCGGTTCTTCGATCGTCGTGGAGTCCGTTGTCATTGCGTCCTTGCCATCCCTTTCAGCGGATCGATCTGGAGATGAGATTAACATCAATCGGCGGGGCGCGCAAGTTCTGGCGATTGAAATCGCGGCTAAAGGGCGTGCCGCCCCTTCGCCCCGAATCCCATTCGGCGCCCCCCCCCACAGGGGCCCCGGATTAATTCGGCGGCTCACCTCGGCGGCGCCACCTTGAAGTCCACCATCTGACAGAAGCTCGACCAGGCGCCTTCATCAGCGAAAAAGGTGCGCGGGAGGATGGTCGCCAGGCCATCTGCACCCACCAGGACAACCATATCAGCGCGCATATGCGCCCTAAGAAAGTTCTCCCACCTGTCCACCGCTTCCGATGCCAGCGCGTTCGAAATGACGCCCTCATCGGTAGCCACACCTCGGAGGCTCAATTGCCCGCCGGCTTTGCGCCACTGCCTGGACGCAGCCCACCAGGACGCAACGAAGGGAGAAACCGCCCAATACAACAGGAAGAGCGCGGTGATACCGGTCCGTATTAGCCTGGATGTGGGTATCCCTTCACCGCTCACGGCGACGACGATGTATGCGCCGATCACACCGAAGGCAATCAAGGCGCCCAGTCCGCGTAAGACGAGGGCGCGCCGGCTGGGTCGGAGCGCCAATCGGATGCCCCGAAAGAATTGTCCCCGGGTGTAAACGCCGTGGAATGGGATCATCTACACCGGCCTCACAGATAAAGCTCGCGCACGAAGGCATGCTTGGGGTTCAAGTGATCTACCAGCACGGTGACCTCCTGCCCCGGCGCCAGTGAGCGCGTGAGCTTAGTGGCCTGGACTGCATTCCCGGCTGCGAGCTTGTGTCCCTGATAAGTGTAGACATACTCTACCCGTCCGCGGCCGCGAAAGAAGCCGCTGCTGCTGATCACACCGGGAACCTGGTGGCCATCGCTGAAGACAGACATAATCATCCGTGTGCGCCAGAGCAGCACGGCAAAGCCCGCCACCGTCACCAACGGTGCGATGAGGCGAAAGAACGAAGCCGCCTCAGGGTCCAGCCATAAGAACGCCAGCGCCATGCCCCAGATAACAACAGTAGCAATGACCCCGAGCGAGGCCAGATAGTCCACCTGGATGATGCGAAAAAGAGATGGGATGGGTTTCATAGGTTTATCGATGTCCTCCCTTGCACGACTTTGAGATGCTGTGATTCACTCCGGGGATCATCCGCCCGACTCCACGATTCCAACCTCCTCCTCCGTCAGCCCGTACAGCTCGTACACCAGCCGGTCGATCAGCCGGTCGGTTGCGACGATCTGACGCCGGAGCACGGCCTGCTCCTGGTCCGTGACCGCCGCGGCCAGCTTGCGGTGCAGATCCAGCATGGCCTCGACCAGCGCGACCATACGGTCGTGGCGCGCGACGTCGGCGGGGTCGGCGAAGTTGATGGGGCGGATGGGAAGTTGTTCAATATATTGGGTCCAGAAGCGAACATATCCACCGCGCAACATAGTCCCAATTGAAAGCAGGTATCGAAACAAGAGCGGTGAGTTAAGGAGTCCAAGGACATAAAGCGAAGATAGCAACGGATCACGGACAAGAACCCCGTATCCTGTCTTGTAGAAATGGCCCTCTGAATCCAGTGAAAACGAAGCCGCGTTATTGTAGTCTGGCACGATGATCTTGATTCCCTGGAATAGGGTCATACTCTTGGGATAGCCGAAGGCATACCAGTTTTGCCCTTTAAACTTCCCCTTTTCCCGCGCAGCCAGAGCTGGCTTGTTGGACTCAAGATACGCCAAAGTCAGAGGATATTTGGCGCTGATTTCGGAGACTGAAAGCAACCGGAAGTCAGAGGCCGAGATTTCGTAAGGACAGATGAGTCGCGCATCGGTTGTAGGCGGTTCGTATCTGCGAATTTGCTTTCCACGCAGGAATGACTGAGTACACGCTATTTCGACTCTTACGTCCCTCTCCAGGGATTTCGACCGACCAATCACGTAATCGCCATCGATGCGACACCCTTCAAGGACAAAAACGTCATCGGCGCTGGTCTGCGTGCCGACAAAAGTATGCGCCACATCCCCCAACTTCACCGGCATCGCCCGCAGCTTCTCGAACAGCGCCGCGCCCGCGCCGACGGTGAAGTTCCACTCGGCGGCCGTGGCGCGGTCGGCGGGGATGGAGGCGGCGGTGGCTGGAGGGGGCACGGTCAGGAGACCGGCCCCAGCAGTGGTCAGGAGACCGGCCCCAGCAGTGGTCAGAAGACCGGCCCCAGCAGTTGAAACGACCTCAGCAGTTGAAACGACCCCGGCAGTTGAAGGGTCTGCTTCCCGCGCCTCGCGCCAGGTTGCTAAATCCGCCACGCGCTCGAAGCGGAACTCGTCCCGGCCGGCCCGATCCAGGAACAGCAGGCACGTGTAGGTCGTCGCGTTGTGGAACACCTGTTGATCGCCGAAGTGGACGACCTCGGCCAGGTGGCGGCCGCCGGCCAGCAGACCGCGCAGCGGCTCGCCGTACTGGGCGTTGAAGAACTTGTGCGGCAGGATGAAGCCGAGCCGGCCGCGCGGGTTCAGCAGTTGCAAGGCGCGCTCCACGAACACCACGTAGATGTCGTAGTTGCCCTTGCCCGCGGCCGCGTAGGCGCGCTTGTAGTACTCCACCTCCAGCGGCGCCCACTCCTTCATCGTCTGGATGCGGATGTACGGCGGGTTGCCGACGATGGCATCGAAGCCAACTGACCTCACCCCCAACCCCTCTCCTGCCAGGAGAGGGGCATCTGCTCCCCCTTCCTTCGCAGGGAAGGGGGCTGGGGGGTTAGGTCTAAACACCTCCGGGAACTCCGCGACCCAATCGAACGCGTTGATCCGATAGCGCTCGTCGTCGTCCAGCAGGCCCAACTGCTGCCCGTCGTCGAACTCCGGCCCGATGAGCGAGTTGCCGCACTTGATGTTGCGCGCCAGATCGGGCAGGGCCCGCTCCTGGAACAGGCGGAGCTGGCTGCCCAACGTCTGCTCGCTCTCGCCTTCCAGCACCTTCAGCAGCAGCGACAGCTTGGTTACCTCAACGGCCTGCGGGTCGATGTCCACGCCGTAGATGTGCGTCGTCAGGATACGCTTCCGCTCGGCCGTGGTCAGCCGCCACTCACCGCCCGCCGCCTCGTAGATCGGCAGCGAGCCATCGGTCTTGCGGCCGCGCTTCGGCGCCGGCGCCGCGTCCTCCGGCAATTGGGCGCGTACTTCAGGCGACGTCGCCGTATGACCGGCCTGCAACAAGGGCGTCAGGCGTGTCACGTACTGTTCGAGATACCAATCCAACAGGTACTGGTAGACCTCCAACAGGAAGGTGCCGGACCCACAGGCGATGTCGGCGATGCGTAGGGGCGGGGTGACCCCGCCCCTACCGGCCACCTCGCGCACCGTCTTGCCGGCCAGCAACGGGCCCACGGTGCGCCGGACGATGACGCGCACGATGAATGTCGGCGTGTAAAACACCCCGCCGGCCTTCTTTACCTCAGGCTTGGCTTCAACAACCGCGCGGTGCCCGGACGTTAGCCGGATCACCTGGCCCAGGAACTGTTCGTAGACCTGGCCCAGGATGTCGGCGGGCAACACGGCAAACTCGTACGGGCTGTCGGGGTAGTAGAGGCCGCGGAGGATCTCGCGCAGCGGCTTGTCGTCGATCGCCAAGCCCAGCGTCCACGCATCGGGCGTCTCTGGGCGGTCGGTTTCCGACGCGAAGTGGAACAGGCCGGAGTTGTAGCACGCGTCGGCCTGGCGGAACAGATCGGCCAGGCGGGCGTAGATGTCGCCGCCGTTGGTCAGCGCCAACAGCGTGCCGTACCCCTCGATGCCGCGATCCTCGCAGATGCGCAGGAAGACGATGCGGTCGATCGTGGCCTGCACCGCCGTGTTCAGCGCCCGCTGGCTCAACGCGGGATTGCGCAAGGCGATGGTGCGCGCCAACGTATCCCGCCAGCCCTCGATCTCCCGCAGGAACGCGTCATCCACCTCAGCGGTGCCGTGCTTGCCCGTGACCGACTCGGCATACTTGTCGAACGAACCGCGCAGGATCGCCTCGCGCGAAAAGATGCCGGCGATCTCGTCCCAGCGCGCCAGATAGTCGCTGTAGTCCAGCATCAGCACGCGGCCGGCAGACGGCTTGTCGCCCTTGTCGGGCTTGCCCCGGCAGTCGTAGATCGCGAATTCGTCGAAGTCGGTGAGGAGGCTCAGCGGCAGCTTGGCCGACCAGGCATAGCGGCGAAGCTGAAACGCCGCGCTGATGTCGTCGCGCAGTTTGACCGAGGGTTTCTTGGCTTCCACGAAGAACTTGCGCATCCCGCCGATGCGGAAGCAGTAGTCCGGCGCCTTGGTGGCGCCGCCGATCTTGATGGCATCCTCGTGGATGACGTCCTTGTAGGCCTCGGCGTAGCCCTGGCGATTGTTCACGTCCCAGCCGAGCGCCTCGAAGAACGGATCGATGAACTCGCGCCGCGCCTGGGTCTCGTTGTACTGACCGGAGCGGTAGGCGTCGCGGTTGCGGTCGAAGCGCTCGACCAGTTCGTGGATGAGGGCGGGTGCGGGCATGGGGCTCCTGAAAAGGGCTATGAACCAAGCTGTGCCAACAAGACGCAGCGCAGTATACAGCGCGTGTTGCAGGCGGGCAAACGCGTGTTACGACTCGGTTCTACCTTGTGTTGGTGAGATTGTTGCGGTGTTGGTGCGCAGTTGCGGCAAGGTGATGCCCAGGG
>JAPKMS010000253.1 GCA_026645775.1 Anaerolineae bacterium
AGTTTGATGCCATGTGTTGTTTTGATCTGCGATCTCGAAGTTGAGCCCGCCGCTCCCCGTGTAGCCGTCAGACCAGTAGGCCGATATGGATTCGTAAGCGTCGCGGTCACATGGATTCACCCACGGCACACAGTTGTAGTTCTGAATGCCAAAGATGCCGACCAGGGGGGTCTGGAACGGGATCAGGCTCGGGATGCGTTTTTGCAGCCACATCTCTACGGTTCCTTGCGTCTTATCCGTCGCAAAGAAGGCGTCGGGGTGCATGTAGAGATAACCCCCATATCCCCACTCGCCACCTACCGTGCCAAAAGAGCCGCCATAGAATCCGGGAAAGAATTGCACTTCCGGATTGATGGTGAAACCAGCCCCGACCTCGCTGTTCTGGGCCTCGATCTCGCTGCCGAGTTTGTTCCACAAGACGAGGCCGGGGGGTGCGGTGGGGGATGCAGCCGATATGCTCACTGCGCCCAGTACCGAGACGACGGCAAGACATAGCGCCAGGGTGATGCGGAAGGTGCGTTTCATGTGGGGTACTCCTCGCGTGTCAATTACGTCACGCAGGCGGATCCAGCAGGCACGTACGACTTGGTGCGGGGAGAAATGAGTGAGGAGAGCGATGGCCCGTACGAGAAGTTCGACGTGGCCTTTCAAAGCATGCTGGCATTGGTGATGACGTTGAAAGACGCCGAACGATACGGCAGAGGCCGGCCCTGAAGAGAGCCTTTCTCTTGCGAAACTGCATTGACTTGGCCTGCCAGCGGTGCTAGAATTCCAAGCATTGCTCTGACACAGCTTCCTTCGAGGCTCGCCCATGCGTATCAAACTGGCGTACGGCAAGACCGGACTATGGCTGGATCTCCCCGAGGCGTGGCATGCGACGGTTGTGGAGCCGCGCTTTGTTGCGGTTCTGCCCGATCCTGCCGCCGCGTTGACCGCGGCGCTGCGCCAGCCCATCGGCGCGCCGCCGCTGCACAGCCTGGTGCAGCCGGGGCACAAGATCGGTGTCGTGTTCTCCGACATCACGCGGCCGACGCCGCACCGCCTGATTCTGCCCGCAATCCTGCACGAGCTCACCGAGGAGGCACGCGTGCCGCGGGAACAGATCACGCTCTTCAACGCGCTGGGCACGCACCGTCCGAACACCGATGGGGAGCTGCGCGGGATGCTCGGGGACGACCTGGTTGACGGCTGCCGCATCGTGCACAACGAGGCTTTCGCCCCCGAGACGCAAATCCGCGTCGGTGTGACCGCCCGTGGGCATGAGATTTGGATCAACCGCGAAGTCATGGCGTGTGATGTGAAGATCCTCACAGGGTTTATCGAGCCGCACTTCTTTGCCGGATTCTCGGGCGGCGGCAAGGCGCTGATGCCGGGGATGGCGGGGCTGCGGACGGTGCTGGGCAACCACGACGCGGCGATGATCGCGGACCCGCGCGCCACCTGGGGCATCACGCGGGGCAATCCGATCTGGGAAGAGGTGCTGGAAGTCGCACGGATCGTCGGCGGCACGTTCCTGGTCAACGTGACGCTCAACCGGGACAAAGCGATCACCGGGGTTTATGCCGGCGACCTGGCAGCCGCGCACTCGACGGGATGCGCGTGCGCGAAATCAACGGCGATGATCCCGGTGCCCCGTCCATTCGACATCGTCATCACGACCAACTCCGGTTATCCGCTTGACCTGAACCTGTACCAGACGGTGAAAGGGATGAGCGCGGCCGCACAGGTCGTGCGGGAGGGCGGCGCGATCATCGTCGCAGCCGACTGCTGGGACGGCATCCCCGATCACGGGCTCTACGGCCAGTTGCTGAGGCAAGCGAGCAGCCCGCACGAGCTGCTGGACACGATCCTGGCGCCCGGCTTCCTCCGGCAAGATCAGTGGCAAGCACAGATCCAGGCGCAGATCCAGCTCAAGGCCGACGTGTACGTGCGCACCGATCATCTGACGGACGATCAGCTTCGCTCAGCGCTCGTGCAGCCCTGCCACAGCATCGAAGAGACGGTCGCGACGCTGCGGGCGCGCTACGGCCCGGATGCAACGATCTGCGTCCTGCCGGAGGGGCCGCAGACGATCCCGTATATCGACCTCAGCGCCGCGTCAGCCCCCACAGGAATGTAAACGCGGCGGCGACCAGCAGCCCGGTGCTCAATCCGCCGGGGCCTTCGGTCGTCCGCAGCAGCACCCCGGCCACCAGCAGCCCTGCGGCGATCACCCCCCACGTCAGCCGATCCACCGCGCGCTCGATGCGGCGCAGCGCCTTGGCCGCGTCGGGCGCCAGGCTGTAGGTCGCCGCCAGCTCCCCGCGCTCGACCTGGGCCAGCAGCCGCTCAGCCCGGCCCGGCAGGCTCAGCGCGAGCCGCCCCAGGTGGGTGGCATCCTCCAGCCAACCGCGCCAATTGCGCGACACCTCTTCCCCGGCCATGCGCTCAGCGAAGGGCAGCGTGGCCGCCCAGGGATCGAAGCCCAAATCCAACGCGGTCGCCATGCCCGACAGGATCACCACGGCCCGCACCGCAAACAGCATGTCGGTGGGGAACTGGAATGGCATCTCATAGACGAGATCGCGGTATTCGATCACCAGATCCTGCGCCTGCTGCATCGCGAGGCCGGAGAGCTTACCGATCGACACCCCCCCGAACCGCGCCAACAGCGTCTCGTGCAGCGCCTCAAGCCGTTTCCGATCGGCGCCGGGCAGCAGAACCCCCAAATCCACGTAGGCCTGCACCATCAGATGCGCGTCGCGCGTGCCCACGGCGATCACGTAGTCGCGCAGGCTGGTGCGCAGCCGCTCCGGGATCACCGCCACCATGCCGAAATCCACAAAGATGATCTCAAAAGGCGTGGGCGCGGCCGGCTCGGCGCCGGGATCGCTCGGCAGCGGGTGCACGAAGAGGTTGCCGGGGTGCGGGTCGGCGTGAACAAAATGATGGACGAAAATCTGCTCCAGGTAAACGTCATAGAGCCGCCGCGCGACCTGGGCGCGGCTGATGCCGGCCGCCTCGATGGCTGAGACATCATCGATTTTGATGCTGGCGACGTTTTCCAGCGTCAGCACGCGGCGAGTGGTGTATTTCCAGAAGACATCAGCGATATAGACCCCGGGCTCATCCGCGAAATTGGCCGCGAAACGATCGGCGTTCCGCCCTTCGGCGATGAAGTCCAATTCAGCGCGCGTGGTGGATGAGAACTCCGCATAGAGCTGATCCAGATCCACCCGGCGCGAGATCGGCCGGTACCACTTCAGCCACGTCACCGCCAGTTGCAAGGCCGCCAGATCTGTCGCCACCAGCCGCTCGATGCCGGGGCGCTGCACCTTCACCACGACTTCCTCGCCGTCTTGCAGCCGCGCGGGGTGCACCTGCGCCAGCGAGGCCGCGGCGATCGGCTCCGGTGCAAACCAGGCGAAGACTTCATCCGCCGGCCGGCCGAACTCGGACGCGATCAGTGCCCGGATGTCATCTGGGCGCTCCGAAGGCACCTCATCCTGGAGTCCCTTCAGTTCGTCCGTCACGGCAGGCGGCAGGACATCCACGCGGATGCTCATGAACTGGCCCAGCTTGATCAGCACGCCGCCGTTCGCCACGGCCAGCCGGCGGAAGCGTCGCGCATACGTCCGCCAGCGCGACATGTTCGTCCGGCGGACATAGCCGCGGAGGCCCGGCACGCGGCCCAGGAGCAGGTTCCAGCCGATGAAAGAGAGAAAGGCCCGGGCGAAGAAAAAGGCCACGCGCAGATAGCGCCCGCGGTCGAGCGGAACATCCCGGGGCAGCGCGGCCTCTTCGGCGCGAGCAGCCAAGTCCGGCGGTCGGACGGTCTGCGAAGATGTGCGCCTCCGGCGGTGTCCGATGGCTCCGGTATTTGCTGGCATCCCTTTTATCCTCGTGCGCGTGGGCGCGGGCATGGCAAAGTAACTCGTTGCGACGACTTCAGTCGTTCGGGCCGATGCCCTGCATAGAATTGTACCCGTCCTGAGCTTCATGTCAATCTGCTGCCGCAGGCCGGGTTTTGACAATGAGTTATCTGTGACTATAATCGTGTCGTTACAATCATACACCACATCGAGATCATGGAGAAAAGCATCAACACATTCTGGCAAGGGCTAGTCGAGGCCATCCGCCTCATCGGCAACGGCGACTCCGGCCTGGTGGAGATCGTCGTGTTGTCGCTGCGCGTGTCGGGCCTGGCGCTGCTGCTCAGCACACTGATCGGCGTGCCGCTGGGCGCGGCCTTGGGGCTGGGCCGCTTCATCGGGCGCAAGCTTGTGATCGCGCTGATGTACACCGGCATGGGCTTCCCACCGGTCGTCGTCGGCCTGTTCGTCTATCTGCTGCTGTCGCGCAGCGGGCCGCTGGGCAGCCTGGACTCGCCGCTGGTCCCGCCGCTCTTCACCCCCGGCGCGATGGTGATCGCGCAGTGCATCATCGCGTTTCCGCTCGTCGCCGGGTTCACCATGGCCGCGGTGATGGGCGTGGATCCGCAGCTCCGGCAGCAGGTGCAGTCGCTGGGCGCCACCGCCTGGCAGACGACCCTGACGGTGCTGGCCGAGGCGCGCATCGGGGTCATGGTGGCGATCATCGCCGGGTTCGGCGGGATCATCTCCGAGGTAGGTGCGGTGATGCTGGTGGGCGGCAACATCGAGGGCCGGACGCGCGTGCTGACCACCGCGATCGTGCTGGAGACGCGGCAGGGCAACTTCGAGCTGGCGATGGCGCTGGGGCTGATTTTGCTGGGGATCGCGTTCTTCATCAATGTGATCATGCTGCGGCTGCAGGGAAAGACGTTCGACTCATGAACAACACCGCGTCGTCCGTCCCCTGCTATGCGCTGGAAGCCGTCACCAAAACGTACGGCGGCCGCCGCGTACTCGACATCGCCGGGCTGGAGGTGCGGCCCGGTGAGGTGCTGGCGCTGGTGGGGCCCAGCGGATCGGGCAAGAGCACGCTGCTGCGGCTGTTGAATTTCCTGGAGCCGCCGACAAGCGGCCGCATCCGCTTTATGGACGGCGACTACGGCCCAGACCAGCCCGTGCCGCTTGCGGTCCGGCGCCGCGTGACGACCGTGGCGCAGCGGCCGATCCTGTTGAACCGCTCCGTTTGGGCCAACATCCGCTTCGGCCTTGGGCTGCGCGGCGAGCGCGACGGCGATGGCCGGGTGGATGCCGCGCTGGCGCAGGTGGGCCTGGCGGCGCTGGCAAGGCAGCCGGCGCGCACCCTCTCCGGCGGCGAGGCGCAGCGCGTGGCGCTGGCGCGGGCGATGGTGATCGAGCCGGACGTGCTGCTGCTGGACGAGCCGACCGCCAACCTCGACCCCTACAACGTCGGCGTGATCGAGGACACGGTGCGGACGCTGAACCGCGACCGGGGCATGACCGCCATGCTCGTCACCCACAACGTGTTCCAGGCCCGGCGCCTGGCGCACCGCGTGGCGTTGATCCTGGAAGGCCGCCTGGTCGAAGTAGCAGATGTCCACGTCTTCTTCGAGGCGCCGCGTGACCCGCGCACCGCCGCGTTTGTGCGCGGGGAGATGGTGTATTGAACCGGTCAAGCCCAGGACGCAGATGATCCTGATTGACCTGATTTCTGAAAGGAATAATCGCCATGCAACATTTTCGGGCTTTTGAGCTGCTCCTGACGCTTGTGTTGGTGTTGCACATCTTGGCGGCTTGCACGGTCATCCCAACCCCGGCCCCGCCGCCAGCGCAGCCCGTCACGATCACTGTCTCAGCCGCATCCGACTTGACCCAAGCGTTCACCGAGGTTGGGCAGCAATTTGAAGCGCAGACCGGCACGAAGGTCGTCTTTAACTTCGGCTCGACCGGGCAACTGACCCAGCAGATCGAGCAGGGCGCGCCCGTAGATCTCTTTGCGGCCGCCAATATCAGCTACATCGAGACGCTGGAAAAGCAGGGGCTGATTCTTGCCGACACGAAGCAGGTCTACGGCCGCGGACGCATCGTCCTGTGGACACGCGCCGACAGCCCGCTGAAGCTGGAACGCGTGGAAGATCTGCTGAAGCCCGATGTGCAGCGGATCGCCATTGCAAACCCGGACCACGCGCCCTATGGCGTCGCCGCACGCGAGGCGCTGCAGACGGCCGGCATCTGGGATGCGGTGCAACCCAAACTGGTGCTTGGCGAAAACATCGGCCAGGCGTACCAGTACGCTGAGACAGGCAATGTCGATGTCGGCATCATCGCGTTGTCGCTGGTCGTGCCCGCGGCGGCAGGGGAGGCGGGGCGATACGTCTTGATCCCGGAAACGCTGCACCGCCCGCTCGACCAGGCGTGTGCGGTGATTAAGGCGACCGCGCACGAGCCGGAGGCCCGCGCCTTTGCTGCCTTCGTGGCCGGCGCGCTCGGGCGCGAGATCATGCGCCGGTATGGGTTTGTCCTGCCGGGGGAAAGCCCGGCCCAGTAATCAGGATCGCATGGCAGATCACGTGCGAGGCGTATCGTAAGCGCCTGGCATGTCCCAAAGATTCCCACAGGGAGGAAGAAATGTCCAAACGAACGTTCTCTGTCTTGACCGTCCTGCTCATTGTCGTCACCCTGGTGACCGCATGTGTGCAGCCGACCGCGACGCCCGTACCCACGCAGGCGCCGGTCGCGCAGACCGAGCCGACCAAGGCGCCCGAGCCAATCACGGCCCCGGAACCCACGAAGGTCCCTGAAGCAACCAAGGCACCGGAACCGACGAAAGCCCCCGAACCCACCCAGGTGCCGGGTGACCTGGTCCTGGCCACCACCACCAGCACCGCCGACTCCGGCCTGCTCGACTTCATCCTGCCCGACTTCGAGAAGCAGTTCGGCGTGGAGGTCGGCGTGGTTGCCGTGGGCACCGGCCAGGCGATCGAAATCGGCTCCAAAGGCGACGCGGACGTTCTGCTCGTCCACAGCCGAAAGGCCGAGGACAAATTCGTGGCCGATGGCTTCGCCGTAGAACGTTTCGACGTGATGTACAACGACTACATCATCGTCGGCCCGAAAGAGGACCCGGCCAAGATCGCGGGCATGGGGAAGGCCAAGGACGCGTTCAAGGCGATCCTGGATGCGTCGGCGCTCTTCGTCAGCCGCGGGGATAAGTCGGGCACGAACACCAAGGAGCTGAGCGTCTGGGCCAGCATTCCGGTCACGCCCACCGCCGAGATGAAGTGGTACAACAACATCGGCCAGGGCATGGGTGACACGCTGTTGTTCGCCAACGAGTCCAAGGGCTACACCCTGGCCGACCGCGGCACCTATCTCTCGATGCGCGACAAGCTGCCGGGGCTGACTATCCTGGTGGGCGGCGAGAACCTCGCGGAAAACGAGGATAAGACGCTGCTCAACCCCTATGGCGTGATGGCCGTCAACCCGGAGAAGTTCCCCAACATCAAGGCTGACCTGGCGCAGAAGTTCGTGACCTGGCTGTTGTCAGTCGAAACACAGAAGATGATCGGCGCTTACGGCGTCGATAAGTTCGGCCAACCGTTGTTCTACCCGAGCTCGGCAGAGTACGTGGCGGCACAATAAGCTGCTGCCTCGGTCGAACAAGCAATCAAAGCCGCGCTGAAGATCACCGGCAAGGTGGGCGAGGAGCTGGGCTGGCCCGAGGCAGACGTCCGGGCGATGAAGGCCATCGAAGTGAAGTCCACCAACAGCAAGGGCGTGACTGACACCTACCGGCCTATCCGTTCATAGGTCGCTTCAATGGCCGCAGCGGCACCCTCCCAGGTGTAGGCCGCGGCCGCTTTTTTGCGCAGCGCCAGCCCGCGGGCACGCGCCTCGCCGGCGTTTTCGAGCAGATGGGCGAGGGCTGCGGCAAGCGCCGCGGCATCCCCCGGCGGCGCGTAACACCCGGCATCTCCCAGGTACTCCCGGTGTACCGGCGTATCAAAGGCGGCCACGGGCAGTGCGGCTGCCATGTAGGTCAGCACCTTGCCGCTGCCCTCGGTGGCTGAAAGCTTGGGGGCGACCGCCACATCGCCCAGAGCCAGGTGCGCCGGCGCGTCTTCGTAGGCCACCGGCCCGGTGAAGGTGACGCGCTCGGCCACTCCCAGGCGCCGCGCCAGCGCCTGATAGCGATCGAGGTACGGGAACCCCATCAGCAACAAGTGGACGTCCGGCAGGTGTGTCAGCGCCTCCAGCAGCAGATCGGTGCCCTGGTAAGGCGCCAGTAGCCCCAGGTAGACGATGAGCCGGCGGCCGGTCGGCAGGCCCAGGCGAGACCGCAGCGCGTCCAAGTCGGCGGCCGGAAACCCGGAGGCCGGGCGGAAGTGGGCCGGGTCGACGCTGTCCGGCAGCACCGCGACGCGCGCGGGTGGCGTCCCGAACTGTTCGGTGAGGACGCGCGCGCCGTGCGCCGTGCTTGCGAGCAGCGCATCCGGCCGGCCATCGATCCACCGCTCCAGCCGGCGCAGCACCCCCAGCCAGGGCGACCGCGGCGCCAGGAAGCGGTGATCCAGCATCTCCCCGGTCAGGCTGCCCTGAAAATCGAAAACCAACGGACGGCGGACCAGCCCGGCCACCGCAGCCCCGATCAACGCGCCCTCGTGCAAATAGGCGTGGATCACATCCGGCCGAAAAGGCAGCCCGGCGGCCAGCACCGTCGGCCCCAACACGGCATCCAGCGCCAGCTTAAGCCGCGATGAACCCACTTGGATGGCGCCGGTGGCCGGCCACGGCAGGCGCACGGTCGGGATGCCATCCACGTCTCGCCCGCTGGGGTAGGTGACGAGCAGCACCTCATGCCCGCGAGCGCGCAAAGCCGCCATCTGCCCGCGGATGCGAACATGACAGCCGTAGTCGGCAAAGAAACTGGTCGGTGCGATCGTAAGGATGCGATACACGGTGGTGGGTGGGTGGTTGGTTAGTTGGTTCGATGGTTGGTTGGTTGGGTGGTTGGTTTGTTGGTTGGGGTGAGCCTGGCAAGGCCTGTACACCGATTTACCCAGTTACTGATTGTCCAACCTACCAAGTGACCAATTCACAGGGTTACGAATTTACCAACTGACCAAGCTGCCAACTTACAAATCTACCAGGTCTCGTGCGGCGCGGATCAGCCGTTCTTTGTGTTCGCGGTCGAGTTTTTTGATCGCGGCCTCGCGGCGCATGGCGGCTGAACGATCGGACGTTTCTTCTCGGTAGACCAATGTCACGGGGCCGCGCAGGCGCGTGTAGCGCGCACCGCGACCGGCATTGTGCTGGGCGATGCGACGTGTGACGTCCATCGCCCAGCCGGTGTATAACGTGCCATCGGCACAGCGCACAATATAGACATAAGGCACAGGGTCCCTCGAAGATAAATCTGCGTTTGGGTGCGGTCCGCTCCCGGCCTGCTAAGTGCGCTTTGTTCGCTCCGGCGACTTCCGCCACTTGCCGAAACCGATCAGGTCGCGGTAAACGCTCCCGGCCGTGGGCAGCTCAGACGCCGCGGGGTCTTCCTCCCAACTGCCGCGCGTCTGCGCACTCACCCACTTGCGGCCTTCTGCCAACACGACATCGAACTGCTTTGCCAGGGCCTCCTCATCCCCGCCCGCCAGCAGATCCCGCCAGACTGCCAGCTTCTCGATCAGCGCGTCCGCGCTGCGCAGCGTCTGCTCACGGTTCGCCAGCAGGCTGCCGGCCACAGTGTGCCCATCGCCGGATGTGATGAGGGTGCTGCTGTAGAACTGGCTGCCAGCCACCTTGCGCATATCCTGCCAGCCGGGGCTTTGAGCTGCCAGGTCGAGCAGTGCGCCGGCCACCATCTGGGGCAGATGTTCGACCCCAGCGATCATCCCATCATGTTCGAGCGGATCGAGGAAGAATGGTTTCGCACCCAGCGACTCGGCCAGGTCGGCCGCCAGGTGCACCGCCTCGGCGACCGCGTTCGTGGATGGTGTCAGACAGAAGAGCTTGCCCGAAAACAGATCAGCCCGCGCAGCGGCCGGCTCCAGGCTTTCCACCACCAGGATCGGATGGCCGCCGACAAAGTGCACCGTGGACGGCAGCAGCTCGGCCGCCCACGCCATCACCTGCGTCTTAACATCCGACATATCCATCAGCACACAGCCCGGCTTCAGATCCTGGGCGATGGCGCTCAGCGTGCTGCGCAGTTCGTTCAGCGGCAGCGCGAACAGGACGCGGTCCGCACGGCTCACCGCACCGATCAGGTTCCAGTCGGTGCTATCCACCGCGCCGGCCCGCTTGGCCGCCGCAGCCAGGCCGGGATTCCGGTCATGGCCCACCACGGTCACGCGGTCAGCATAGCGGTGCAGCGCCAACCCGGCTGAGGCGCCCAGCAGCCCCAGCCCCACGATAGTGACTTGCATCTTCTCGGTCATAGGAATCGCTTGCTCCCTCACCGTTAGTGATCGTCATCGGCCGCTTGCAGCGCGGCCAACAGCTCATCGGCCAGGGCATCACCGGCCATTGTGGGGGGGTGAGCCTGGTGCCGCATAATCAGCTCAACCGCCAATGGCTCACAGCCGACAGCCGCAGCCAGCTCGGCGCCCAGGCGGGGATGGTGGACGTGCGCCCAAAACGGGTAGCGGAGATCGCTCCGCCGCGGCGCCGCTCGCTCGGCCCACTGGGCAAGCCCGCGCGGCCGCACAGACCGGATCAAGACCACGGCTGCCCGGTGCAGCAGCGTGATGCCGCCCGCACCCTTGGCCGCATCATGAAGCAAAGCTGCTTGCAGCAGTGCGGGATGGCTCCAGCCGGCTGCCTGCACTGCACGCAGCACCTCGAGGCTGTGGCGCTGATCGTTACGCGGCATACGATCGAACAAGGAGCGGGCCGCCGCGGGCAGGACTGCGTGCGCCTCCCCCCGCTCGTCCGCTGTCAGGGGCCGGGCATAGGCTGCCACCGCGTCGATAAACTGGCGCACCCGGTAGGACGCGCGCCGCGGCAGTGTTGCGTCCATCAGAAACCGATCAACAGCCGCATGATCGCACCGATGCCATCGCTCAGCGCCCGTCCCAAGAAATCGGCCTGGGGCCAGATATAACCGAGCATCAGCAAGCCGAACAGGATCATGGGGCCGTAGGCGTACAACGGCTGCAGCGACTGCGCAGCCCGCGCGCCCACCGCACCGCTCAGCACGCTGATGCCATCCAGCGGGGCCAGCGGGATCAGGTTGAACAGGAACAGCGCCACGTTGACCGCCACGAACATCCAGGCAAACTCACGGACCCCGGACGGCGCTTGATCCAACAGCCCCAGCCGCCACGGCAGAGCCACCGCCGCGGCCATCAGCAGATTACTGACCGGGCCCGCGGCGGAAACCAGGGCGCCGCCCACGCGCGGCCCATACCGCAGCCGCCACGGCGAAACGGGCACCGGTTTCGCCCAACCGATGAAGCTGACAAGGATCATCAATGAACCCAAGGGGTCAAGATGCGCCAACGGGTTGAGGGTCAGCCGGCCCTGGCGCGCCGCCGTATCGTCGCCCAGCTTGTAGGCCATCCACGCGTGCGAAAACTCATGAATCGGGAAGCTGAGCAACAGGATCACAACCTTTGCCAGCAGGGAAAACACATCGAACTGAAACACAGCCAACTCCAACATCTGATTTGACCCGGTTTGCTGCGGGATTATAGCACACGCGGCGGGTCTGCCCAAGGCGCATGGAGGACGCCGCAGGGCGAAATCATTGTGCGGCCTGGGGCTGCCCGTCGCCATAACGTTGGCGACCGAGGTCGCATCTGAGGAGCC
>JAPKMS010000254.1 GCA_026645775.1 Anaerolineae bacterium
CCTTGGCGTCTTTCGCCTTGGTGTCCTTCGCCTTAGCGCCAGAGGCCTTAGGAGCCTTGGCGTTTTTGCCCTTTACGTCTTTGCCCTTGGCATCCTTGGTGTCTGTGGGCTCCGTGGCCTTCTCGACCAGTTCCAGCATCACCATTTCGGCGCCATCGCCCAACCGCGGCCCCACCTTTACGATCCGGGTGTAGCCGCCGGGGCGCTCCACAAAGCGGAGGGCAATATCGTTGAACAGTCGCTTGGTCACGTCGGGATCCGTAATGACCCGGGCAGCCAAACGATGGGCATGCACGTTGTTGCCACCCTCGGCCAAACCGCGCTTAGCCACGGTAATCAGATGCTCAGCATCGCCCCGCATCGAGCGCGCCTTTGCCTCAGTCGTGCTGATACGATCGTGCCGGAACAATTCAGTGATCAAGCCGCGCCACAGCGCATCACGCTGGCTGGCATTGCGGCCTAGTTTACGTCCTGCGACCCCATGTCTCATCGGAAAACTCCCAAATCTTACAGTTCTTCGTCTGAATCGGCGTCTTCATCAACCTCGAGGCTCGCGCCCGTGGGCTGATAGGAGATCACCGACAAGAAGCCCTTAGCATCCAGCCGCTGCACCAGTTCTACCAGCGACTTGCGGCCGAAGTTGCGGATCGCCAGGATCTCTTCCTCACCCTTCTCGAGCCGCTCTAACACCTCACCGACCTTGGTGATGCCGGCGCGCTTCAGGCAGTTATATGCCCGAACGGTCAGCTCCAACTCTTCGATGGGGACGTCATAGATACGGCTGGAGAGCCCGCGGCTTTCCGCAGCGGCCTGTTCGGCAGGCAGCACATCGGCGCCCGCTACCAGGGTCAGGTGACGCACCAACAGCTTGGCCGATTCGCGCAGCGCATATTCCGGCGCCATCGTGCCATCCGTCCAGATTTCCAGGACCACGCGATCATAGTTGGTCTGCTGACCGATGCGTGCGCGGGAGACCACGTAGTTCACCTTACGCACAGGGCTGTAGATCGCGTCCACCGGGATTTCTCCCAAAGGCAGCTTGCCGCGTTCTTCGGCCGGCGAAAAGCCCCGGCCCGTCGTGACGGTCAGCTCGAGATCCAGGTCCACGTCGGGTGAATCTGCGGTGAGCAGCAACAACTCAGGATTGACCACCTCGACTTCCGGTGGGCGAATCAGGTCACCGGCGGTAACCGGGCCAGCGCTTTGCACATCCACGTGCAACCGCACCGGCTCTTCCACCTCAGACTTCAAGCGAATCTGCTTGATGTTGAGCAGGAGCGCCGTGGTGTCTTCTCGCACATTCGGGATGGGCGAGAACTCATGATGAACACCGCTGATACGAATTGAGCTGACCGCGGCGCCAGGCAAGGATGACAGCAACACCCGGCGCAACGCGTTCCCCAACGTGATACCGAAACCGCTCTCCATGGGGCCGATCACAAACCGCCCGTAGTTTACCGCGCTTGCTTCACGCTCGATCTTGGGCAGCACAAAGTTCAACAAGGTAGTACCCCCTCTTCGGAATTGCGGACTGCGGACTATCCGATTCGGACGCATCCACAATCGAAAATCCGAAATCCGCAAGCGGCTTAGCGGCTGTAATACTCGACGATCAATTGCTCGTTGAGCGGCAAATCCACCGCCTGGCGGCTCGGCAGGCCGATCACACGCCCGACCAACCGGGCCTCGTCGAACTGCAGCCATTCAGGCAGAGAGCGCTGGCCCAACCGGTCGGCAATGGCTTTGAAGTAGCCGTTGTCGCGGCTGCCGGGGCGCACTTCGATGGTATCACCGATGTCAACCAGATACGATGGGATATCATGCTTGTGGCCGTTGAGCGCAAAATGCCCATGACGAACCAACTGACGGGCCTGGGCGCGGGAGTCCGCGATGCCCAAACGATACACCACGTTATCCAACCGCCGTTCCAGTGTGACCAAAAGCGTCACACCGGTCATACCCTTGACGCGCAAAGCATCGCGGAAATAGCGGCGGAACTGGCGCTCTTGCACGCCGTAGATGCGGCGAGCCTTTTGCTTCTCGCGCAACTGCGTGGCGAAGTCAGATTCCTTATGCTTGAACGAACCCTTCTTGCCGTGCATTCCGGGCGCATAATTGCGCTTCTCAAACGCACACTTCGGCGAATAGCAGCGCTCGCCCTTCAAGAAAAGCTTCATGTTTTCCCGGCGGCAGAGCCTGCACACCGGATCTACATTACGTGCCAACTGAGTCCTCCTATACGAATCACATGTTCCCCGAGAGGTTTACGGCGTGGCAACCTTCATCCCTCTCCGAACCGGGTACCAATACCTGATTAGACGCGGCGCTTTTTGGGCGGCCGACAACCGTTATGCGGGATGGGCGTGATGTCCGTAATCGAACGCACGCGCAACCCAACACCCTGCAAAGAACGAATCGCAGACTCGCGACCCGGGCCAGGCCCCTTCAGGAACACATCGGCCTCGCGCATGCCCATGTCCATGGCCTGCTTGCCAGCCTGTGCGGCCGCCATCTGAGCGGCATAGGGCGTGCTCTTGCGGGAGCCCTTGAAGCCGGCCCCGCCCGTGCTGGTCCAGGTCAACGTGTTGCCCTGGAGATCGGTCACGGTCACGATCGTGTTGTTGAAGGTGGACTGAATGTGCACCTGGCCCTGCGGCACTTGCCGCTTTTCGCGCCGCGGACCGGCGCGGCGCTGTCGCTTGCCAGGAGCAGCCGCTGCTGTTGGTTTAGGCATCCTTCTTACTCCCTATTACTTCCGAGCCCGCTTCTTGCCAGGCACCGTCCGGCGAGCGCCACGCTTCGTACGTGCGTTCGTCCGCGTGCGCTGACCGCGCGCCGGCAGATTGCGGCGGTGCCGCAGACCGCGGTAGCAGTTGATTTCCTGCAGGCGCTTGATGTTCATGCTGACCTCGCGCCGCAGATCGCCCTCTACCTTGTAATTGCGCTCGATAACCTCGCGCAAACGGGCCACCTGTGCCTCGTCCAGATCTTTGATCCGAATATCCGGGTTGACACCCGTCATCTTCAGGATCTCTTTGCTCGACGTGAGGCCGATGCCGAAAATGTAAGTCAGGCCGATTTCGACCCGCTTGTCACGCGGCAGGTCCACACCAGCGATACGAGCCATGCGCTCCCTCCAGAATTCCTACGAATTACCCCTGACGTTGCTTATGCTTGGGGTTGTTACAAATGACGTGCACCACGCCATGACGGCGGATGATCTTGCACTTATCACAAATGCGCTTGACCGAAGGTCGAACTTTCATCGTTGCATCTCCTGATTTCCGGCAACTCCCGCCTTACCGTTTGCCGAAAATAAGTCGTTACTCAAAGTACCGTCAAAACTTCCGCCTCGCCCTCGGTAAGGGCGATGCTGTGCTCGAAATGGGCCGAACGTTTGCCGTCTGCAGTGACCACGGTCCAGCCATCCGCCAGGACCTTGGTGCGCCAGGTGCCGGCGTTCACCATGGGCTCGATCGCCAGGGTCATCCCCGCTTTCAAGCGTGGGCCATTGCTGGCCCCCTGGGGAACGTAGTTCAGCACCTGAGGGTCTTCATGCATACGCCGGCCGACCCCGTGACCGGTATACTCCCGCACCACCGCAAAACCGCGTGGGTTGACGTGCTCCTCGACTGCGCGCCCCAGGTCGATCAGGTAATTGCCTGGCCGGGCCTGGGCGATGGCCGCCCACAAGGAACCTTCGGTGGCAGCCAACAACTGCTGGCTGGCCGCATCGATCGTTCCGACCGGATAGGTCCAGGCGGAATCACCCACCCAGCCCTGGTAGGTCGCCCCGACATCGATGCTGATGATGTCGCCGGGTTCCAGCCAGCGCTGCTTGCTGGGGATACCGTGCACCAACTCCTCGTTGATCGAGGCACAGATGCTCGCTGGAAAGTCGTTCCGCCCCGAGTGGGGATACCCCAGGAAAGTCGGGATCGCACCGCTGGCTCGGATGATGGCCTCCGCCTTGGCGTCCAACTCGGCGGTCGTCACACCGGGCCGGATCATCTCGCGCATGGCCTCGTGGACCCGGGCGACGATCCGACCCGCTTCACGCAACAGCGCAATCTCGGATTTGGATTTCAGAATGATCATCGATTGCCTGATGCGCCTACGCCTGGATGGCTGCCAACAATTCGGCCTGCACCTGCTCCATCGGCTGATCGCCGTTCAAGCTGAACAGCACGCCGTGCGCATAATAGTAGCCGATCAACGGCGCTGTCTGTTTGTAGTAAACAAACAAACGATTGCGCACCGTGTCAGGATTGTCGTCGGCCCGCAGGTAGAGCTCGCCGCCGCACTTGTCGCACTTACCCTCGACCGCCGGCGGGTTGAACTCCAGATGATACATCGCCTGACAATCGCGGCACACGCGGCGCCCGGCCAGACGGTTGATCAGGGCATCATCGCTCACTTCGAGCAACGGCACCCGGCTGATGGCCAGGTTCGCGGCCTTCAGGGCCTTGTCCAAGGCATCGGCCTGGGCCAGCGTCCGCGGGAAGCCATCCAGGATCACGCCGGCGGCGCAATCCGAGCGACTCAACCGCTCCATCACCATGTTAATCGTCACATCATCCGGGACCAAGGCCCCGTTGTCCATGTATTGCTTGGCCAGCAGGCCCAACGGGGTCTGATTTTTCAGGTTCTCCCGAAAAATATCACCCGATGAAACTTGCGGCAGCCCCAGCGTTTCAGAGAGCATCCGCGCCTGCGTGCCTTTGCCGGCCCCAGGTGCGCCCAACATAACGACGTACAACGGTGTTGATGTTGCGGTCACTTGTCTTCCTCGCTTTCGGCTGTGCGATCACTGCGGATCGCAGGCTATTTGCGGATGAAGCCTTCGTAATGGCGCATGAGCAACTGCGCCTCCAACTGCTTCATCGTGTCCAACACGACACCGACCACAATCAGCAGACCGGTGCTGGAGATCAGCAGCGAACTCGTCGCCGCCCGAGTCCCCGCGCCGGCGCCGAAGAGCAGATGGACCAGCCACGGCAGGATCGCCACCAGGCCCAAGAACAAGGCGCCCACCAGCGTGATGCGGGACAGCACCCGGTTCAAATAGCGCTCGGTATTGAAGCCCGGCCGGATGCCCGGGATGAAACCGCCCTGGCGCTGCAGCGTCTCCGACAGGTTCTGCTGCCGGAAGATCACGTCCGTGTAGAAGTAGGTAAACGCGATCACCAACAGGAAGTACAGGATCCAGTAGGACGCGCTCTCCCAGCTAAAGAACTTGTAGATCGCCGTGGACACCGTGCTGACGAACTTGCTCGACGAGTTCACGAAGTAGCTGGCGACCGTGCTCGGAAAGATCAGGAAGCTGCTGGCAAAAATCAACGGGATCATGCCCGCCGAGTTCACCCGCAGGGGCACATGCGTGCTCTGCCCACCGACCACCATCAGACGATTGCCGCGCATGGCCCGCACCCGCTTGCCGTATTGCACCGGGATGCGCCGCTGCCCTTCCTGAACCACCACGATCACAGCCACAGTCAGGACGGTCACGAGGGCGAAGATGACCACTTGCACAAACCCATTGGTCTGCGCAGCCGTGCGCACGACGTTCTGCGGCATTGCGGCGATGATCCCACCAAAGATGATGATGGACACACCGTTCCCGATGCCCTGCTCGGTGATCAATTGGCCCAGCCACATCGCTAACATGGTGCCGGCAGTCAGCGACACCAGAATGGTGATTGTCGTCAAGGGGTACTGCCGCAGTCCAAACTGGGACAGAACCGCGCCCACGCCGGAATCCGAGCGGGCCAGCAGCGACGACTGACCGTAACCCTGCAACAGCGCCAACGGGATCGTCAGGTAGTTGGTCCACTGGTTCATCTTGGTGCGGCCAGCATCGCCATCCTTCATGATCTCCTGCCAGGCAGGGATAATCGGGATAAGCAACTGGATGATGATGGACGCCGTGATGTACGGATAGACGCCCATCGCCATCACCGAGAAATTCTGCAGCGCGCCGCCCGAGAGCAGGTTCAGCAAGCCCAGGAGCTGGTTCTGTTCAAAGATGGTAGACAACGCCGCGCGATTGACACCTGGCACCGGGATGTGCGAAGCCAGCCGGTAGATCACCAGGATCCCCAGGGTGATCAGCAGCTTGCGGCGTAAATCCGGCAACCGAAACGCGTTGCGAACAGCATCGATCATTGTAGTCTCCCTTTATGGAGCGCCGCGGGCTCGCCCCGCGCTGGCAGGGCGAGCGCAAGAGAACGGCCGTTAGCCGATCAGCTCTTCAACCGAACCGCCTGCAGTCTCGATCTTGGTGCGGGCGGCCGCAGAGAACTTGTGCGCCTTCACGGTCAACGCGCGATCCAGATCACCATCGCCAAGGATCTTCACAAGGATTCTGGTCGAGCTGATCACACCGGCCTGCGCCAGCAATTCCGGCGTCACCACCGTGCCTGCGGCAAAGACATTCAGCCGGTCAAGGTTTACCGGCGCATACTCGACGCGCCAGATGTTCGTAAAACCGCCCAAAGTCGGCAACCGGCGCACGAGGGGCAACTGCCCACCTTCGAAGTAGGACCGCTTGGTGCCACCCGAACGTGAATTTTGCCCCTTGGTGCCGCGACCGGCAGTCTTACCGCGCCCCGCCGAGATGCCCCGGCCAGACCGGGTGCGCTCTTTGTTGGAGCCGGGGGCGGGCTGCAAATCATGAAGCTTCATGCGTCAACCTCTTCCACCGTCAACAGGTGGCGCACTTTATGAATCATGCCGCGGATGACGGGCGTATCCTGCTGTTCCACAGTTTGGCCCAACCGCCGCAGACCCAGGCGCCGCACGGTCTCTTTCTGATCGGTCTTCACGCCGATGGAGCTGGTCGAGTAGGTGATGCGCAGCATCTTAGTTTTGTTCGGCATCCTTCCCTCCTCGCAGCCAGTAGGGCATCAACGCCTCAACCGGCCGACCGCGACGCTTGGACTCTTCCTCAGGATCCTTCAACATCCCCAAGGCTTCGAAAGTCGCCGCCACCACGTTCAGGATATTGGCGCTGCCCAGGGACTTGGTCAGGATGTCACGGATGCCGGCAGCTTCCAGCACGGCACGCACGCCACCGCCCGCGATGACGCCGGTGCCGGCCGAAGCCGGTCGCAGCAGCACGCGCGCGGCGCTGAAATCGCCGATCGCCTGGTGCGGAATGGTGGTCCCGACCATGGGGACGCGCCGCATGGTGTTGCGCGCCCGCTCAGAGGCCTTACGGACCGCATCAGGCACCTCGCGGGCCTTGCCGACGCCGAAGCCGACCTGCCCGTGATTGTCACCCACGACCACCACAGCACGGAAGGCGAACCGGCGGCCGCCCTTCAAAACCTTCGAGGTACGGGCGACGTTCACGACGCGTTCGTCAAGCTGCTCGCGCTCTTCTTCTCGCTCGCGCGGCCGCCGCTTGTCCCTCGATTGCTCGCGTTCCTTTTTTTCCTTGCCTGGCATCTTTAGAACTCCAATCCGCCTTCACGCGCGCCATCGGCCAACGCCTTGACGCGGCCATGGTAGGGGTAGCCGCCGCGATCGAAAACGACCGTCTTCAGTCCCTTATCAAGGGCACGCTTAGCCACCAACTGGCCCACGCGCGCCGCTTGCTGCGACTTATTCAGGCCTTCAAGCTGCTCACGCACCTCAGGATCCAGGGTTGACGCTGCAACCAGCGTGTTTCCCAAGTCATCATCAATTACCTGTGCGTAGATATGCATCAGGCTGCGGAATACGTTCAGCCGCGGGCGCTCGGCCGTACCGTGCAAATTGCGGCGAATGCGCTCATGGCGGCGCTGGCGAGCTTCCCGACTCGTGTTATCGGCCATTGACCTTGATCCTCCTGACCGGCGGGGCTACTTGCTGTCGGCGGCGTACCTGTGGCCACCCATCACCCCGGCCCGGATAAAACCGACTGCTTGCGCAGTCTTATTTCTTACCGCCCTTGCCGCCCTTGCCACCGACTTTACCACTCTTGCCGGCCTTCTGGCGGACGATTTCACCCCGATAGCGGATGCCCTTGCCCTTGTAGGGTTCCGGCTCCCGCAATTCGCGGATCTGGGCAGCCATCTGGCCAACCAGTTGCTTATCGATCCCGGTGATGGTGATCTGGCGTCCCGTCTTATCGACCTCGAACACCACACCCGCCGGCGGCAAGATCTCGACCGGGTGCGAATAGCCGACCATCATGACCAGGTTCTTGCCGATCAAGCCAGCGCGGTAGCCGACGCCTTCCACATCCAAGATGCGGGTGAAACCGTTGGAAACGCCCTGCACCATGTTGTTCAACAACGACCGGCTCAGACCGTGCAGCGCGCGATGCGTCTTCGCATCGGTGGGGCGAGTCACGTTCACCTCAGCTCCCGTGATATCAAAACTGATCTCAGTGGGAAACTGCTGTTCGAGCTGGCCCTTGGGCCCCTTGACTGTAATGTAGTTGCCTTCCCCGACCACCACGTTCACACCTTTGGGCAGCGGGATGGGCATTTTACCAATACGCGACACTGTCCTGCCTCCTACCACACGTAGCAGAGTACCTCACCGCCGAGCCCAAGCCTGCGCGCCTTCTGATCCGACATGATCCCTTGCGGCGTGCTCAGGATAGCGATCCCCAGGCCGCTCAAGACCCACGGAATCTCGGTGTGCTTGACATAGACACGGCGGCCAGGCTTGCTGATCCGCTGGAGACCGGTGACGATGGATTTGCGGTCCCGATCATATTTCAACACAAGACGCAACTGGGGCTGAGGGAGGTCCTTCGTAACCTCAAAATCCTTGATGAACCCCTCATCCTTCAGAATGCGCGCCAACGCCACCTTGACTTTGGAGCCCGGTACGACCACCTGCTTCTGTCGCACCATGATGCCGTTGCGGATGCGAGTCAGCATATCGGCAATCGGATCACTAATCATTGCTCACTCCTTCGACTACGGATCACCTGTGATTCATGCCGCCCCTGCGGCGGGCACAATCCAGGATTCCGTCCTCACCGGGAAGCGCCAGCTCCTGAGCGGAGCGTGACGCCCTTCCAGCGAGGGTCATCAGACAATCCACTTACCAGCTGGACTTAACCACGCCTGGCAGGTTACCCTTCAGCGCTTGTTCGCGGAAGCAAATACGGCATAAATCAAACCGGCGCATGTAACCGTGGGGGCGCCCACAGATGCTACAGCGGTTGCGGACTTGCACCGCGAATTTTCGGCGTTGTTCGCGCAGCGGCATGCACTTTTTGGCCACAGATATCCTCCTCGCCTACTTCTGGAAAGGCATCCCCAGCAACTGCAAAAGCTGGCGACCCTCTTCATCGGTCTTCGCGGTCGTCACCACAGTCACGGCCATTCCCCGAATCTTATCGACCTTATCGTACTGAATCTCGGGCCAGAGCAGTTGTTCGCGTAAGCCCAGGCTGTAGTTGCCATGGCCGTCGAATGAATCCGCCGAAATCCCGTGGAAGTCACGCTGGCGCGGCAACGCAATGTTCATCAGCCGATCCAGGAAGCTCCACATCCGCTCGCTGCGCAACGTCACGGTGACGCCGATGGTGTTGCCTTCGCGCAGCTTGAACGCCGCAACGGACTTCTTGGCCTTGGTGAAGACCGGTTTCTGGCCGGCAATGATCTGCATGTCACCGGCGGCGGCATCCAGAGTCTTGGCGTTCTGCAACGCTTCACCCATCCCGATATTCAGCACGACTTTTTCAATGCGCGGCACGCGCATGATGTTCTCGTAACCGAATTCTTTTTCCATCGCCGGCACCACTTCTTTCCGGTACCGTTCTAACAATCTCGGCACTGCCATGAAAAACACTCCCTGTCGTAGTCTATGCGCACTGATTGCCGGGGCCACCGCCCGTTACCGGGCGCCAAGCCCGCACCCGGCTTACCAGCGCAGCCTACGCATCAAAGGCCTCGCCGCACTTCTTGCAAGCGCGAGAGCGGCTGCCGTCTGCATGGATCTGATGGCCAACCCGGGTGGCTTTCCCGCACTTCGGGCAGACCAACATCACGTTAGAGATGTGAATCGGCGCTTCGCGCTCGATGATACCGAACTGGGTGTTCACGTTGCCGGTGCGGCGCTGATGCTTTTTCACCAGGTTGATGCCGGCCACGACGACCCGATCACCCGCAACCTTGCGTTGGCCGGCCCGACGGCCCTTGCCCCACTTGGCCCGCACCACACGCTGCACTTCGCCCTGGCTGCCGCGATCATCGCCCGAGATCACCTGAACCTTATCGCCTTTACGAATATCCATACTACTCTCCTATAACCCGCGGTCCGTAACCATGCTCGGTTACGCACAACTCGTTACTTGTTACAAAACCTCGGGCGCCAGCGAGACGATGCGCATAAAGCCACGATCACGCAGCTCGCGAGCCACAGGCCCGAAGATGCGCGTGCCCCGCGGGGCCTTGGCCTGATCGATGATCACTGCGGCATTGTCGTCGAACCGGATGTGTGAACCATCCCGACGACCCTGCAGGTAAGTCGTGCGCACAACCACAGCCCGCACCACTTCACCCTCTTTGACGGTGCCGTTGGGGGCAGCCTGCTTTACGCTGGCGATGATAATATCGCCAAGATGCGCGTACCGCCGCATCGAACCGCCCAACACACGGATACACAGGATTTCTTTGGCGCCGGTGTTATCGGCAACTTTGAGCCTGGATTCCTGCTGAATCATAGCTTCACCTCTCCCCTTACTCTTGTGCAGCCAACGGGGTGGTGTCGATCTGCACCGCGTGTTGGATGACTTCCTCAACGCGCCAGTGCTTGTCCTTGCTGTACGAGCGCGACTCCACAATGCGCACCTGATCGCCGACCTTGCACGTATTGTTTTCGTCATGCGCCTTGTAGCGCTTGCTGACCCGGATCACCTTGCCGTAGAGGGGGTGCTGGCGGGTGCGGCGCACGACCACGACCACGGTCTTGTCCATCTTATCGCTGACCACTTGGCCGATCAGCCGCTTACGCTGTGCTTCCATCGTTACTCCCCCTGCCCTGCCGCGGTGAGCTCGTGCTCCCGCAGGATCGTGCGCAGCTGCGCGATTTCACGCTTGACCGCGCTCAAACGAGCAGTGTTCTTGAGCTGACCGGTGGCATACTGGAAACGCAGGTTGAAGAGCTCATGATGCGCTTCGTCCAGGCGCCGCGCCATCTCAGTCAGAGACAGATTTCGAATCTCGCTGGGATGCATCAGGCTTCCTCCCCCATCTCACGGCGCACAAACTGACAAGGAATGGGCAGCTTGTTGGAAGCCAACCGCATCGCTTCGCGCGCCTCTGCTTCCGTCACACCGGCCACTTCAAACAACATCAGCCCGGGGCGCACGACCGCAGCCCAAAATTCGACTGCGCCCTTACCGCCACCCATACGAGTTTCCGCCGGCCGCTTGGTCACCGGGTGATCGGGAAAGACGCGGATCCATAGCTTGCCGCCACGGCGCAGATAGCGCACGATGGCGCGGCGGGCGGCTTCGATCTGGCGGCTGTTCAGCCAGGCCGGGCCCAACGCCTGCAAACCGTAGTCTCCGAAATTCACTTCGTTGCCCCGGCTGGCCAGGCCAGCCCTGCGCCCGCGATGTTGCTTGCGGTACTTTACGCGCTTTGGCATCAACATACGAACAACTCCTCACAGAACGAGTCCTAGCATCGCCCCGGTCTGCCGCCCCGATGTTCGCTCAGGGCTCGACCGGCGATGTGACCCGCTGACTAAGCTTCAGCCCCGGGCAAAATCTCGCCCTTATAGATCCACACCTTGATGCCGATGCGGCCAAAGGTGGTCAAGGCCTCGCCCCTGGCGTAGTCGATCTTCGCGCGCAGCGTGTGCCGCGGCACCCGGCCCTCGCGAATGGTCTCAACACGTGCCATTTCGGATCCGGCCAAACGCCCGCCGCAGCGGATCATGCAGCCCTGCGCGCCCGACTTCAGGGCCCGCAGCACCGCCTGCTTCATCGCCCGCTTATGCGAAATCCGCCGCTCAAGCTGATCTGCGATACTGCGAGCAACGAGATAGGAGTCCATCTCGGGGTGCTCGATCTCAGCAATATCCAGCTTCACACGCTTGCCGGTCGCCTGTTGCAAATCGTTGCGCAGCACATTCACAGTGGCGCCCTTGCGGCCAATGATCACGCCGGGCTTCGCAGAGTGAACCGTCACGCGAATCTGATTGGGCGGGAAGCGCTCGATCTCAACTTTAGCAATCTGGGCCTCCGGCAGAGAGTCAAAGACTACCTGCCGAATCTTGCGATCTTCAGCCAGCAGATTCTTGTATTCGGCGCCCTCAGCAAACCAGCGAGAGCGATGCATCTCGACGGTGCCCAGGCGAAAACCAATAGGATGTACTTTTCGGCCCAAAGCTGCCTCCTCAACGTGTTACGTGTGGCGTATCACCTACGCTCCACGAATTACGCTCGCTCTTCCAACACAACGGTGATATGCGAGGACCGCCGAATGATCGGCTTGAACCGTCCACGCGCACCGAAACGCCGCCAGCGCCGCACAGGCGCGCCGTCGGCCATGATCGTCGCAACGTACATATCTTCGCGAGAGAGACCCAGGTTCTCCTCAGCGTTCGCCAGCGCCGACGCAATCGTCTTGGCGACGGGTTCCGCCGCCGACTGCGTCATATAGCGCAGCACTGCCAGCGCCTGTTCGGCCTGCATACCGCGCACCTGGTCGATCACCCACCGGGTCTTCTGCGGAGAGATACCGACATACTTCGTTATCGCCCGAACTTCCATTCTCTCACCTCTCATCGGTTCAGGCCTGCAAGAGTAATTCGCAAGCCGTGAACTTCAGCCAGTTCTGATCCAGCGTCCGCGTTAGCGCGAGGTTTTCTTCTCGCTCCTGACGTGCCCGCGGAAGAACCGCGTGGGAGCAAACTCGCCCAACTTGTGCCCCACCATGTTCTCGGCGACGTAAATGGGCACGTGGCGACGGCCATCATGGACCGCGATCGTGTGACCAACCATCTGCGGGAAGACCGTAGAGGCGCGGGACCAGGTCTTGATCACCTGCTTCTTGCCGGTCCGGTTCATGGCCTCGACCTTCTTCAGCAGCTTGCTTTGTACAAACGGGCCTTTTTTCAGCGACCGAGACATTCCTTACCCCCCATCACTTGCTGCCGCGGCGGCGCACGATGTACTTATTGGTGCGCTTGTTCTTGCGGGTCTTGTAGCCCAAGGCCGGCTTGCCCCACGGCGTCTTCGGGCCGGGCATACCGACCGACGAGCGGCCTTCACCACCACCATGCGGGTGCGAATTGGGATCCATTGCCGTACCGCGCACCCCGGGGCGAACGCCCAACCAACGCTTGCGGCCGGCTTTGCCCAAGTTGATATTGGCATGATCGGTGTTGCCGACTTGCCCGATTGTGGCGGCGCAGGTCAACAATACCCGCCGCACCTCGCCGCTCGGCAAACGAAGTTGGGCGAAATCGCCTTCCTTCGCCATCACCTGAGCGGCCGTGCCCGCTGACCGCGCCAATTGGCCGCCGCGACCAGGCGCCAGTTCAACATTGTGGACTATGGTGCCCAGCGGGATATTGCGCAGCGGCAGCGAATTCCCCACCCGAACTTCGGCCTGGGGACCGGCCAACAACTGCGCGCCTACCTTAAGGCCCAGCGGAGCCAGAATGTAGCGCTTGTCGCCATCGGCGTACACCACCAGCGCGATGCGGGCCGACCGGTTGGGATCGTATTCAATAGAATCCACCCGACCCGGAACCCCCAGCTTGTCCCGCTTAAAATCGATCACGCGGTACATGCGCTTGTGGCCGCCGCCTTGATGGCGTACGGTCACCCGGCCCTGGTTGTTGCGCCCTGCATTTTCGCGCAGTGGGCGCAGCAAAGACCGCTCTGGCGTGGTGCGGGTGATCTCTTCGAACGTCGAGACGCTCATCCCGCGCCGCCCGGGCGACGTGGGCTTGTACATCTTGATCGCCATGCGATGAAACTCCTCAAGTGGCAATCGATCCGGCAATGACTGCCGGTGCAGGCGATACTGTTGCCATCTTCGCCGCCTGCTTTTCGATTGAAGATTACAGATCAAAGATTGAAGCTCTCAAGCAATCTTGATTCTTCAACCTTCAATCGGCTTACACACCCTCAAAGAACTGAATCGTGTTCCCGGGTGCCAGCGTCACCACTGCCTTTTTGCGGGCCGACTTTTTGGTGACCATCAGTCGGCCGTAGCGGCCCTTTTTCGGCGGGATATTGACGATGTTGACTTCCTTAACCTTCACGCTGAAGGCGGTCTCAACCGCGTCCTTCACCTGCAGCTTATTGGCCCGAACATCCACCTCAAAGGTGTACTGATTATCAGCACCGGCCTGGGCGTTGGTTTTCTCGGTCACAATCGGGCGCTTGAGTACGTCGTAAACGTGCATTTGACCTCTCCTCCGGTTAGCCCAAGATGCCTTCGAGCACAGCCAGCGCATCCTGCGGGATGACCACGTAGTCGTGGGTCAACAGATCGCGGATGTTCATGTAATGCGCCCGGAGCAGCTTCACGTCCGGCAGGTTGTTCGCCGAGCGCTCCACGTTGGTGTTCTCGCCAGCCAGCACAATCAGTGCGCTGGAAGAGACTGCCAAACGCTGCAACGCCTCAGCCATTTCCCGGGTCCTGGGAGTGTCAACGGCCAGCTTGTCCAACACCACGATCTTCTCTTCAGCGGCCTTCACCGAAAGCGCCGAACAGAGCGCGGCACGTCGCATCTTGCGGGGCATGCGCTGATCGTAGGAACGCGGAGCGGGCCCAAAGATGATGCCGCCGCCGCGCCATTGGGCCGCACGGGTCGAACCCTGACGCGCCCGCCCAGTGCCCTTCTGCTTCCACGGCTTACGCCCGCCACCGGCGACATCGCTGCGGCCCTTGACCTTGTGCGTGCCCAGCCGGGCATTAGCCAACTGGCGCGTCAATGCCTGATGCATCAATGGAGTATTTACCGGCGCAGCAAAGATGCTATCGGCCAACTCAACCAGGCCGACCTTCTCGCCCGCCATATTCATCACTGAAACTTGCATCATTACTTCCCCTTGGCCCGGTTGAACTCGATGGACTGCTTGCGTGCTTCCGTGATCAGCACCAGGCCGCCCTTGCTGCCCGGCACCGCACCACGCACTGCCAACAGATTTCGCTCCGGGTCCACCAGCTCAACCCGCAGATTCAAGACCGTCACGCGGGCGTCGCCCATATGACCGGCCATGCGTTTGCCTTTGTAAATCCGACCCGGGGTCGTGCCTGAGCTGCTGGCGCCAGGCGCCCGCAACCGGTCAGACTGACCATGCGTCCGCGGCCCACCGTGGAACCCGTGCCGCTTCACACCGCCCTGGAACCCGCGCCCCTTGGACGTGCCATGGACATCCACGCGCTCACCGGCCGAGAAAATATCGGCCAGGATTTTCTGGCCCACGCTGTAGTCCGCCACGTTCTTCAGCCGGAACTCGCGCAAAGTCCGCAGCATCGGCAAATTCGCATTGCGTCGCCGCAGATGTCCGATCTGGCCCTTGGTCAGGCGCTTTTGCTTGGTCTCGCCCAGGCCTAGCTGAATGGCCGTATAGCCATCCTTCTCAGCTGTCTTCACCTGCGTAACATAGCACGGACCGGCTTCGATGATCGTCACCGGCACAACAATGCCGCTTTCGGTGAGCAGTTGGGTCATGCCCACCTTGCGGCCCAGAATACCTTGCATTTGTCCTCCTTGGGACTGTCGGGGCCAAACCCGATCACTCGGTTGGCCGCATCATCCCGATGGGCTGATGGCTGATTGCCGATGACTGCTTACGATTCGCTATCGGCTAGCACCTGGGCCACCAGCTACAGCTTAATCTCGATATCCACACCCGCCGGAAGATCGAGCTTGGTCAGGTTTTCAATCGTCTTCGGTCCCGGCTCAAGGACATCGATCAAGCGCTTGTGCGTCCGAATCTCGAACTGCTCACGGCTGTCCTTGTCAATGAAGGCCGCACGCATAACCGTGAACTTCTCGATCCGCGTGGGCAACGGCACAGGTCCGACAACATTGGCGCCGGTACGTTCAGCGGCATCCACGATCTTGCGGACCGAGTCATCGAGCACACGGTGATCGAATGCCTTCAGACGGATCCGAATTCTGTTCTTTGCCATAAGTGCTCCTACAATCGGCAGAATAAGGGTGAGACACCCGCCCCCGAACGGGAACTCCTGTGCCTCACCCCTATGCCGTTATTCCAGAATCTTGGTGATGACGCCAGCGCCAACCGTACG
>JAPKMS010000026.1 GCA_026645775.1 Anaerolineae bacterium
CATGTTGCGGCCAACGGCGTCTGCCGGCAGTTGAAACTGCGCCTACCTTCACAAAGTCCACCGACGTGGACTGAGTTCCAGTCGGCGCAGGCCGACTTCGCAACGGTAGCCGCAACTTCAGTTGCCAGGCGGGGCACACGCCACACAATCACCTCGCCCACACGATAATTTGATAGACGTTGACGGGCCAGGAAAGTTCCGATCCGGTTGGCGCATTACGCCGGGTTACGGAATACCAGGTCAAATTCCAGCGTGCGGGTGTCTAGCACCGCCTCGGCCCGGCTTAGCTCGATCTCCAGCCGATAGCGCGCGCCGGGATGGGGCGCGTGACGCAGGTGCAGTGTGACCGTCTGGTAGGTTTCCCGGATTTCCACCACGAACATCGTCGTCACCATGCCGCCATCGGGGTCAAGCACGGTGAAGGCTAGATTCGGGAACGCCGCAAAAGGGCTCGTCTCGATGCGCACCCACAGCCGGTCGAGTTCGGGGTACGGCCACACCTCGGCCCGGTTGATCACGGGTGGATGCTCTTCCACGACGGCCGGTATCTCGGCCAGGGCTTTGCGGTAGATTTCGATCGGATCGTCAATTTGGGTCATATCAATACCTCTGCGCCACCAACATGCCGCCCAACACCAGTGCGGCGCCCAGGGCAATCGTCAGCGTCACCGGCTCGTGCAGCAGCGTGACGGACAGCACGGCGGAGATGACCGGGATCAGGCAGAGCGCCAGAGCGGCCCGCGAAGCCGGGATCTTGGCCAACAGGTGCAGCCACCACAGATTGGCCAGCGCGCCCGCCCCCAGCCCCAACAACAGCAGCGCACCCCACGCTGACAACGGGAGATCCAGCCGCAGCCCTTCGAGCAGGGCTACCGGCAGCAGAAACAGGGCGCCGACCGCCGATATGACTGCCGTGAGCACATCCGCGGGGTAACGTTCGCTCAACTGCTTGCCGCCGACGCTGTACACGGCGCCGAAAAATCCGGCGATCACCATCAACGCATCGCCCAAGAGGCCCGTCCCGCCGAGGCTGAAGTGTCCGGATCCCAGGCTCACCAGCCCGGCGCCCACGAACGCGGCCGCCAGTGCGGCCCATTCGATGCCCTTCAGGCGTTCATGCAGCAGCAGCGTCCCGATCAGCACCAGAAAAACGGAGGTCAGGTTGGACAGCACGCCCGCATTAGTCGCCGTGGTGAAGCGCAGCGCCAGGTTTTCCAGAAAGTAGAACAAGGTGATCCCGATGAACGCGACCCAGGTCACGGTGCGCCACCGCTCGCGCATCAGTGCCGCGGCCTGGGGCAGCTTCCGCTGCTGCGCAAGCCATGCCGCCAGCAGCACCGCGGAGAGCGCCCAGCGCAGGAACGCAATCGCAGTGGGACCGGTCCACGCCAGGGCAGCTTTGGTCAGCGGAAAGCTGGCGCCCCAAAAGAAGACTGTGCCCAGCGCCAACAGATAGAGCACGAGACGGCGGCTCATCCGCTATGCCTCGATGGCGTCGGCCGGCAGCAGCTCGCGGCCGGCGAGTTTCAGGGAGAGGGTCTGCGAGGTGTTGTCGGAGCCCATCGAGATGCCGTAGATAGTGTCGGCGGCCTCGATGGTGCCGCGGTTGTGGGTGATCAGAATGAACTGGGTTTGCGAGCTCAAGGCCTTGAGCGCATCCCGGAACCGGCCGACGTTCGCCTCATCGAGCGCGGCATCCACTTCGTCCAGCACGCAGAACGGCGTGGGGCGGGTCTTGATGATGCTGAAGATCAGCGCGGCGGCGGTGAGCGCCCGCTCGCCGCCGGAGAGGAGCGCCAACCCCTGTTCGCGCTTGCCGGGCGGTCGGGCGATGATTTCGATGCCGGTCTCCGTGGGGTTGTCCGGGTCATCCAGCACCAACTTGGCCGCGCCGCCGCCGAACAGGTTGACGAACTCATCCTTGAATTTGGCGGCAATCGACTTGAAGGTGGTGAGGAATTCGCGCTCCATCACCCGATCCAGCTCGGCGATGATCTCCTGCAAAGACGCGACCGCCTTCTCCAGGTCGGCGGACTGCGAGGTGAGGAAGTTGTGGCGCGCTTCCACTTCGTTGTACTCGGCCAGGGCATCCAGGTTAACCGGGCCCAGGCGCGCAAGCTGGGCGCGCAGGCTGCGCACATCCGAATCCAACCCCTCGGGAAGCTCGGTGACCACGGGCAGGCGCGTGACCATGCCGTTAAGGGGCAGGGGCGGCTGGCTGTCCACCAGGTCATCGCCGGCCTCATCCGGCGAGGCGCCATCCGTTTCAGCCAGGGCTTGCGTCAGCTCCACCAGCCCCAGGTCTTTTTCGATCTCCCCGCGCAGGTGGGCCAACTCATCCTGGCTGCGCTGCTGGGCCAGCTCGGCCTGGCTCTGACGCATCTGTGCATGGCGAAGCTGATCGCGTAACTGGCGTTCCTGGCTTTCGGCCTGGCGTTGCTGCGCTTCGAGTTGCGCCACGCGGGCTTCGGCCGGCTCGATCTTGGCCGTCAGCTCGGCGATTTCGGCCGCAAGTGCACCGGCGATGCCGCTCTGCGCGTCGATAGCCGCGCTGGCCTGGGCCTGCTGCTCGCCAAGGTTTGCCAGCCGCGCCTGCTTGCTGGTGATTTCGTTGGCGCGTTCGCGCCGGGCCGCAGCCAATTCCTGGACGCGCGCCTGGTAGCTTTGCAATTGGCCGGCGCTGACTGCGGCCTCCGCGCGGAGGCGGGCCAGCTCGCGCACCCAATCGTCGCTGGTCAGATCGGCCAGGGCGCGGCGGACGGTCTCCACCTGCGTCTCCTGCGCCGCCGCCTTGGCTTCCAGGTCGCTGATCGTGCGCTTGAGCTCGACTTCGCCGGTTTCCAGGGCGGCCAGCTCTTTCGTGATCCCGCGGCGGCGATCTTCGTGCCAGGTGCGGGTTTGGCGGGCGCGCTCGGCCGCGAGTTGGACGCGGTTTTGCTCGGCAGCCAGGCGGTTCTGGGCCGCGGTCAGCTCCTCGCGGCGGCTGCGCAGAGTGTCGAGAGCGGCGCGCACCTGGGCCTGGTTGCGGCGGGCCTCGGCGACGTGCGCTTCGAAGCCGGCGGCCTGGGCGGTTGCGCCTTCGATTTGCGGCGGCAGCTCACGCAGGGCGCGTGCCCGCGCCAGCATCCCGCCATCGCGGCCGCGGTTCTCGGCGCCGCCGGTGACGCTACCGCTGGCGCGCACGATCTCGCCATCCAGTGTGACCAAGGTCGCGCCGGACGCCCGGCCCAACAATCGTCGCGCGGTTGGCAGATCCTCGACAACCAGCGTGTGGTTCAAGGCCAGTTCGACCGCTGCCCGGATCGCGGGATCGTATTTCACCAATTCGCTGGCCAGGCCCACCACGCCGGCCGCCTGCGGCGCCTCAATGGCCCGGCCGGGACGCAGGGTGTCCAACGGCAGGAAGGTCGCGCGGCCCGCCTGGCGCTGTTTCAGGAAGGTGACTGCCGCTTCGGCATCTTCCCAGCGGCGCACGACGATGTCTTGCATGCGGCCGCCCAGCGCGGCTTCCAGGGCCCGCTCAAGCTCGGCGGGCACGTTGATCAGGTCGCCCAGCGCGCCGATGATGCCCTGCAAGGCGGGCACGTCTGCGCCGGGCTGCCGGGAGGCTGCCTGGCCAGATTCGCCTCTGCGGGCGGCAAGCACGGCCCGCGCACCGCCGCCGAGCCCCGCGCCTTCATCGCGCAGCCGCGTCAGCATGTCTTGCTGGTCTTGCAGCCGCGCCACGGCGCGTTGGGCCGCGGTCAACTGCTCGGCTGCGCGGCGCTCGGCCTCTTGCGCCGCAGCCAGGGCCTGGCCCTGCGCTTGTCGGTCGCGGTCGATCTGCGCCAGGCTGGCAACGGTGTCACTGGCCTGCTGGGCCAAGGCCTTGATCTGTGTTTCGGTCTCCGCTAATTGGGCGGCGGCGGCGGCGGCGGCCTGGGCTTGCTCGGCATCGCTGTGCGCCAGCTCACCCCGCCGCTCAGCCGCCTGCGCCAGACGCGATCGGCGCTCGGCCAGTTGCGTCTTCAGGTTCAGCGCGGCTTCCTGTGCCTGAGCCAGCACCCGGCTCTGCGCCTGGCGGGCCTTCTCGCGCCGATCCAGGTCTGCTTGTGCCGCGGCCACGCGTGCCGACTGGGTCTCGTGCTGCGCGCGTCCCTCGCTCAGCGCGGTTTCTGCGGAGCGGAGGCGCTGTGCGCCATCTTCCAACAAGGCTTGCAGGTGACCCAGCTCGCGTTGCAGCTCCTCGCCTTGTTCGCGCCACAGGCGGAGCTGTTCGGCGCGCACGGCCAGTTGCCGTTGCACCGTCTCAGCCTGCTGGTGTAACTGGCTGCTGGCCCGGTGCCAATCGGTGAGCTGTTCGCGCAGTGCGGTGCGCTCGGCCCGGCGCGCGCCCACCTGCTCCAGCAATGCGTTGAGTTCATCGCCCTGGTCTTCGGAGACCCGGACGGACTCCACGGACCGATCCTTGGCCGCGGCCAACGCCAGCAAGCTCTGGCGCCAGCGGAAGCCGTACCACACCGCCAACTGGGCTTCCAAATCGCGCTTGATCTGCTGGTATTCTTGGGCGCGCCGGGCCTGGCCTTTCAGATAGCGCAGCCGGGGCACGAGCTCGCTGATAATGTCGCGCGCACGGGTGAGATTGGTGGTTGAATCAGCCAGTTTCTGGGCCGCCTGGTCGCGCTTGGCCTGGTGGACGGTGATCCCGGCCGCCTCCTCGAAGAGTTTGCGGCGTTCTTCGGGACGTTGCGACAGGGCCTGATCCACCAACCCCTGGCCGATGATGCTGTAGGTGCGTTCGCTGAGGCCGGAGCTGCCCAGCAGCTCGCTGATGTCGCGCAGGCGTACGCGGTTGCCGTTCAGGAAATACTCGTTTTCGCCCGATCGGTAGGCGCGACGTGCGATCTCGACTTCGGCGAAGTCGATCGGGAGCCAGCCGGTGGTGTTATCGAGGGTAAGCGAAACGTGGGCCATGCCCATGCGCGCCCGATGCTCGCTGCCCGAGAAGATCATATCCTCCGTGCGTTTGCCGCGCAGCGCGCTGAAGCTTTGCTCGCCCAGCACCCAGCGCAGCGCATCGGCCACGTTCGATTTGCCGCTGCCGTTGGGACCGACCACCGCGGTCACGCCGGCATCGAAAGCAAATTCGGTGCGGGAAGCAAAGGTTTTGTAACCGTTGAGAACCAATTGTTTGAGGAATCGCACAGGAGGATGTTACCGTATATTCCGCCCGACGCGCTATCGGGCGCACCTGGGCATGGGCAAACCCTGCCACAAAAGCCGCCGGCGATGCCTGTCGATCAGACCCGGGTGCATCAATTAGCGCCGCGGGTTATGCAACTCGAAGCACTCGCGACAGTAAACGGGGCGGCCCTGCCGGGGCTCGAACGGCACCTCGGTGGTCTTGCCGCAGTCGGCACAAACGGTCTGGAACATCTGGCGCGGGCCCTGTTGAGACCGGCCGCCCTCATAAGTCTCGCGGCCGCGCGATTCGCCCCCAAAGCTCCGGTCGCGGCCGAAACTGCCGCCCTCACGACTGGCTTTGCGCACAGCCCGGCAGTCAGCGCAGCGGGTGGGCTCACTGAAACCGCGGGTAGCGTAGAATTCCTGCTCGCCCGATGTGAAGGTGAACTGCTTGCCACAATCCCGGCAAGTCAAGGTCTTGTCCGCGTACTCACCCACGGTAATCCTCCGAAATGTGACGAAATGAGCGGTAACTTGTGACTGACTCGCGCCCATTATAGGCGGATTATCGGATTTGGCAAGATTACCGCACGCCGCCGGGCTCCCTATTTGTCGGCGCCGACCTGGTCTTTGAGCCACGCCTCGATGAAGAGATCGATTTCGCCGTCCAGCACCGCGTTGGTGTTGCCCGTTTCGACCTCGGTGCGCAGATCTTTGACCATCTGATAGGGTTGGAGCACGTAAGAGCGGATCTGGTTACCCCAGCCGGCTTCCACGTGTTTGCCCCGCAGGCGCGCTTGTTCGGCCTCGATCTTCTGCAGCTCGATGTCGTACAGCTTGCCGCGCAGCACCTTCATCGCCGATTCGCGGTTCTGCAACTGGCTCCGTTCGTTCTGGCAGGTGACGACGATCCCGGACGAGATGTGCGTCAGCCGCACGGCGGTGGAGTTTTTCTGCATGTGCTGGCCGCCCGCGCCGCCGGAGCGGTAGACATCCATCTTGATGTCTTCGGGCTTGATATCGATTTCGATGTCTTCATCGAGGACCGGCACGACTTCCACCAGTGCGAACGAGGTGTGCCGGCGCGCCGAGGCATCGAATGGGCTGATACGCACCAGCCGGTGGACGCCGCGCTCCGCCTTGAGGTAGCCGTAGGCCCAGGGGCCGGTGATCTCGATGGTGACGGTTTTGATGCCGGCTTCCTCGCCTTCGAGCTGGTCGGTGATGATAGCTTCGAAGTTGTGGCGTTCCGCCCAGCGCAGATAGAGACGTTGGAGCATCTGTGCCCAATCTTGGGCTTCGGTGCCGCCCACCCCCGCGTGCACCGACAGGATCGCACCGCTGCGGTCGTATCGGCCGCCCATGGCCAATTGGAACTCCAGCCCTTCGTAGCGTTTGGTGAGTTGCTCAGTCTCCCGGCTGACCTCGGCCTGGATGTCTTCGTCCTCGGCCTCGGCCGCCATCTCCAGCAGCTCCAGCGCGTCGGCTACATCCTGTTGGAGCTTGTCCCAGGTGCCCACCTGCTCGCGCAAAGCCGACAGCTCGCGCATCACCGTCTTGGCGGCCTGGGGATCGTTCCAGATATCGGGGCTAGCGGACTTTTCGTCTAGTTTTGCGATTTCAGCCTGTTTGCCTGGGACGTCAAAGACGCCTCCGCATGGCATCAATTTGCTCAGAGAGCAGCGCCAATTGGGACCGGATCTCTTCCATCGGATATTACCTCGTATGACTCACTGTTGTGGGCGATATCAGACGTGACAATGTGGCGTATCACGCTTCACATCGTCACGCATCTAGTCCAGAATCGCGTCGACAAATGCCTTCGGCTCGAACTCGGCGAAATCGTCCGCCTTTTCACCGGTGCCGACGAAGCGGACCGGCAAGCCTAGCTCCTGCTCGATGGCGAAGACGATGCCGCCCTTGGCCGTGCCATCCAGTTTGGTCAGGATGATGCCTGTGACCTGGACGGCTTCTTTGAAATGCTTGGCCTGGCTGATGGCGTTTTGGCCGGTGGTTGCGTCCAGCACCAACAGCGTCTCGTGCGGCGCATCATGCACCTGCCGCGCACACACGGCCCGCACTTTTTCCAGTTCTTTCATCAGGTTATATTTGGTGTGCAGCCGGCCGGCGGTGTCGATGATCAGGAGCTCGGCCTGGCGGGTTTCCTGGCTGGCCCGGATCGCGTCGTAGACCACCGCACCGGGGTCGGCGCCGGGCGCTTGGGCGATCACCTCCACCCCCGTGCGCTCGCCCCAGATTTTGATCTGATCGATCGCGGCGGCCCGGAAGGTGTCGGCCGCGGCCAGCACTACTTTTTTACCGCGCGCCTTGTAGTAGCGCGCCAGCTTGGCGATGCTGGTCGTTTTGCCTGAGCCGTTGACGCCGACGATCAGCATCACCGTCAGCAGCCGCGGTTCATCGATGGTCATCACGGGCGGGGCGGCCAGCAGCTTGAGCAACTCGTCCTTGAGGACCGCGCGCACGTCCTCGACGCGCTTCAGCCGCTCACGCTGGACGCGCTCGCGCAGATGGGCCACCAGTTGCGATGCCGTGTTGATCCCCAAATCAGCCTGGATCAGCAGTTCCTCCAACTCATCCCAGGTTTCATCGGTGACTTCATTGGCTTGGAAGATGGTGGTGATGCGCCCGAAAAAGCCCTGCCGGGTCTTGCTCAGGCTGGCTTGGATTTTGGCGTCGTCCTCGGCCTGCTGGGCCGCTGTTTTGCGAAAAAGACCGAACACCTGCTGCTCCTTGGTGGCCGTTTGGGTGCGACAAAAACCCCAGCCTTCAGCAGGCTGGGGACATCGCACAACGAATGACACCCCGGATTATACACGAGCCGACCCGGAATGACAAAGCCAGTGCGCTATGTTATACTCCCCATTCCTGAAAGGGTGATGCGCCGGCAGGTCAATGAGGCGCATCTCTGTTTGACGTTTTGACTTTTCCTGGAGCCCCGATGACCCACGATTATGATAGCCTGCGGGAATTCGCAGAACGCAACGGCTTGACGTTTAACAACCCGGTGTTACTGCGCACGGCCCTGACCCACCGTTCCTACCTTAATGAACACCCCGATTACGATTGGGAGGATAACGAGCGGCTGGAATACCTGGGCGATGCCGTGTTGGATTTTTTGCTGGGGGAATACCTTTTCTTACATTTTCCGAACGCGCCCGAGGGCGAGCTGACCGCCCTGCGCGCGGCATTGGTCCGGCGCGAGACGTTGGCGCGGCTGGCACAGGGGCTGGCGCTCGGCCCGATGCTCTTCATGGGACACGGTGAGGTGGAGACGGGCGGGCGTACGCGTCTGGCGACGTTGTGCGCGGCTTTCGAGGCCTTAGTGGGCGCCCTGCACCTGGATCAGGGCCTGGCCCAGGTGGCGCAGTGGGTGCTGCCGTTGATGGAAGGTGAGCTGGCCGGCGCGCGCGTCGAAGTGGCGGACAAAGACCCCAAGAGCCGGTTCCAGGAGTTAGCACAGGGGTCCTTCGGCATCACGCCGCGTTACCGGACGGTGAGGTCTGAGGGTCCCGATCACGCCAGGAATTTCGTGGTTGAGGTGGCGCTGGATGAGGTGATCTGCGGCCGGGGGGCAGGTTCGAGCAAGCAGGTCGCCGCGCAAAACGCTGCGATCGATGCCCTGGCCCGCGTCGCCGAATGGACCGTCCTGGTGGCCGAGGAGAGCTCAGCTATCGAGCGCGGCGCTGTCGATCCCACGCTCGCGGCCGCTGAGCAGGTCACGCAATAGCGCCAGTTGCTCGGTCAGGCGGTGCTCGCGGCGCTGCGGGCCTTGCTGAGCGGCTTCCCACGCCAGCTCTGCCACCCGCGCTGCGGCCTGCGGCCGACCCAGGCTGCGCGCATGCGCGGTGCATTGGGCCAATTCGCTGCCCTGTGCATCCAGCCAGTGGAAGACCGTCATCAACGCATCCAGCGGATCCTCCGCCAGTACGCCGGCCCCGCCCTGCGTCACGTACTCCGCGTTCCCCGTTTCCTGGCCGGGAATCGCTTCCACCAGCAGGATCGGCAGCCCTGCCGCCAGCGCTTCGCTGACGATCAGCCCGCCCGCCTTACACACGATGAAGTCGGCGGCCTGCATCAACTCGACCATGTTATCCACAAAGCCGTGAACCTGGGCCGGCAGATGCCAGGTCTCCGCCTCCCAACGGTCGCGCAGCTCGTCGTTGCCGCCCGCCACCAGCACGAGCTCGAGCGGCAGCCCGGTGTGGTTGAGCGCCCGCGCAACGGGCTCCAGTTTCTGCACGCGTTTGCTGCCGGCCATCAGCGCCACAAATCGATCGTTGTGCAGCCCCAGCTTCGCGCGCAACTGGGCGCGATCGACCGGGCGGTTCAGCGCCGGGTCGACCGGCAAGCCAGTAATTTCCAGACGATCCGCCGCGAGCCCGCTTTCCAACGCCTTGTTGAGGACGGTGGCCGTCGGCACCAGGCATTTATCCACATCATCGTTGAACCAGAGGCCGTGTACAGTGGCCAGGTCGGTGACCACGGTGAGCACCGGGATATAGTCGCGCGAGAGGGCGAAGATCGCGGCCAGCGGCGCCTGGTAGAGAGGATAGGTGGTGATGATGGCGTCGGGCTGGTGCTGCTGCAGTACATCGCGCAAAGAGCCATACAACATGGCGATCAGTGCCTGTTCGACGATGCCGACCGGCAAGGAGCCATCGCTCGCCTCGTAGCCAATCCGGTAGAGGTCCGGCATTTCCCGGACCAACCGGTCGTAATCGTCCTGCGCCCGGCGCAAGAGCGCGGGCGCGCGCCGGTCTTCCAGCGGATTGACGACTGCCACATCGCAGGCATCGCCGTAGCGTTCGCGCAGCGCCGCTGCAACGGCGTTCGCTGCCGCACGATGCCCGAACCCGGCATCGGCCGTGAGGATCAGGATTTTTTTGGTCGTTGACATGGCCGCATTATCGCGTGAAGGGCGCGTTTCTGTCAATCGCTGCGCCGGTCCTTCGGCCTATCCGCCCCACGGGACATCCGATGGGGTATCGGGCCGCACGATGGCGGCCGTCGGTGCGGCTGTCGGGACCGGACCACCGGCCGGCCACGCGATCAGGACAAACGAGACGTAGAGCGCCCAGATGATGGCAAACGCCGTGCGCTGGTGCATGATCCCTCTCCCTTCGTGGCCCCTTGGGGGCCTTGCAGGGTAGAGGGTTCATGAACGGCGCGGTCTTTCATGGCCCGATGCCGTCATGCTGTGAAGTTAAGCATGGCTGGTACCGTCTCAATAGTCCGGGGCGACGTGCCCGGCACTTCCGCAAAGTGCCAGGCACGTGATGGCAAGCCCCTAACAAATTGAGAAGACACCCTGGCTGCGATGGGGGTGAGACCGAGGATGCAGGAAATGAAGAGGGGCACACAGTTCCCTGCGCGCCCCTTGCGGTGTTGTGATGCCAGGATGAAGGCTATAAGGCCTTTTCGTAAATGCGGTGCCGCTTGTAGATCCGGCCGCCGGCGGTGATCGTATCGTTGATGGTCAGCACGTGTTCTTCCATCTGGACCAGGTCGGCGTGCTCGAAGTGGCCGGCCTCAATAGTCTTTTGCATTTCGACGTAGAGGATGGCGTTGACGCCCAACCCGCGATACGGCGCCAGGATGCCGGCGCCGTTCAGGTTGAGCCATCGGGTGCGCTTGAATTCGAGCAGGAGCCAGAACCAGCCGAACGGCAGGATGCGGCCCCGGGCGCGGCGGATTCCATCGGAGAGATCGGGGAAGCCCAGCAGGAAGCCGGCGATGGTGTCTCCCTTCATCACGAGCTTGATCAGTTTCGGATCTGCGATGCTTAACAGCCGCTCACCGATCACCCGGGCCTCCTGGTCGGTGACGGGGTTGAACTCCCAGTTTCCCACAAAGGTGTCGTTGTAGGTCTGCACGATGCGCGGAATCCACGCGCGCAGTTCGGTCTTGTCGGTGAAGGTCTTAATGCTGAAACCGCGCCGCTCTTTCATTTTCTCGGCGATGTCCACCAGGCGTTCGGGCAGGACGGCGCCGCCGGGCAGGTAGGCCGATAAGAAGTCACGCTGGCGCACGTAGCCGGCGCCTTCGATCAACGCGCCGTAGTAGGCGTGGTTGTAGGGGATGCCGACGGCGGGGTGGTGCTCGAACCCCTCGACCAGCACACCGATGCCGTCGCCTTGGAGGAACCCCTTGGCCCCCACGATCTTGGTCAGACCGCGGGCGCGGGCCCAAGCTTCGATCTCGCCGAACAGCGCCTGGGCGGCTTCGGCGTCATCCTCCGCATCGAACAGATAGAAAAAGGCGGTTTTGCTGTTCCAGTGGGCGTTGTAGTGCCGGTTTTCCAGCACTGCGATGCGTCCGACGGCCCGTCCATCGCGCTCGGCCAGGAAGAAGTCGGCGTCCGAGTGTTCGTAGAACGGATATTTGCGCCGGTTCAACATCAGCTTGAGATCATCGACCAACGGCGGCACCCACTGCGGGCAGTCGCGGTAGAGCCGAAATTTGAGTTCGATGAAGCGGTTGACGTCGCGCCGGGAATCGGTGTTGAGTTTGCTAACGCTGAGTGTCATGCGCTGTGCGTCCTTATTCGGTGGTGGGGGCGGGGGTGAAGAAGCCGACCACAAGCGCTCCTGGCCCGGCGTGGGTGACGATCGCCGGCACCAGGTCCATGATCAGCACATCGTCCGTGCCGAGCGCCTCTTTCAGCTCGGCAGCCAGCGCGGCCGCGTCATCCGGCGCGGAGGCGTGCATGACGGTCAGATGGGCATCGGCCCCGCGCGCTGATTCGGTAATGGCCAGCTCTTTGATGCGGGCCAAGGCGCGGCGCTTGGTCCGCTCTTTCTCAAATTGCTCGATGCGACCATTCAGGAAGGTCAGGATCGGCTTGATTTGCAGAATGCCGCCGACCAGTGCCTGTGCCCCGCCGATGCGGCCGCCGCGCTGCAAGAATTCCAGCGTGTCCACCAAGAAGTAGATGCGTGCCCGAGCCATCATGGCGCGGACGCCTGCCTCAACCTCGTCGGCAGTGGCGCCGGCTTTGGCCCACTTATCCGCCTCCAGCACGATGGCGGCCAGGGGGCCGGCGATGGTGCGCGTGTCGATAATGCGGATATCCACGCCGGGGAAATCGCCGCGGGCGGTCTCTGCCGAGCGCATGGTGCCGCTTACGTCGGCCGAGGGGTGGATGCAGACGATGGACTCTCCGCCTTGGGAAAGCTCCTGGAACGCAGCGATGAAATCGCCGGGGTAAGGGGCCGCTGTTTTCGGCAGCTCCCGCCCGGCGCGCAGGCGAGCCATGAAGCCTGCATTGTCGATGTCGATGCCCTCGCGAAATGATTGCCCCCCGAAGTTGATGATCTGGGGGATCAGTGGAATGCCCAGGCGCCTTGCTAAATCCGGCGCCAGGCCACAGGTGGTGTCCGCCACAATGCGGGTCATGGAGGCCTCCTTTGCGAATAAGTAAGATAAAAACAGACCCGTGCGCAGGCGCTGGCCGATCGACCGGTGCCTGTTTGTTACGAGCAGTCTCCCACGAGGAGATCCGGGTTCGGCAGATAGGTGCGCGCATCGACGCCGTGTGTCCAGAAGTTGGTGTTCGCGGATAGGCCGTCGACTTCCACCCAGAAGTGAAGCTTGCTGCCGGGATCGCGGGCCGGGCTCACATCGATGTCGTTGAAATCCCAGCGGCTGGCCGCGGCGCCTTGTCACCGTGGCGCACCGCGCGCCACCCGTTCGCCGGGATCGTTGTTCACCGCCCGCACCAGCCAGATCGCCGGCTGCCAGGCGTCGGCGGTTTGTGCGACCAGCAGCCGCTGGCGCGTGCCGTGCGCAAACAGATCGGCGCTGAGGTTAGCCAGGTGGGCCTCGGACACGGCCGCATTGCCGTGGGGCCAGAGGATTTGGATGCGTGCGTCGATGGCCGCGGGCCAGGCCCCGGCCCGCACGAGCCCCTCGCTTTCGGGCTGATACTGGTCGGGCATGAACGTGCGCGCGTCGGCCCCGTGCACCCACACGTTGGATCGGCACGGGAACCCCGCGACGCGCACCGTGAAATAGAGTTTGTTGCGCGCATCGCGCGCGGCGCTGACGTCCACGTCATTGAAGTCCCACACGGGCACGCGCCGGCCGTTGAAATCTGCCAGCCGCGGCGCCCCCGTCGCGACCGGTTCGACCGGCTCGTTGTTGAGCGCCCGCCACAGCGTCACCGGATGGGCGAAGTCGCAGGGGACGGCCGCGCGGCTGTCGGGGAAGGTGAGATAGGCGGTCAGGTTGGCCAGGCGTGCTTCGGCCACGGGCGCGTCGTCGTGCGGCCACAAGATGGCGATCTTGGCATCGACGGACGGCAGGGCCAGGCGGATGCTGGCGCGCTGCCCCGGCGCAATCGCGAAGACCAGCACGCTGCCGGCCTGGGTGTGCGGCAGCGGTGCGCCATCCGCTTCGACCGTGGTGTCGCGCAGCTCGCGCAGGCCCAGAATTTGTCCCAAGTCCAGGGTCACCTCGCCGGCCGCGGTCGCCGATACGTGCAGTGCGCCGGGCTCCTGCCAATCGACGAACAACTGGGCCCAGCCCTGTCCCTGCCAGCGTGCGGCCGCGTCGCCGATTCGGCCGTTGCCGCTGCTGAAAAGCGCGTCGTCGGCGGTGTAGCGGTACGCGATGCTCCCGGCGGGGGTTGCCGTCACCTCCACGCGGCCGCGCGGGGCCCGGCCAGGCGCCAGGCGCGCGGCCAGCGCCGGCAACGCCACTGCGCTGGGTTTCGGCAGGCCGGCCGAGTCGAACAACCCGAAGCTGCGTTCCTTGGGGTTAGGCCCTGGCGGCAGGTCCCACAACATCCACTTGCCCGCACCGGCCAGGCCCAGCTCGTAGGCCCGCAGCCACCCGGCGCTTTCACAGATGGCCGCCTGCGCCGGCTCCAGCTCGCTGGTCGAGTAGCCGAACTCCGTCAGCAGCACCGGCTTGCCTGGAAACGCCGTGCGCAACCCCTGGGCGATGGTGAGCTGGTACTCCAACTGCCGGGGCGAGGCATCGCGCGGGTAGCGGTTAATAGAGATCATGTCGAGGCGGTCGTTGGCGGGCAGCGCGGCCAGCAGCGGATCGCTCCAGCCGATTGTCACCAGCCGGCCAGGATCCGCGGCGCGCACGGCGTTGAGTTGGGGCGCGATCCAGGCGGCCGCGGCGGCGTTCAGCTTGTCCAGGAAGGCTTGCCACGGGACCGCCTCGGGTGAGCGCACAAAGTCGACCGTGCTGACACGATAGCTGCGGGCGCTGATCCAGTCGCTGATCGCCTTCAACAGCGCATCCAGGGTCTCGCTGGCGTTGGCGAAGCGGACCGCCTCGTCGTCAGACATCCAGCCCGCGGCATTACCGTCGCCGCGCGCCCAGGCGAGCGCGGCTTCCGGCGTACGCTGCGGCGGGTAGAGCGCGGTCAGATCGGGCGCAAAGAGCGGGTTCGCGCTCGGAAAGCGCATCTGGGTCAGATGGTAGAAACGGGGTTCGTTCTTCAGGTCGTAGCCGAGCAGCGCCGGATGGCCGGCGTAGCGTGCCGCGATCAGGCCGGCGTGGGCGCCCAGCGTTTGGACGTAGGTCAGACTGTAATCGGCGAGGGTCAACAGCAACTGGACGCCGGCGCGTTCGGCTGCGGCGACCAGCGCATCGAGCTTGGTCCAGTCGTTTTTTGGGAATTCGTTCTGCAAAGGGGCCGCGACGAAGGTGCGGATGGTGTTCGCCCCAGCCTGCCGCGCCAGCCGGAAGTCGGCCTCGATGAGCGCGGCATCGAACTTGCCGGCCTGGAACTGCGCCCAGGCCCGGTCGCTGTGGCCGACGTAGTTCACGATAACCGCGAAGAACGGTCGGCCGTCGGCGGTGTACAACCGGCGCGCATCCGGGGCAACGGAAACGTAATTTTGCGCCATGAGCAAGGTTCTCCTTTGCAGCGGTTGGCCGAAACAAGGGCCTTATTTTATCACAGTTCCGCAGGATTGGGCAGGTGAACTGTTTGACAAACCTTGTGCCGATGTGCTAACGTGTCGCAAGTGTTATTTTCCCCTCATGCGTGCGCAAGGAGGTCTTATGAAGGACACGGCTTTGCATCTTCGGCACCTGGTGAAGCCAGGTCAGAAACTGCACCTCAAAGATGTTGATCCCGGCGACACGGCGCCCTACAAGCACAAGGACGAGGTCCAGGAGCTGTTGGCTGACGACAAGCGTGACCTGGTCGAACTGCAAGAGCTTCTGTACGCCGAAGGTAAGCACAGCGTGCTGGTGGTCCTCCAGGCGATGGACACCGCGGGCAAAGATGCCACGATCCAGCACGTGTTGTCAGGCGTCAATCCGCAGGGCTGCCCCGTGACGTCCTTCAAGGTGCCGACGGCGGAGGAAATCGCCCACGACTATCTGTGGCGGGTTCATCAGGCAGTGCCAGGCAAGCGGATGCTGGGCGTATTCAACCGCTCGCACTACGAGGATGTGTTGGTGGTGCGGGTGCACAATCTGGTCCCCAAGGATGTATGGAGCCAGCGGTATGCTCAGATTAATGCCTTCGAGAAACATCTCACGGAGAATGGCGTCACGATCCTGAAATTCTTCCTGCACATTTCGAAAGACGAACAGAAGAAGCGTCTGCAAGCGCGCCTCGATGATCCCCAAAAGCACTGGAAGTTCGCGGTAGGCGACTTGAAGGAACGCGCTTTGTGGGATCAGTACATGGAAGCGTACGAGGATGCGTTGAACCACACCAGCACCCCGTGGGCGCCGTGGTACCTCATCCCGGCCAACCGCAAATGGTATCGTAACCTGACCGTGGCGCGGGTGATCGTGGAGACGTTGCGCGGCTTCAAGATGAAGTGGCCGGAGCCTGCCGATGATCTATCGGGTGTGGTGATCGAAGACTGACGCAGTCGTCTTTGCAAATACAGATGCTGCGGGATCGCTTGTCATAACAAACGATCCCGCAGCTTTTTTCTTGTACGAGGTTATTGCGAGCGCAGGAACAGGTAGTTGCTCAGCGCCAGTTGCAGGCTGCACCCGGTGCTGTCGCACACCGCCCGAAACTCCACTTGTTGGCCCGTGTTGATGGGCCAGTCGACCGGGCCGCCGACGCCAATCTGGGTGAGTCCGTCGAGAACCCGCAAGTAGACCACCGACGCGGTCCAGCCGTTCGATCCGACGAAGAGCGGGTTGATGCCATCGATCGTCAGGCGATAGCCCGACTGATCCCCCAGTGTCCCCGAATCCAGATCGGCCATGCGCACCACTTCGCTCACCACGCCCTGTGCGATCAGCTCCGGCGCGCTGAGGCCAGGGTCGCCCGCCTCAAGGCTGAGCTCCCGGATGATGCTCTCGCCCGCGTTATTCACGACGCGCAGGGTGTAGTACTGGCTCCCGGCCGGACAGGCCTGGCTGGAGCCTTCGCCCGATTTGCCCACATCATCCAGGTAGACCTCGCGCACGTTCGTTACGCTCCAGTGGAGGGTGGTGCATCCGCCCGCCGGCAGCGAGTACCGCTCGGCCCAGAACCGGATCGCGGCAGCGCTGCCCTCCAAGACGGTGATGGTGACCCGTTTGGTGGTGGTGACGCCGGCGTTGCTTTCGACGCGCAACTCGTAGTCGGTGCTGGTGTTCGGGCAGACCTGCCGCGAAGCTTCGCCGGCGACGCCCTCGTTGTTCAGGTAGACAGCCCGGACATCGGTCACGCTCCAGCGCAAGGTGGTGCAGTCGCCCGATGTGATCTGGTAGCTGTCCGCGGTGAAGACAACGGTGGCCTGGGTGGCGTTGACCGCGATGGTGACCGTGCGGTCCTGTGTGCCCGCGGAAGTGGTGACGCGCAGGGTGTACGAGGTTGTCTGGAGCGGGCAGACCTGCCGGGTTTGGTTGCCCGTCACCGATGCGCCATCCAGGTATACCGCGATGACGTTGTCCACCTGCCAGTGCAGGATCGTGCATTGGCCGGACGTTAGCGTGTACTGATCCGCCCAGAAAGTGCTTGCCCATGCGGGACGCGTAGGCGTGGCGGTGGCGACCTGGCCCAGCGGGGTGGCGGTCGGCGTCGGAGAAGCCTGCCCCCCTTGGGTCGAACCGCCCGGGGTGGGCCGCCGGGTGGGCGTGGCCGGTGCGCCGCCAGCCACCGGCGTGCCGCCGCTATCGGGGATCGGGATCGCGATCTGGGTGCCTTGGGGCGCCGGCGCTTGGACCACCTGCGATGTGGCCGTGGCCGGCAGGGTGAGCTGGACGGTCACTTCGTTGCTGACGGGCGTCCAGGTTCCGGCGCTTTCGACTTCGAGGACGAACCGATATTCGCCCAGCCCGCCGCGCGCGAGGATATCGCTCAGCGGCAGTCGGGTCTCCAGGGCCGACGGCGTATCGAGCGTCCGTCCGTCGAGGCGCACGTGCCAGCGCAGATTGCTTTGCCCCTCGTTCGCCAGTGCGGGCCGCACAAGCTCCATGCCGACGGCCTGGATCGACAAGATTTGGGCGTATTCCAGCCCGATGCTCAGCCGGCGCGTCGGTGCGGCCGCATCATCCACCACGAGTGAGGCATACAGGCGGGTCGTCGCGCCCGGCGCCAGATCCAAGTCCTCAGGTTTGAGGTTGAAGACGTGCGAGAAATCAATCCGGCCGCGGGCTTGCGCGGGATCCGGCTTGAACCGCAGCGTGACCTCGGCAACGGTCTTATCCAGCGCCTCGTTGCCGCTGACACGGCCCGCGCCGCCCGATGTGTCTTGCTTCAATGCCACGTGGGCCAGCACCAGGCCATCTTGCAGCGCCGGCAGCGCCGAGTAGCGATACTGGCCTGCCACAGCCAGCGGGGTAGTCAGTTGATCCGCCGGCGTTTGCGGGCGGATGAGCGTCAACGTGGCATCGGCCAGGCTCCACTGCCCCTGCAGCGCATAAATCGCCGGCGCACTGGCCCCGAATTGGATGCTGTCACCCACGACGCGGCCGTTGATGCGTTCCCAGGTCGTGCCGTTCCAGCGGTAGGGGGCCACCCCAAACTGATCGGCGGTGACGTCCGACGGCAGCGGCAGCTTGATCAGCGCCACACCGGTGATCTCGGCGCCCTCGACCGCAAACTGATAGGCGTTTCCCAGCAGGCTGCGGGGGATGGGTACGGCCGGCGCTCGCTCGGCCACGCCGAGGCTCACCGTCGCCTGGGCCGACAGTGCCTGTTTCGGCACGGTGACTTCAGCGCCATTTTCCAGCACGACTGTGCCGCCTGCTGCCGGCTCAAGCACTGCGACGCCCTGGGCGACGATCGGCTCTACAGCGCCTGCATCCGGTGTCGCCGCCGGCGGAGTGGGGGTTTTGCCGCGGCAACCGGCCAGCGCGGCCAGCAGCACACACGCTAACAGCGCCCACCGGACCCCCCGCAGGAGTCGGTTCGGGCGGGCCCGTCCGGCCGATGCGGTCGTGTTGGCGGTTTGCCGCACGGATATTTCAGTTTGCTGGACAAGTTTCATGGTGGCCCCGTTTACAAGATGATCGCTGCGCATCTCAGCGCGCTGGTTCGCAGTCTAAAGCGGGCGCGGGATGTTGTCAAGTGAGCGGTTTGCTCAAACCAAAATGCTGAGCGATAATGTGAACCGCAAAAGAGTGCTGTCAAAGCGCATCTCCCCGGCGGCACCCCACTGATTCTGCACCTGTCTGAAGGACGAAGGAGGCCTCTGATGCGGTTTTGCCACAAGGCGCGCATCGCGCTGTTTCTGATGATCTTGCTGAGCCTGTCACCGATCGTCGCGCCGGCAGCCCAGGCGGGCAGGACCCCACCCGAAAATCGCTCGGCCTATGGCATGGATCTGTTTGGCCTGGGCTGGCAGTGGGTCTTCCCACGTGTAGAGGCCTATCCGCGCCTGTCCGGTTCGATCCGCCTGGACATGCTCGATGATGCCATCCACCAGGCCGCGGATGCCGGTGTGCGCTGGAGCCGGCTTTCGGTGTGGTGGTGTATGGTCGAGCCGGAGCGGGGGCAGTTTTTCTGGGACGACCTGGACGCGGCGATCCAGATCAGCCATAACTACGGGATCGCCACGATGCCGGTGCTGCTTTACCCGCCCTATTGGGCGGTGAAGAACGGTGTGGCCGGCGTCGAGTGCGTCAACAATATGCGCAAGAACTACCCGCCGCAAGATATGGCCGATTGGGAGAACTTCGTACGCGCCATGGTCCGCCGTTACGGGCCGCAGGGCAAAAACCTGGTGAACGCCTGGGAGATCTGGAACGAGCCCGATCTGCCGGAATTCCTCTCGGTGGATAACGACTGGGGCAACGGCACTGTGCCGGTCTACGCCGAACTGCTCAGCCGGGCGGCGGCCGTCATCCGGGCCGAGGCTCCCGGCGCCAAGATCTTGTTTGGCGGCCTTTCCGACATCAACGGCCCGGCATTCCTTGACAAGGTGCTGAGCCAGACCGGCCCGTACTCGGTGCGCAACAGTTTCGACATCGTTTCCGTCCACGCGTACAGCCAGCATGCGTGGAAACTGAGCCAGATTCGGAACGTGCTGGCGAAGTATGGCTTGGGAGATCGCCCACTGTGGGACACCGAGCTGAACTACCTCGGCTGGAGCTATGGAGATGCCGAGACGGGGTTGGCCGGCCTCTTCCAGTTGGTGACAGACCAGGGCGTTCAGCGCTCCTTCTGGTATCTGTCGACGACATCGCACTGGGGGCCGGGAATCTTCCACCCCCGCTGGCCGGAATGGGATCCGCTGCCGTTCGTGCAGAGCCCGTTTTACGAGACTTACCGGGCGCAGGCCGCCGCCTTTGCCTTGCCCGCCGCGCCGACGCCTCTGCTGCCGGGCGCCACACCCAAAACGCAGCAGGTCACCTTTGAATGGTCTGCTGTGGCGCCCGGCACTTACCCGCTGGCCGGCTACAAGCTCCAGGTGGATACCCGGCTGTTCATGGATCAGCCCTATTTCGCCGACCCGCTGATCGATGCTTGGGTGTCCGGGGACCGGCTGACGTTTGTGCCGTTCCTGGTCAGCAGCGGTGGGGGGATGCGGTCAGCCGTGGGGGTGGCTGCGCCGGCGGACGTGCGGTTGCGCCAGGGTTGGGAGAATGTCACTTACCAGGCGCCGGCGCCGCTGTCGCCCGGCCGCTACTACTGGCGCATCGCCGCGGTGGATGTGCAGGGCAATGTCGGGCCGTACAGCCCGCCGCAGACCTTCCAGGTGCGCTTCCCCTACAGCTCATTCCTGCCGCTGACGACGCTCAACGGCCCGTGAAGGCTGAGGCGAAGAGGGGCGTGTTTTCAGCATCGGTCGTGCGTACATGAGGTGTGACGTCTCTTAGGTCCTCCGCCCGCCATTGACCATCTGCATCAGCTCCCTGGCCCAGGCCGGCACGCGCTCTGCCAATCGGCGGCGGTAGATGAGCGCCAGCACGGCCAGCCAGGCCAGCACGAGCGCACCGATCCGTGGTTGATGGATGAAGAGCAGGGTCACCGCCGCGAGATCCAACAGGCGGAGGCACAGCACGATCACGGCCTTGCGCCGTGCGAGCAGCAGCGCCGCCGCGGCAACGATGACGAACACCGCCGCCAGCCAGGCCGGCACAAACCTGGCAGCCGCCAGGTAGGTCAACACACCCGCGTACAAGATCAGATCGAACACGAAGTCGTAGCGCCCCAGGTGGGTGGGCACGCCGCCGCGCCGCGCCGCCCACCCATCGAGCTGATCGGTGGTCCAGGCCGCGACCAACACCAGCACCGCGGCCGGCAGCGCGTCCTGGCCGCGGACGAAGCCGAGCCAGGCGAGCACACCCGCCGCCGCGATCCGTGAGAGGGTTAAGAGATCCGCAAGCGTCGCGTACATGATTGAGCAGTATATCACCGGTCACCCGGCGCGCCAAGCGATTTTGATGGGGCTGGGGGGCCGGGTATAATCGTGCCCGTGATTTCGCTTGCATTGCTCTCTGACATCCACGGCAATCTGCCGGCCCTTGAAGCGGTGGCGGCGGATATTCGGGCGCGACGGCCGGATGCCATCTACGTACTGGGCGATATGGTCAACGGTTGCGCCTGGTCGCCTGAGGCGTTGGATTTCGTGTTGGATCAGGGCTGGCCGATGCTGCTGGGCAATCATGATGACGCCGTGATGCAGCTTGGCGCGCCGCGCATGGAAGCGCGGTACCATGACCGGCAACGCTACGCGGCGCTGTGGTGGACCCGCGGCCGCCTGGCCCCGCGTCACGTGGCCGTGTTGGAGCAGCTGCCGCTCGCCCTCCCGCTGGCGTTTGCGGATGCCCCGCCTCTGCGCCTGTTGCATGGTTTGCCCGGCAACTTCTTCGTCGGCTTCCGTCCAGATTCTCCTGAAGGGTGGGCGATCCGCCATCTGGAGGGCGTGGCCGAGCAGGTGGTGGCGGGCGGGCACACCCACGTGCCGATGGTGCGACCGTTTGGCCGGTGGGTGGTGATTAACAGCGGATCGGTGGGCGCGCCGTATGACGGCGACCCGCGGGCCGGATATGCCTGGCTGGAGGGGGATGTCTCTGGCTGGCGCGCTGAGATCCGGCGCGTGGATTACGACCTGGCGGCGGTCGATGCCGGTTACCACGCATCGGGGTTGGCCGCCGCGGGCGGCGTGTTGGGCGCCATGTTCCACCGCACGGTGATGACGGCGCTCCCCTGGGTTTCGGATTTCGCCTGGTGGCTGCGGGACCAGCCGGCGGAGATCCTGGGCAACCCGCGCCTGGCACAGCAGTTGTACGACGCGGCCCATGGCCCCGGACGTTGGGCGTTTCCCTACGCGGGCTAACAAAACCCGGTGTGACGACTTCAGTCGTTTCAGCCCAGCGTCAGGCAGATTTCTTCAAGGTTGAGGTGGCAGATGGCGTTTTTTGAAGGATTGGTGGAGACCGAAGACGGCGTGCCGGTGGCGGCCGTCCATATCGGCGGCGAATCGTTCTATGTGATCGATGATCAGGGTTTTCGGCGGCACGTGGATGCGCAACCGATCGATCGCGCGGTGCTGGCGCAGTTTCTGGAGCAGCTCCAGGAGCACCCGGACGAAGCCAGCGCCGCGATGCTGCGGATGATGGGGCAGGATGACCTGTTTACGAAGGCGATGGTCGATTCGACGATCCGCAACATCAACCTGGATCAGATCGCGGGCCAGAGTCTGCCGCCGGAAGCGCGGCAGTGGCTCGGCATGCTCGGCTTTCGTATCGTGATCGATCTGCATGGCGAGATCCTGCGCGTGGATATGCCCGCCGCGCCCGAAGACTGGAGTGAGGAGTAGGCCCGCGGCCGGCTTGCGGGGCTTCTTGACACGTCTTAACGCTGTGCTATACTTCACATCACAAATGCAAAACACCTTCGGGGCAGAGTGAGGAAGATTCTTCCGTTTCTCGACCGGCGGTAAGGCTGACACAGCCGAGCCCGCGAGTCCCTGCGCAGGCGCAGGGGCAGACCCGGTGAAATGCCGGGGCCGACGGTAAAGTCCGGATGGGAGAGGGTGAGCGCCAGTTCGGCGGTTCGCGCCGGATGTTTTACGCGTTCTGTGCGCCCCAGGGTGTTGTGCCCTGGGGCTTTTTTGTGCCCCCAACGCAGCTTCTGGTCGACAAGGCAAACGGTATGAATTCTCAGGATCTGTGGCGTGGCCCCGCACGGGCGGGCAAACGGCTCTTGCGCATCGACCTGGTGTTGATCCCGGTGGCGCTGGCCGCGTTTTTGCTGGCCTGGGATGGGTTGGTGCGGTGGCAGAAATACCCCGCCTTCTTTTTGCCGAGCCCGCAGGGGGTGTGGACGCGCTTCCTGGCCCTGGCCGGCGACGGCACCCTGGCGCTGCACACGCGCGTCACCCTGGCCGAGGTCTTTGCCGGGCTGGCGCTGGGCCTCACCGTGGCCGCGGTGATCGGCTACGGGTTAGCCAAGTCGCCGCTCTTGGAGCGCATCCTGTCGCCCTACATTGTGGCCTCGCAGGCCGTCCCCATCGTCGCACTGGCGCCGCTGTTGGTGGTGTGGTTCGGCTTCGGCAGCCTGTCGAAGGTGCTGGTGTGTGCGCTGACCGTGTTTTTCCCGGCGCTGGTTAACACCATCGTCGGCATCCGCTCGGTGGAGCCCGACCTGCGCGCCTTGATGCGTTCGCTCCAGGCCGGCCGCTGGCAGACCTTCGCCCTGTTGGAGGTGCCGGCCGCCCTCCCGGTGCTGTTCGCCGGGCTGAAGGTGTCAGTCACCCTGGCCGTGATCGGCGCCGTCGTGGGGGAGTTCGTGGGCGCCGACCGTGGGCTGGGTTTTCTGATCAACCTGGCGCGCGGCATCCTGGATACCCCAATGCTTTTCGTGGCCCTGTTTACCCTGGTGGCCATCGCGCTGGCCCTCTATTCCGGCGTCGCGCTGTGCGAATACTTTGTGTTGCGGTGGCGCCGGGTACAGTAGCATCTCTGGGAGGAGAACATGCGTCCATTCATTTTCATCACGTTGATGGCGGCCCTGCTGCTGGCCGGGTGCGTCCCCGTGGCGCCGCCGGTCTCAAACGCGACCAGCCAGCCGCAGACTACGACCGCGCCGACCGAAATCACGCTGGCTATGGGTTATATCCCCAGCGTCCAGTTCGCGCCGTTCTATATGGCGCAGGCGCGCGGCTATTTTCGGGATGCCGGGCTGGCCGTCACCTTCCGCTACGGCCTGGAGTCGGATCTGCTGAAACTGGTGGGCACCAACGAGCTGCAATTCATGATCGGCAGCGGTGAAGAGGTCATTCTGGGCCGCAGCCAGGGCCTGCCGGTGCGCTATGTGATGCGTTGGTACCGCCGGTTCCCCGCAGTGCTGTTTGCTAAGGCCAGCTCAGGCATCAAGACGCCGGCCGACCTGGTTGGCAAGCAGGTGGGCGTGCCGGGCCTGTTCGGCGCGAATTACGTGGGTTGGGAGGCGTTGGTCTACGCGGGTAAGCTGGACGCCAGCCAGATCACGCTCCAGAGCATCGGCTTCACCCAGGCCGCGGCCGTCCGCCAGGACCAGGTCGACGCGGCCATGGATTACATCGTCAACGGCCCGGTGCAGTTGCGGCTGGCGGGCGAAGACGTGACCGTGATCCCTGTTTCGGATTTTATCGATCTGCCGTCCAACGGCATCATCACCAACGACGTGACCATCCAGGCGCACCCGGAGTTGGCGCAAGCGTTGGTCACCGCGCTGCTGCGCGGGCTGACCGACACCCTGAACGAGCCCGATGCAGCGTTCGAAGCCAGCCTGCGGGCCGTGCCCGAGGCGGGCGGCGATCAAGCCGCGGTCAGCCGGGCGATCTTCGATGAGTCGCTGAAGCTGTGGCAGGCGGACGCGGCGGAATTGGGCCGCTCGGACCCGGCGGCCTGGCAGACGGCCGCGGTGTTCATGAAGCAGATGGGGCTGATCCAGACTGACGTCAACCCGGACGATCTGTACACCAACCGTTTCGTGGAAAAGTGAAGGGGAACAGCGCATGGCGCCCATCCTGGAGGCGGACTCCCTCCGCGTGACCTTCGACGATCCGCACCGGGCGATGCTGATCGCGGTAGACGGGCTGTCGTTGGCGGTTGAGGCGGGTGAGTTCCTGGCCATCGTCGGCCCATCGGGCTGCGGCAAGAGCACCTTGCTGCGCCTGCTGAGCGGGCTGCTCCGGCCCATGGCCGGCCAGGTATCCCTGCGCGGCCAGCCGCTTGCCGCGCCGCGCCGCGAGATCGGCTATGTCTTCCAGCGGGCCAACCTGATGCCGTGGCGGACGGTGCTGGGCAACATCATCCTGCCGCTGGAGATCGACGGCGTGGCGCGGGAGGAACGTGAAACGCGCGCCCGCGAGCAGATCGCGCTGGTGGGGCTGGAGGGCTTCGCCGATGCCTACCCCCAGCAGCTCTCCGGCGGCATGCAGCAGCGCGTGGCCCTGGCCCGTGCGCTGATCCACAAGCCCAGCGTGCTGCTGCTGGATGAGCCGTTCGGCTCGCTGGACGCGCTCACCCGCGAGCGCATGAACGCCGAGCTGCTGCGCATCTTTGACCTGCGCAGCCCGACGGTCGTGATGGTGACGCATTCCATTACCGAGGCGGTGCTGCTGGCCGACCGCGTGCTGGTGCTGTCTCCGCGGCCCGGCCGCGTGCGCGCCGAGTTTCCTGTGCCGCTGCCCCGTCCCCGGCAGGTGGATGTCACCTCCGAACCAGGTTTTCTGCAACTGGTGCGCGCTGTGCGCGCGGAAATTGTGGATTGAGACGGCAGGTTCAACCTGCAACCTGATTCCGCTTTGGTCCCGGGTTTGAATTTTGGGTTGCCGCATGCGCTGAAACGTGCTATACTGCCGCTCCGTCAGCCGGTGGGTCGTGGAACAGGCACGAACGACCGGCCATCTCCGAATCGAGCGAGCCAGGCATGGGCATCCAACCGTCTCTCAAGATCCTTTATCTCTCTGCCGAAGTGGTCCCCTTCGCCAAAACTGGGGGCCTGGCCGATGTGGCGGGCGCGCTGCCCAAGGCGGTGCGCAGCTTGGGGCATGACATCCGTATCATGATGCCGCGCTACGGCCGGGTGGAGGTCGAGAAGTTCGGCCTGAAGCGACTGCTGGATGCCGTCAACGTGCCCATGGATGAGCGGACCGAGCCGGCCGCCATTTTTGAGGCGAGCATCGGCGCCGGCGCCGGGCAAACCCCCGTCTATTTTGTGGATAGCGAACGCTACTTCGATCGCCCGGGGATCTACATGTACCCGGACGACGCGGAGCGGTTCATCTTCTTTTCGCGCGCAGCGCTGGAGACGTGCCGGGCCCTGAATTGGCAGCCGGATGTCATCCATTGCAACGAGTGGCACACGGCGCTGATCCCGAACTGGCTCAAGACGGTGTACCGCGATGATCCGTTTTATGCGCCGCTGGCCACTCTCTACACCGCGCATAACCTCGAATACCAGGGCATCTTCGGCTATCGCATCCTGGAGATCGCCGGCCTGGCCGACACGGGCTACATTGCCCATCCCGACGTGGCGCCCGACTTGAACTACGTGGTCGACCTGATGGCCCGCGGGCTGCTGTTTGCCGACATCATCAACACCGTCAGCGAGAGCTACGCCCGCGAGATCCTGACGCCGGAGTACGGTCACCGCCTGGACCCGATTCTGCGCGACCGTCGCGATCGGCTGTTCGGCATCTTGAACGGGATCGACACCGAGCTCTACGACCCGGCGACCGACCCGCACATTGCAGCGCACTTCGATCTGAACTCACTGGCCGGCCGCGCTGCCAACAAGGCCGCGCTGCAGGCCGAGGCCAGGCTGCCCGTGCGCAAGGATGTCCCGCTGATCAGCTTTGTCGGCCGGCTGACCGACCAGAAGGGTTTCGACCTGGTCAACGCCATCGCCGATCCGCTGCTGCGCCAGCTTGGCTGCCAGTTCGTGGTGATGGGCACTGGTGAGCTGCGCTATCACGATATGTTGAACGCCCTGGCGGCCCGTTACCCCGAACAGGTGGCGGTCTTCCTGACCTTCGCCCGGCCGCTGGAGCAGCGCATCTACGCCGGCAGCGACATCTTCCTGATGCCGTCGCGCCAGGAGCCGTGCGGGTTGAGCCAGATGCTGGCCATGCGTTATGGCGCGGTGCCGGTGGTGCACGCGATCGGCGGCCTGGCCGACAGCGTGGCGAATTACAACGCCGAAACCGGTGAAGGTAACGGGTTCAGTTTCGCCCAATACGACGCGATGGCGCTCTACACCGCGCTGATCCGGGCGGTCGAGACATATCACCACCGGGATACCTGGCGGCAGTTGGTGCGGCGCTGCATGGCGGTTGATTTTTCGTGGGCGCACTCCGCGCAGCGGTACGTGGATCTGTACTGCCGGGCGTTGGCCGCGCGGCGGCAGAGCCAACGGACGTTGGAGGACTATGCGCTGCGGCGGGGTGATGCGGACGCGGTGACCGGGACACGCGGCGACGCGGAAATAGGTGACACGGCGCCATGAAGACTGAACGGCTGTATTATCAGGATGCGTATTTGCGGGAGTTTGCGGCGCGGGTGGTGGGACGGACGACCCTCGGCGGGCAGACGGCGGTGGCGCTGGATCGTACGGCGTTCTACCCCACGGGGGGCGGACAGCCTGCTGATATCGGCGTGCTAGCAGTGGCCGGCGATCCGGCCGCGGCAGCCGCGGTGATGGATGTGGTGGCCGACGACGGCGTCATCTGGCACGTTGTGGATCGGCCGTTGGCGGCGGATAACCTGGTCGGTGCAGTGGATTGGGATCGCCGTTTCGACCATATGCAGCAGCACACCGGGCAGCACGTCCTCTCACAGGCGTTCATCCAGACGCACGACGCCGAGACGGTGGCGTTTCACCTGGGCGGGGTCGCCTGCACCATCGATTTGAACCGCACCGACCTGGGGCCCGAGGCGCTGGCCGCGGCCGAGGTGGCGGCGAACGCGATCATCGACCGGGCCTTGGCGGTGACGCCCAGCTTTGTCGAACCGGAGGCGCTGGCCGCGCTCCCGCTGCGTAAACCGCCCAAGGTCACCGAAGGCATTCGGATCGTCCAGGTGGCCGGCTTCGATTGGTCGCCTTGCGGCGGCACGCACGTGGCGAACACGGCGCAGATCGGCGCCATCAAGATCGCGGGCACGGAGCGCCGCGGGGCCGAGTTGCGCGTCACCTTTCTCTGTGGCCGCCGCGCCCGCGTCGATCACGCTCGATTGCAGCGGTTGGCCGAAGGGCTGGTGGTCCGTTTCACTACCGCGCAGGATGACCTCCTGAACGCAGTAGACCGTCGGGCCGCCGAGATGCAGACGCTGCGTCGGGATCTGGCCGACCTGGAGGCGCAGTGGGTGGAGTCGACGGCCGCGGCGCTGTGGCTGGCCGCACCGGTGCACGGCGCGCTGCGCGTCGTGGCGCTGGCCGTCGACTACCCGATCGAACGTGCCCGGCGGGTGGCGCAAACGTTGCGCGCTCGGCCCGGTGCGGTGGTCTGCCTGGGCGTGCGCGGCGAGCGGCCGCAGCTCATCTGCGCCCGCGCCGATGACGCGCCGGTAAACGCCGGTGACTTGCTGCGCATCGCAGTGACGGCCGGCGGCGGCCGCGGTGGGGGCCGTCCCGATTGGGCACAGGGCGGCGTGCCGACGAATGAGGGGCTGGCTTTGGCCCTGGCAGCCGCCCTGGCGGCGCTACCCGAATGATTTCGGCCACAGATCACGTTTCATGTCTCACGAGGTACCTATGCGCGAAATCTCTCCCGGCATCTTTGTCGAAACCGACCAACGCGGCGCCAACTACGGCGGCATCCTGACCAACGATGGCGTCATCGTGATCGACACGCCGATCGTGCCCAAGCAGGCAGTGGCTTTTCGCGATGAGCTGCGCCGTGTGTCCGGCGGCAAGCCGTTCCTGTTTGTGATCAACACCGATCATCACCGCGGCCATATCATGGGCAACCAGTTTTTTGTCCCGACGCCCGTGGTCGCGCACGATTTTGCCTGGAAGCACATGAAGGGCTACGGCGATAACTTCAAGCAGCGGGTGATCGACTCGTTCAAGAAGGAGCCGGACATCCAGGCGCAGTTCACCAACATCGAGATCATCGTCCCCAAAGTGACCTTCTCGCACCGGCTCGACATCGTGCGGGGCGGCCGGGATCTGCGTATCATTCGCATCGGCGGTCACACGGTGGCCACTTCGGTTGTCTGGCTGCCGAATGAGCGCATCCTGTTCGTGGGCGATGCCGTCTGGGTGGATCAGCACCCCTACATGGCGCAGGCCAATTCGAAAGAATGGCTGGATGGCTTGACTTTCATCCGCAAGTTGAAGGCGGATCAGATTGTGCCGGGCCGCGGCCCCGTCTGCGGGCGCGACGCTACCGAGCGTATGTCCGAATACATCCGCTACATGCGTGCACGCGTCCGGCTGTTCCACCGTCAGGGCAAGACCAAGCAGGAAACCATTCCTACCGTCTTACGCGAGATCGTGGGATCCTTCCCTGTTCCGACCATGCTCAAGTCCAAGACCGAGTCACAGATCAAGCAGGGGATCGGCCGCATTTGGAACGAGCAGGAAAAGGCCACCAAGACCAAAGAAAAGGTCGAACCCGAGGCCGATGAGATGGGTGACGAATGATCCACTTCGTAAAGAGGCTGTATGGCACACGCAATCGTCGCTGAGGCGTTGACGCCGGCCGATGAGCTGCGCGTGCGTCTGGCTGAGTCCGAAAAACAGGTGGTGAACCTTGCACACACCGGCGCCCGGGCGCTGGACTTACTGCTGAACTTGGATCGGCTGGCAGAGTTGTGGCCGCAGATCGAGGCGCTGGGGGTCGATTTGCGGCCGGAGCTGGGCCGCTGGGAGACGCTGCAAGCCGCAGTGCGGCGGAATGCGCCGGCGCTGCTGGGTGAGCTGCGGGCCGTGGGCGGTCTGTCGGCGGCGCGGGCCGCGCAACATCCGGGCGCTGACGCGGGCTGGTGGTGGTATCTGGCCGAGGAAACCCGCAGCAAGGCCCGGCGGCATTGGCTGCGGACCGGCCTGATCGTGGCCGGCATCGTGCTGGTGGGTGCTGTGCTGGTGCTGGCGCTGCGGACCTTCTTCCCCGTCGACCCCGCCATCGAGATGGCCCGAACGCATCAAACCGCGGGCGAGACCAAGATCAAGGAGCAAGGCGACTTCGCCGGCGCGCTGGCCGATTTTATGACCGCGGCCAGCTATCGGCCGGGCGATGTGGACAACTGGATCCGGCTCGGCTGCGTTCAGCAGAAGCTGGACGATGACGACGCCGAGGAGAGCTTTGCGAAGGCGCGGGCCCTGTTAGGCAGTGACGTGGAGCTGCATCTGCTGCGGGCGACGGTTTTCACCGATTTTGGGATGCTCGATGAGGCGCGGGCTGACCTGGATGCGGTGCTGGCGGTCGAACCGGACAACTCACTCGCCCACTATTACCTCGCCACCGTGTTTGAGGCGCGCCAGCAGTATCAGGAAGCGATGAACGCGCTGATCCGCTCATCCGAGCTGGCAGAGAAGGCTAAGCAGTCTGAGCTTGCTGTGATGGCGCGCTATCGGCTGGGCATCTTGATGCAGCGGGCCCCGGTCAACGCAATGCTCTCGATCACACCGACCCCAGTTGCGCCGTAGGGATAGCCCGAAACGGATCCCCAGTTGCACGTCAGCGGAGGAATTTACCTATGCCGGAATTACCCTTTTGGATTGCGCTCGCGGCCATGGTGATCGGCCTGGCCGGCACGGTGTTGCCCGCGCTGCCGGGCGTCGGCCTGATCTGGATCGCGGCGTTGATCTACGCGATCGCCGATGGCTTCACGACGCTCACGCCGCTGGGCTTCGGCATCCTCACCGCGTGCGCGGTGATCGGGCTGGTCGCTGATTTCGTGCTGACCCAGGCCGGCAGCCGGGTGGCCGGCGCATCGTGGCAGGCGTTGGCGGCAGGTGTGGCGCTGGGCGCGGTGGGTTTTATGCTGGGGCTGTTTGTGGGCGGCATCGGCGCGGCGCCGGCAGGCATTGTCGGCACGCTGCTCGGCATCTTCCTGGTCGAGTACCGCCACCGTCAGGACTGGCTGGAGGCATTGAAGGCCGGCGGCGGCTGGTTGGCCGGCTGCGTGGTCTCGCGCGCCATGCAAATGATCCTGGCGCTGGTGATGATCGCCGTGTTTGTCTGGCAGGCGGGGTTTTGAGATGGCTGTTGAAGGGGATGCATCTGTGGGGGCGGGCGTGAAGTCGCCGGTGCTTGTCTATCATGCGGCCAGCCAACGCGCGGCCGGCCCGCCTAACTCGCTGCACGGCCTGCGCGCGTGCCTGGCAGCCGGCGCTGGCTTCATCGAAGTGGACGTGACGCCGCTGGCCGATGGCGAGTTCGCGCTGCTGCATGATCGGTTCCTGGAACAAGGCACGGATGGCAAGGGGACCGTGAACTCGGCCACGGCGGAACAGGTGCGCGGGCTGCGGCTGCTGTGGCAGGGTGCGGCCACCGATGAAGCGGTTGCCACCTTGCGCGAGGCGGTGGCGCTGGCCGGCGAGATTCCCGCTTTGCAGGAGCTCCACCTTGACTTGAAGACGCACACGCCCATTGCGGATGCCTCGTTGGCGGCCCTGGCGCAGCAAGTCATCCCGTTGGGCACGCGGGTGCGGGTCAGCAGCACCGACGACCGGGCGATCCGGCGTTTGGCGTTGCTGGCGCCGGATCTGCCGCTGGGATACGATCCGCGACGCTACCTCGATATGGATCCAGGCGCGTCCCGGCCGCGTTCACGCTACCTGGCCCGCGCCGGCGTCTACGGCTACCTGGACGACCACCCGTTGGCCGCCGATCGCTGGGGGACGCCGGCCCAATACTTGGCCGCACGGGCCGAAGCGTTGTGGGCGCTGGCGCCGGTCCCGATGTGGTACGTTCGGGCCACCCTGCTGGCGCGCATGCTGGCCGACGGCTTCGATTGGATCGCCGATCTGCACGCCCGTGGCGCGCAGGTGACGGCGTGGACGCTCAACCCCGGCCAGCCGCACCACATCATGCTGGCGGCCCAGTTGGTCGCGCGCGGGGTGGACCGCATCATCACCGACGACGCAGACGGCTTGGCTGCAATCCTGCGCAAGCTGGCCTAGCTCACAGAATTTTCCCCAGCGCCACCCACTCAGCCGGCCCATCAGCCACGGATACATCCCTGACGATCACAGTCGCGTGCTCCAAGGCAGCCAGGGCAGCCTCGACATCGGACTTCGGCCAGCCGAACAGCAGGGCCAGATCGCGGGTCCGGGTCGCGCCCACCGAACGCAGATAAAGCTCGATCAGCGTGCGCCGCGCCTCAGCCTGGCGGATGGGTCGGGCCTGCCTGGCCAGGTCGGGGTAGTGGCGGTGGACGCACTCATAGACGAATGCGTATTTCCATGCGCCGGCCTTGGCAGTGCCTACGGGTAGGATCTTGAAGTCGGCCTGAAGCATCTCCATTGCCCGGTTGAACGCCGAGTCGCTCGTCTTGTTGGTCATGCGGGCCAGCTTGCGCAGGCTGATGGTATCCAGCGGGCCCTCTCCCAGCAGCGTCTCGTAGAGCGTCTTCGCCTCGTGGGTCATGCGTCCTTCGTCATACTGCACCAGATAATCCCGCTCCGGCTCGCCATAGTTCTCTGAGAGGGCATAGAAGTAGGGGACAACGTCCAGGCTGATGAAGGTCGCCTTTTTGCGCAGCACCTTGGCGTAGTACCAGACCCGCGCCCCCAGCAGCTCGTCCTTCCAGCCCCAGGTGATGTGCCCCGGATCGTCGTGTTCGTCGGCCACGGGCCGGTCGCCCGCGACCGCGGCCCACAGGCTGGGCATGGTTATCTCTTTGATGGGCCAAAAGTAGACATAACCTCGTTCGTTCACGAACGCGAGCGCGTCCTCTTTAGCGGTCAGGCGCTCTCCCGGCCTGAGATGGTACGTCTCGGCGCGATAGGATTCGAGGCGATCGAGGGCAAGCGTGGGCATCGGCGACTCCAGACAAGGGTAGAAACCCGGTTCCGTGCAGCGGGTTTTCGGAGGCCCATTTTAGCCCCTTGCGGGGGCGGTGGCAAACCCAGGAGGAAGCTCATGACCGCAAAGAGGATCAGCGCTCATCTATTTCCGGTTCGGTTTAGCTCGTGACCAACCCTGTTTTTCTGTACAACGCCGTTGCGGTCTTGCGGGCGAATCGTGGTACTATTGGGCCGGAACGACACATCACCCATCGGGGAGCAATCACTTGATCCGCCAACTACAGCAACTCGAAGAATTCCACCGTGTCTTCGGCGCACACCTGGAGAGCGCACCGACCGCCGATCTCACGGACGAAACCATTGCGCTGCGCGTCAGCCTGATCCAGGAAGAGCTGAACGAATACCGCGAAGCCGCCGCCGACCATGACCTGGTCGCGGTGGCCGATGCGCTGAGCGATCTGCTGTACGTCGTGCTGGGCACCTACGTTTCGCACGGTCTGCAGGACGTCGCCGAGGCGTTGTTTGATGAGGTGCACCGCAGCAACATGAGCAAGCTTGACGAGAACGGCGAAGTGATCTACCGCGCCGATGGCAAGGTGCTGAAGTCGGCCCGCTGGAGCCCGCCCGATCTGGCCGCGATATTGGCCCGCGCATCCCAAACGGATTGATTTCACCACCCACCCAACCCACAAACAAACCAACCAACCAACTAACCAACAAACCAACCAACCACCAACCTACCATGCCCAAACACCTCTACATTGCCTACACCGGCGGCACCATCGGCATGCAGCGCACACCGGATGGCTACGCCCCCGCCCCCGGCTTCCTGGCCGAGCAGATGGCCCGCATGCCTGAGCTGGCCGACCCGCGCATGCCGGCTTACACGCTCCACGAGTACAACCCGCTGCTCGACTCGTCCAACATGCGGCCGGCCGACTGGGTGCGCATTGGGCAGGACATCTGTGAGCACTACGCGGACTACGATGGCTTCATCGTGCTGCACGGCACCGATACCATGGCCTACACTGCGTCAGCGCTGCCGTTCTTCCTGGGCGGGCTGGCCAAGCCGGTCATCGTGACGGGGTCGCAAATCCCGTTGTGCGAAGTGCGGAACGACGCGCGGGCGAACCTGGTCACCTCGATGCTGATCGCTGCGGAGTATCCCGTGCCTGAGGTATGCCTGTACTTCGGCAACCGACTGCTGCGCGGCTGCCGGGCCGTCAAAGTGGATGCCGACGGTCTCGACGCGTTTGATTCGCCCAAGTGGCCGCCGCTGGGTGTGGTGGGGGTCGAGGTGCAGATCGAGCCGCGGTTCCTGGCCGCGCCCCTCCCGGCCCAGCGGACGACAAGCGGAAGCTGCCGGGCTGAAGGCATCTCTCTTGCCCTCCCGGTGGCCGACGCGACCGTTGGTGCGTTCCGGCTCTTCCCGGGGCTCTCGCCCGATCTGCTGCGCAACGTGCTCCAGCCGCCGCTGCAGGGGCTGGTGCTGGAGGCTTATGGTGCGGGCAACGGTCCGGATCAGGATGCCGCCGTGATGGCCGTGCTCCGGGAAGCCACGGCTCGAGGTGTGGTGATCGTGGCGGTCACCCAGTGTCTGCGGGGTGTGGCGCGGCTGGGCGAGTATGCGGCCGGCGCTGCGCTGGCGCGCGCCGGGGTGATTGGCGGCGGCGACATGACCGCCGAGGCCGCACTCTGCAAGCTGTACTACCTGTTCAGCCAGGGATACCCGCCGGAGGTCGTCAAGCGGAAAATGGGCGAGGCGCTCTGCGGTGAGCTGACGCCGGCATGATGAAAGCGAGATAACAGCGCCAATCTGCGTTCCATCGTCGGTATGGAGGCCGCATCATGTTTCTTGAAGCAATGAATTGGATGGACGTCGAGCGCCACCTGGCGCGCGACGACCGCATCGTGGTGATCACCGGCGCGTGCGAGCAGCACGGCTACGTCAGCCTGCTCTCCGAC
>JAPKMS010000255.1 GCA_026645775.1 Anaerolineae bacterium
GACGCGCTCTACGCGGCCAGCGCCAAGACGCAGACGTTGGGTGTGACCTACAGCGGCACGACGCCGGCGGTCAGGGTGTGGGCGCCCACGGCGAAATCGGTGACGCTGCGGCGTTACGCCACCTCGGCCGGCATAGAGACCGGCAGCCACGACATGACCCTCGACCCGGCCTCCGGCGTGTGGAGCGTAACCGGCGACAGCTCCTGGAACCGCCAGTTCTACCTGTTCGACGTCGAGGTCTACGTGCCCTCGCTGGACGCGCTGACGCACAACCTGGTGAGCGATCCCTACGCGATCAACCTCTCGGCCGACACCGCGGACACCGCCGACCCGCGCAGCCAGTTCGTCAACCTGGCGGACGCCAACCTGAAGCCGGCGGACTGGGATACGTTGACCAAGCCGGCGCTGGCGAATTTCGAGGACATCAGCATCTACGAGATGCACATCCGCGACTTCAGCATCAACGACGCCACCGTGGGCTCCGCCGACCGCGGCACGTACCTGGCTTTCACGTACGACGGCGGCGGCCCCGATCCCAACCCCGCCCTTTCCGACGGCATGAAGCACCTGCTGGCGCTGAAGAACGCGGGCCTGACCCACGTGCACCTGCTGCCGACCTTCGACATCGCCTCGGTGGCCGAAACCACCGTGCCGCGCACGGTCAGCCCCAACCCCACCGGGTACGCCCGCGACTCGGAAAGCCAGCAGGCCGCGGTCGCGGCGGCCCGCGCCACCGACGGCTTCAACTGGGGCTATGACCCCTACCACTACGGCGCGGCCGAAGGCTCCTACAGCACCGCGCCCGATGGCGCGGTGCGCATCCTGGAATTTCGCCGCATGGTCTCGGCGCTCAACCGGAACGGGCTGCGCGTGGTGATGGATGTGGTCTATAACCACACCGCGTCCAGCGGCCAGAGCGACCATTCGGTGCTGGACAAAGTGGTGCCCGGCTATTACTACCGCTACACCGCCGATGGGGCGCTCTATACCGATAGCTGCTGCTCCGACACCGCGTCCGAGTACGAGATGTTCGAGAAGCTGATGAAGGACACCCTGGTCCGGTGGGCGACCGATTACAAGGTAGATGCCTTCCGCTTCGACTTGATGAACTTCCACACGCGGAAGAACATCGAGAACGTGCGGAGCGCCCTGGACGCGGTGGATCCCAAGATCTACATGTACGGCGAAGGATGGGACTTCGGCTCGGCGCTGGCCAAGGGCTTCACCGACTGCTCCAGCGGCTGGTGCTACGCCGGCAAGTGGAACATGACCGGCTCGGGCATCGGCGCGTTCAACGACATCATCCGCGACGCGGCGCACGGCGGCTACAGCCCCGATGACACCGGCATCCGGACTCAGGGCTTCATCAACGGCCTGAGCTACGACTGGAACGGCTACTATTACGCCAACCGCACCCAGGTCGACCTGTGGGCCGCCACGGACAAGCTGCGCTCCGCGCTGCGCGGCAGCGGCACGGATTGGAACGGCCAGGGCACGCCTTTCACCGCCGACCCGCAGGAAGCGATCAACTACGTCGAGAAACACGACAACGAGACCCTCTTTGACCAGAACGTGTTCAAGCTGCCCGTGGGCACCGGCATCACCGACCGGGTGCGCAGCCAGAATATGGGGCAGAGCCTCATCGGGCTGGCCCAGGGGCTGCCGTTCTTCCAGATGGGCACCGACATCCTCCGCTCGAAGTCGCTCGACCGCAATAGCTACGATTCGGGCGACTGGTTCAACCGCGTGGACTGGACCTACACCGGCAACAACTTCGGCAGCGGCCTGCCGCCCCAATGGGACAACCAGAGCCGCTGGGACATCATGGCCCCGCTGCTGACCAACACCAGCCTCGACCCGGCCAGCGCGAACATCCAGGCCGCGGCCGCCCACTTCCGCGAGGTGCTGCGGCTGCGCTACAGCTCGTCCCTTTTCCGTCTGACCACCGAGCCTGAGGTCAACGCGCGGACCAGCCACTACAACACGGCCAACACCCAGGACGCACTGATCGTCATGCGCCTGCAAGACGAGGCCGGCACCCTCGCCGGGTCCGTCTACAAGAACATCCTGGTCTTCTTCAACGCCAATAAGATGCAGCAGAGCATCACGATCAGCGGCGCGAACGGGTTCAGCTTGCATCCTATCCAGGCCGACGCGACCGACGCCGATCCGGTGGTGCAAACCGCCACCTTCAACGACACGACCGACACCTTCACCATCCCGGCCCGCACGACCGCGGTTTTCGTCTCGGCGCAGACGCTCACCCCGCCGACGCCGCCCACCACCATTGATTGGGTCGGCAAGCTGTACCCGCGCGGCGGCGTGGCCCACCAGGTCAACCAGGGCGCTTTCGCCCCAGCCGGCTTCGACATCTTCGTAAGGGTGTACGACGCGGGCGTCACTGAGGCGGCCGGCGCGCCGGCCGGCATCACCTGTTATCTCCACTGGGGCAAATACGGTTCGGCCTGGAGCGACCCCGACCCGGTCATGACCTGGAACGCCCAGTATCGCAGCGACGACGAGTTCAAGATCACCATCTCCCAGACTGAGATCAATGCCCTCGCGTCGGGCGCCTACGGCTTCACCGCCTACTGCCAAAAAAGCGGCGAGGACAAAAAATGGAAGGTGGATCAGTACAACATCGATGGCAACGCCCTCGACGACGACCAGGGCGATGGGCTAATCACCGTGATCCCGGCCGGTGATCCCAGGGTCGCGCCGGCCGGCGGCGTCTTCGTCCACCTCTTCGAGTGGCGCTGGGCCGACATCGAGAAGGAGTGCACCTACCTCGCCGACAAAGGCTACAGCGCGGTGCAGGTGTCGCCGCCCAATGAGCACCTGGTGCCCACCGCGGACCAGGGCGGCACGGCCACCAACGATTACCCGTGGTGGGTGCGCTACCAGCCGGTGACGCACGACATCAGCAAGTTCACCAGCCGCAGCGGCACGTGGAATGAGTTCAAAAGCATGGTGGACACGTGCAACAGCCTGGGCGTGAGCATCTACGTGGATGCGGTGATCAACCACATGGCCTACGAGGAGGTGGGCACGCCGCCCACCGGCACCGGCACCGCCGGCACCGTCTACGAAAATGGCTTCAGCAATCCGGCCGCCCGCGCCTACGGCACGCAGTATGCGGCGGCCGACTTCCATACGGACTGCGACATCAGCAGTTACGGCGATCGCGCCCAGGTGCAGACGTGCAAACTCAGCGGCCTGCCCGACCTGAACACCGGCCGCGCGGCGACCCAGGACAAGCTTCGTGCCTATCTGCAGGCGCTGATCGATGCCGGGGTCAAGGGCTTCCGGGTCGACGGCGCAAAGCACATGGCGGCCCAGGATATCGCAGCCATCCAGGCCGGCCTCACCGGGAATTTCTACCTATTCCAGGAGGTGATCGACCAGAGCGCCGACGAACCGATCCGCGACTGGGAGTTCACCCCCACCGGCGACGTCACCGAGTTCGCCTACGCGTTCGCACTGGGCGCGGCGTTCGACGACGCGTGCGGCGGCAGCCTGAGCGACCTGCAGACGCGATTCTCAGCCTCAGACATGCTGCCTTCGCGCTTCGCACAGGTGTTTACCGATAACCACGACAACCAGCGCGGGCACGGCGTGGGCGCGGGCTGCGTGGTGGATCACCGCGACGGGCAGGAGCACGTGCTGGCGAACATCTTCGCCCTGGCCTATCCCTACGGCTACCCGTCGGTGATGTCCAGCTATTACTGGCAAGGAGACTCCACGGTCAACAGCGGCGACAGCATGGGGCCGCCCAGCAGCAGCGACGGCGGCGCGACCTGGGGCGTGGGCCGCGGGGTCGAGACGCGGCCGGTCTACACGGCGGGGCAAGTCGCGGGCGACACGCCAGCCAACTGTTCGGCGACCTTCGAGCTTGGCGCCTGGGTCTGCGAGCACCGGCGCACCGCCACGGCCAACATGGTGGCATTCCGCAAGGCGACCGCGGGCCAGCCGGTCAACAACTGGCAGAACATCTCGGCCGACCACATCGCGTTCGGGCTGGGCAGCAAGGGGTTCGTCGCCATCAATCGCACGGGCAGCCCGGCCGCCGCAGCCGGCAAGCTCGACAGCCCGGCCGCCACCACCTACCAGACCGCAATGCCGGCCGGCGCCTACTGCGACATCATCCACTACGACTTCATCAAGACGACGGGCAAGTGCGTGCTGCCCGCCACGACGACCGAGGCGTTACCCGGCGACCTGATCGTGGTGGACAGCAGCGGCCGGATCGTTGACCGGCCGCTGGCTGCCATGGACGCGTTCGCCATCTACGCGGGCGCGGGCCCCCTGGCGGTGAACCTGGTCAGCTTCACCGCGACCGCGGCCCCCGCGGGCGTGGCCCTGGCCTGGGAGACCGTCTCCGAGACTGACAACGCCGGGTTCAACATCTACCGGGCCGACAGCGAGGCGGGGCCGTGGACGCGGGTCAACGCGGCGCTGATCCCAGCCGCGACGCCCGGCTCAGCCCAGGGCAACGTCTACACCTGGACCGACGCGACCGCGGCCGCGAACACGGCCTACGTCTACCGGCTGGAATCGATCGCGCTGGACGGCTCCGCTGAGGTCCTGGATACGCTCGGCGTGACCTACCGCCCCGCGCGGCGCACCTGGCTGCCGTTGGCGCGCTAGACGATTGAAGGTTGATGCGGATAGATAGAGTATGGAATAGCGAATGGCGGATGGCCGGTCAGGTGAGCCCTGCACGTAGGCAAGAGACCGGCTGAAGCCTCTATTCCGGGACGTGTGACAGAGAGACCAGGATTCGACGCCAGCAAGCTGGCGTCGAAACCTGGTCTCCCTTTTGCGGCAGTGAGGCCTGACTTCCCCTGGCGCAGGACGGGGCGCACCCCAATTCATCTCAAAATCGACTTCAAATTATTCCATATTATTGCTTTAAGCCTAAATGTAATACTATTGGCCTATCATCATAAATATACCACTTCAAACAAGAGCAGGGTATTCAGATAA
>JAPKMS010000256.1 GCA_026645775.1 Anaerolineae bacterium
CCCGCGCTGCTGCACCAGATCGAGGGCAGCGTGGTCATCCTCGATGGAAACCGCGGTAACCTCTACGTGGAGCCCGGCCCGGTGACCCTGGCCGCTGCTCAGCAGGCGCAGCAGGGCTTGGCAGCGCAGCGCGAGGCCGAGAAGCTGCGCTGCTACGAGCCGGCCCTGATGACCGACGGGCACCGCGTCGAAGTGGTGGCGAATATCGGCCGCGTCGAGGAGGCCGAGCAGGCCGTGAACGCGGGCGGTGAGGGCGTGGGCCTGTTGCGCACCGAGTTCCTGTTCCTGGATCGCACTGCACCGCCCACCGAGGAGGAGCAGCTCGAGGCCTACTGGGAAATGGTGCGGGCGTTGAACGGCCTGCCGATCATCATCCGCACGCTGGACATCGGCGGCGACAAGGCCGCCCCCTACCTCAACATGCCGGCCGAGGGAAACCCCTTCCTGGGGGTGTGCGAGCCATCCGCCTCTGCCTGGCCAAACCAGAGCTTTTCCGGGCGCAACTGCGTGCCATCTATCGCGCGGCGGAATATGGCCCGATCCGGATCATGTTTCCGATGATCTCAACCCTGGAAGACCTGATGGCGGCCAAGGCGATGGCGGCCGAGGTGCGCTGGGAGTTAGGCGCACCCTCCGTGGAGATCGGCATCATGATCGAGGTGCCGTCGGCGGTGATGATGGCCGACGAGCTGGCAGAGCAGGTCGACTTTTTCTCCATCGGCACCAACGACTTGACCCAGTACACCCTGGCAATGGATCGTGGACATCCCATGTTGGCGAAGCAGGCCGACGGGCTGCACCCGGCGGTGCTGCGGATGATCGAGCGTACCGTGCAGGCCGCCACGACCGCCGGCAAATGGGTGGGGGTGTGCGGCGGCCTCGCCGGCGACCCCAAAGGCGCGGTGCTCCTGACCGGCCTGGGTGTCACCGAACTCAGCATGTCCATCCCGAGCATCGCGGCCATTAAGGCGCAGCTTCGCCGGCTTTCCCTTGAAAAGTGCAAGGCCTACGCCTGGCAGGCGTTGACCTGCCGGACGGCCGCCGAAGTACGCGCACTGCCGATGCCGTGACGCAAGGGTTGAAGATTAGTGGGTTGAAGGTTGAAGTCCAGGGGATAGAATAGGCAACCTGCAACCTGAAACCTTGGAACCTGTAACCCGCATCAGGAGGATAAATCACATGAGCCAAGAAAACAGAGTCGTCACCGTCACTATCAACCCGGCCATCGATCAAACCGTCATGATCCCGAACTTCGCGGCCGGGACCGTGAACCGGGTGCAGACTTCGCAGATCGACCCAGGCGGTAAGGGCATCAATGTGGCCTCGTTTCTATCCGACTTCGGCCAGACCGCCACCGTCACCGGATTCCTGGGCGTCGACAACGACGAGATCTTCCGCCGCTTGTTCTTGCAGAAAGGGATCATCGATCGCTGCGTCCGCATTCCCGGCTCCACCCGTATCGGTGTGAAAATCTCAGACATGGCGCAGCATCGGACCACCGATATCAACTTCCCCGGTCAGGCGCCTGCCCCGGCCAATATCGTGCAGCTTTTCGACATCTTGAAGGAGTTGGCTGCCACCCACGAGTGGTTCGTGCTTTCGGGCAGTATCCCGGCCGGGGTATCGGCGGGCATCTACGGGGAGATGGTCAGAACACTGGCCGGCAAGAAAGTCCTGCTGGATACGAGCGGCGAAGGCTTCCGTCAGGCCGTCACTGCCGGGCCCTGGCTGATCAAGCCGAATGTTGATGAGCTGGGCGAATTTGTCGGGGAGCGTCTGGAGACGACCGAGGCCATCTTGCAGGTGGCGCACGATCTCATCCAGCGCTACAACATCACCAGCGTGGTGGTATCCATGGGAAAGGAGGGTGCGATCTTCGTCGAAGGCAAGGAGACGATTTGGGCGGTGCCATCACCTGTTGAGGTCAAGAGCACGGTTGGCGCCGGCGATGCGATGGTTGCCGGTATCGTAGC
>JAPKMS010000257.1 GCA_026645775.1 Anaerolineae bacterium
CGGCGGGGAGGGGCTGAGCTATTTCAACTCACGCTGGTATGACAGCCAGATGGGGGTGTTCATCAGCGCGGACACACTGGTGCCCAGTCCGCTCGCGCCGCAGTCGTTCAACCGCTACGCGTATGTCGGCGGGAACCCACTCAAGTTCATCGATCCGACAGGCCATTATGAAGACGAAGGCCTGGGCGGCTACACGTCCTATACACCCACAAAGCCGAAGGCAAGCTGGCCGTCATCGTTCAGCTTTACGGGAAAGAAGACCTATGCGGCGCCATATGTGAGCACGCCGGGCCGCAGTATCATGTTTCCGGCGCCAGCTTGTCGTACGGCGATCGCGCCAAGGCATACGACCGTTCAGCCAGCTTCGTATGCTGGGCCATCCATACGGGCTGCACCCAACTATGCCCCGGACGATGGTTGGATTCTGAAGTACCGTATCTACGGTGACATCGATCCGCGGGTGGAGTATGTGCATGTCTCATCCTATGCGACCAAAGGGATATTACCGCTCAACATTGGCGGTGAGTATCGCAGTGTGATGGTGTTTGATGAAGGCGGCGTGCGCAGATTCGAGGAACCGGCGTTGAGTTTGACGGCGGGTCTGGTGTTGAACGGTGGGGTGGAGTGGACGCCTTCCGGCGGCAGACAGCCGACGATTGGGGCGAGCCTGGCTGGCTTCGAGGCCCAACTACAAGCGGACCAGGCCATGATCGGCTTTGTCAACTCGGCTGGCATTGGCGGTGGTCGAATCGGCGCCGAGTTCAGTGAACCCGGCGTGCGCGTGCTGGCGACCTCGCAGGCGTATCTGGTTGGCAAGGGCGGGGCGCGCCAGTTGGGTCTGGATACTTTCGGCAGTGGCGCCAGCTTGGACTGGTCCATGTGGATTCCAGGCGGTTATGCGCCAAACGGCGCGTGGGTGAGCGGCGCACAACAGGCGGCGTCCTGGGCGAATTGGTCGCCGGTGCAGGTGGCGCCATGAGGAAGCGAAGCTGGTATTGCTCCTGGCGAGCATGGCGTGGATTGATAGTGTTGCTGGCGGGCCTGCAAATCGCAACTGCGTGCCTGGCGCCGCTCGGTCAATCCATGGGCGCCACATCCACAGAAACGCCCATCAATCGCATTGAGCGAGGAATGCTGGATGCAACTGACTTGCCGTTCGGATGGCGGCGTGAATCAACTGGCGTGCCTCAAGACCTGACGGGCGGAATCATCGCCCGATACAGAGACTACCGAGGGCCTGAAAGCACCCCCGTCTTCGTCAGGGCCGGGCAATCGATCGCCCTGTATGCAAACGAAGCTGAGAGCGATGCCGCCTATCAAGCGACCGCAAAAGAAATGATTCCGGCGGGGTATGAAGATCAGTGGCCGCACCCACCAGAATTGGACTTTACAACGCATGCGGATGCGATTATCATCGGCTGTAGCGCGGGTGTCTTCAATGGAATCCCAGCCCGTACTTGTAGAGTGGCTGCGCGGTATGGCAATCTAGTGACGACCATACGCGGTCAGATCTTCGAAGACCATTGGCTGACCATGTTGCAGTTTCGGCGTCTCCTGGAACGCGTGGATGCCAAGATGGCGGCGATCAGCGAACCGCAAGGGAGTGATGCTCCGACGCCGACGCCTTAGGGGGGATGCGGGCCGGCCACGAATGCCCCGCGAGTGCACGAATCATCGGACGCGCGATTGGTGTATTCATGTGAGATTCGTGGACGGCCACCTACACCACGCTGGGCGCCCGCGCCACCCTGCGCTACCCCGGCGGCAATGCCGGGCAACAGGGCGAGCTGGTCACCTTCGGCTACAACGCCGTCGGCCAGCTTGCCACCGTGACCGGCGATGACGGCACGCAGTACGTCGCCGGCACAACCTACAACGCGCAGGGGCAGGTGACCGAACAGCGCATGGACAGCGGCGCGAACGGCTTCACCCGGCAATCGCTC
>JAPKMS010000258.1 GCA_026645775.1 Anaerolineae bacterium
CTTGGGGGTGCCGGAGCGAACTGAGCACCGGGCGGGCTAACCCCACGGCGGGGTGGGCGCGCACCAGGCTGGCCAGGGTGCGGCCAGGCCCCACCTCTAACAGCACGCGGCCGGCGTTTTCGGCCAGGGCCGCGATCCCATCGCTGAAACGGACTGCGCTGCGCAGGTGCTGCGCATAGTAAGCAGGATCAGTGGCCTCTGTGGCAGAGATCCAGCGTCCTGTAACGTTGGAAAGATAGGGGATCTGCGGCGGGCGGAGCGTCATCCGGCGGACGATCTCGGTGAACGGCGAGAGGATGGGGTCCATCATCGCCGAGTGGAACGCATGCGAGGTGTGCAGCCGCCGCGCGGCCACGCCTTCGGCGGTCAACTGGCGTTCCAGTGCATCGATGGCTTCGACTGGGCCGGCGGCCACGCAGAGCGCCGGCGCATTGATCGTTGCCAGCGCCAGGGTCGGGTGGTCGCGTAGACGGGTGCGAAGCTCGGCTTCGGATAGCGATACGCTGAGCATCGCACCGCCGGGCAGGCCGTTCATCAGGCGGCCACGCGCGGCGATCAATGCCAGCGCATCCGCCAGCGACATCACGCCGGCCAGACACGCGGCCACGTACTCGCCGATGCTGTGCCCGATCAGCGCATCGGGGCAGATGCCCCACTTCATCCAGAGCTGAGCCAGCGCGTACTCCACCACAAACAGCGCGGGCTGGGTGACGGCGGTTTGCCGCAGCTTTTCGCCCGCGGCCTCCGTCTGCTCCGCGGGCGGATAGAGCAGCGAGCGGATGTCATAGCCCAGATGGGGCTGCAGCAGCGCCGCGCACTGATCGACCTGCTCACGGAAGGCCGGTTCCGCCTCGTACAACCCGCGGCCCATGTTCGGATACTGCGCACCCTGCCCGCTGAACATGAACGCCACCCGCCGTTCGGCATCCGCTACGCCGGTGAGTATGCGACCCGGCGCCTGCGTTGCAAGCACTTCCGCTGCATCCGCACGGTCGCGGCAGAGCGCGATGCGCCGGTGCTCCTGCGCTCGGCGGCCTACTTGCAGGGTGTAAGCGGCATCGGGCAGTGAGACGGTTGGCTCCTGGGCCAGGTGGTGCGCCAGGTTTGCGGTGACGGTCTCCAACGCGGTTGGCGTCTTCGCTGAGAGCACTAGCAGTTGCCATGCCCGTGACGGTCCGGTCGGGCGGAGGGCCGGCGCCTCTTCCAGCACCACGTGCGCGTTGGTGCCGCCGATGCCGAAGGAACTAACCCCCGCGCGCCGCGGGGTCGCGCCCGGTTTCCAAGCGCGCAATTCGGTATTGACATAAAAAGGGGAGCTGGCGAAGTCGATGCGGGGGTTAGGGCGGTTGAAGTGGATGCTGGGCGGAATTTGGCGGTGCTTCAGGGCCAGCGTCGTTTTGATCAGGCTGCCCACCCCCGCGGCGGCATCCAGATGGCCCACGTTGGTTTTCAGCGAGCCGATGGCGCAGAACCCGGCGTCGGGCGTGCTTTCGCGGAAGGCCTGGGTGAGGGCGGTGATCTCGATGGGGTCGCCGATCGCGGTGCCGGTGCCGTGCGCCTCAATGTATTGTATGGTGCGCGGATCAACCTGGGCGACCGCCAGGGCCGTGGCGATCACGTGTGTCTGGCCCTGGACGGAGGGGGCGGTGTAGCCGACCTTTTGCGAGCCGTCGTTGTTGATCGCGCTGCCCTTGATCACGGCGTGCACCGTATCGCCGTCGGCGATGGCGTCGGTCAGGCGTTTCAGCACGACCGCGGCGACGCCGTTGCCGCCGATAGTGCCCGCGGCGTCCGCATCGAAGGCCCGGCAGTGGCCGTCGGGGGAGGCGATGCCGCCCTCCTGGTACAGATAGCCGCCCTGTTGCGGCACCCGCACCGATGCGCCGCCCGCCAGCGCCATGTCGCACTGGAAGCTCAGCAGTGCCTGGCAGGCCAGGTGCGTGGCCACCAGAGAGGTCGAGCAGGCGGTCTGGACGTTGATGCTGGGCCCGCGCAGGTTCAGCTTATACGAGACGCGCGTCGGCAGGAAGTCTTTGTCGTTGGCGATAGTGAGCTGATAACCATGAACCGTCTCTCGAATCTCGCGGTTCTCGGACAGGTTGAAGTGCAGATAGGTGTTCATCCCCGAGCCGGCGAACACCCCGATCATGCCGGGGTAGGTCGACGGATCGTAGCCGGCATGTTCCAGCGCCGTCCACGCGATCTCCAGGAACACGCGGTGCTGCGGATCCATGATCTCGGCTTCGCGTGGGTAGATGCCGAAGAACCGCGCGTCGAACAGATCGGCATCTTCAAGCACGCCGCCGGCCTTGACGTAGTGCGGATCCCGTGCCAGGGCCGGATCCACACCGGCCGCGATCACCTCCGCTTCACTGAAGGAGCTGATCGTTTCCACGCCATTGACGAGGTTTTGCCAGAACTCATCCAGGTTACGGGCGCCGGGGAATCTTCCCGCCATACCGATGATGGCGATATCGAAGTCGTTGATACCGGTGACCGTTGCGGCTTCTTGAGGTAAGGCGTTGATGACGTGCGAGTCTTGATCCATAGCTCAGTGTCCCTTGTTAGCTGGTTTTTCCGCCGGTTCGTCGCTGGGCCAACGCCTTCATGCGCTCACGTTGTTGCAGCAGTGCATCGCGCTGTTGTGCGCCCCGATCCAGCCCCTGGTGGACGCTGGATGGGGCGGCAGGAGCCGCCGCGCCGGTGTCTTGTCCGGGCGCCAGGTACTTTGCCAGGGCGCTGATGGTCGGGTGTCGGAACAGGTCGACGATAGGAATCTCGCGGCCGACGAGTTGTTGCAGCGCGCTGTGGGCCTGGGCCATCAGGAGCGAGTGCCCGCCGAGATCAAAGAAATTGTCATGGATGCCGACCTTCTCGACCCCCAAGACCCGCTGCCAGATGCTCGCCAGCTCCTGTTCGAGCCCGGTCTGAGGTACCATAAATTCTGTTACATTAGGACGCAAATTTGCGGGTCGAGGTAACGCCTTGCGATCCACTTTTCCGCTTGAATTGAGCGGCAATGTTTCGAGCGTGACGAAGTGGGCCGGCATCATATAGTCCGGCAGCAATTGCCGCAGCGCCGCGCGCAGCTCGGCCTCGCTTGGCCCGGGCTGCTCCGTCGGGACCACGTAGGCCAGCAGGTGGGCGACATCGCCCTCCTGCCGGTCGGCGATCACCGCGGCCTCTTTGACGCCTGCGCACTTGCCCACTGCGGCTTCGACTTCCCCCAACTCCACTCGGAAGCCCCGGATCTTCACCTGCTGATCGGCTCGTCCCAGAAACTCGATGCGCCCGTCGGACAGCCACCGGGCCAGGTCGCCGGTGCGATAAAGCCTCAAGGAAGATGGAAGACTGAAAATTGAAGATGGCGGGTTTTGGGGCATTGAATCTTCAATCTCTGCAAACGGGTTAGGCATGAACTTCTCTGCGGTCAGCACGGGTTGACCCAGGTACCCGCGGGCCAGCCCGACCCCGCCGATGTGCAGCTCGCCCGGCACGCCGATGGGTGCAGGTTGACCGCGGCGGTCCAGGACGTAGGCCCGGATGTTGTGGATCGGCCGGCCGATGGGCACGGCCGCGCTCTGACTAGCCTCTGTCACCACCTGGTAGGTGGGACCGATGGTCGTCTCCGTGGGCCCGTAAGCGTTGAGGAACCGGCGCTGCGGCCAACTGGCCCCGGACGGCGCGGGCAGCCATTTGGCCACGAGATCGGGGGTGCACGCCTCGCCGGCCGAGATGATCGTGCGAAGATCGGGCAACTGTTCGGCAGGCAGCAGCCGCAGCAGGGTGGGCGGCAGGGTGGTGTTGGTGATGCGTTGGTCGCGCAGGGCGCGGGCCAGGTTCTCGGGCGACAGGATGATCTCCGGGCGCCCCAGGTGCAGCGCTGCGCCGCCGGTCAGCGCGATGAAGATTTCCGAAACCGATGCGTCGAACGTGTACGCGGCGAATTGGAACACCCGGTCGTCCGGCCGCACGTCGAAACCTGCCACCTGCGCCTGGACCAGGTTCACAAGGCCGCGGTGCTGGAGCATCACGCCCTTCGGCGCGCCGGTGGACCCTGAGGTGTAGATCACGTACGCCAGCGAGCTGCCCGTGGCGCGGCTGACGGGCCGGGCCGCGGGCTGGGCCGCGATCGCTTCGCGCTCGGCGTCGAGATCGACCAGGCGGAGGTTCATCGCCCGCGCCTGCGCCGGGCATGTCTCGGCCGCGGCGGTCCCGTGGACCACTGCCAGCCCGACGCCGGCATCCCGCAGGATCGCCGCCATGCGCTCGGCCGGTGCGGCCGGGTCCAGCGATACGTAGGCGCCGCCGGCTTTCAGCACGCCAAGGATGGCGACGATCATTTCTATGGAGCGCTCGCAGCACAGCGCCACCAGTGTCTCGGGCTGCACGCCCAACGCTTGCAGGTGATGCGCCAGTTGGTTCGCGCGCGCGTCCAGCGCGGCATAGGTGAGCGTCTCCGCCTGGGCGCCGGCTCCAGGGTCGAAATAGAGCGCTGGGGCTTCGGGGGTGCGATCGACCTGCGCCTCAACCGCGTGGTGGATGCACTCGGTGCGCAGCGGCATGTCCTCGCCGTGACTCCACTCGGTCAGGATCTGCCGGCGCTCAGTCTCCGTGAGGATCGGGAGCTCGGCCACCGGCCGCCCCGGATCGGCGACGCTGCTGGCCAGCAGCGTCCGATAATGGCCCAGCATGCGGTCAACTGTGGACCGGTCGAACAATGCGGCGTTATACTCGATGGCTGCGCTCAGCTCCGCCTCCGAGTCGGCGACCAACAGGGTCAGATCGAAGGGCGACATGCGTTGGGCGATGGCGATCGCTTCCAGGGACAGGCCGCCCACCGCCATGCGCGTCCCCGCTGTGCCCATTGCAAATTGCGACAGGCCAGCTTCGTATAGCAGATGAGCGCGCTGCATGGCGAACATCACCTGAAAGACCGGCGTGCGGCTGGGATCGCGGGCCGGGCGCAGGCGTTCCACCAGCAGCGGGAAGGGGTAATCGGCGTTCTCAAGCGCGCCCAGCACCGTCGTCCGCACCTGGGCGAGCAGCTCGGTGAAGGTAGGGTCGCCCGTGAAGTTGGTGCGCATTGCCACCGGGCTGACGAAATAGCCGACAAGCGGCGCCAGCTCGGCGTGGGCCCGGCCTGTGGTAGGCGATCCGACGATGATGTCTGTCTGGCCGGTGTAGCGGTGCATCAGCGTCTGGAATGCGGCCAGCAGCGTCACAAACGGGGTGACGCCCGCCTGCTCACTGAACGCCCGCACCTGCCGGGTCAGCTCGGCGCCCAGCCCCAGCGACTCCACTGAGCCGGCGAAGGTCTGGACGGGGGGCCGCGGGCGGTCGGTGGGCAGGTTCAAATCGGGCAACTCGCCGGCCAGACGCTCCCGCCAGTAGCGCCACTGCTTTTCGCCGGCCGGGCTCTCCAACAGCGCACGCTGCCACCGCACGAAATCGGTGTACCGCAGCCGCAGCGGCGTCAGGACGGAGCCCGCGTCCTCGTCTCCCGCCCCGTACAGCATCCCTACTTCGCTGATCAAGACGGCCAGCGACCACAGGTCCACCACAATGTGGTGGGTCGAGAGCAACAGCACGTGCTCCTGTGCGCCGCGCGAGAGTAGCAATACGCGCAGCAGGGGACCCTGCGCCAGGTCGAACGGCCGGTAGGCTTCGTCGCCCAAGCGCTCCAGCAGGTCTGCATCGGTCCAGCCGGTGGCGTCTTCTGTGCGGAAGTCTGCCTCGCGGCTTGCGGGCACCCGTTGGAAGGGTTCGCCGTCGCGGTCGCCGAAGGTGGTCCGCAGCGCCGGGTGGCGGTCGACCAATGCCTGGAACACGCGGCGCAGCCGCGGTATGTCCACTGCGGCCTGGATGCGCACCGCGTAGGTCGGGTTGTAAACGCTGCCCGGCGCCACCTGGTGCTGGAGCCACATCGCGCGCTGGCCGACGGAGAGTGGGTACTCGCGCGTGCTGGCCTCGGCGCCCGGTTCCGGTTCCGCGGCGACCAGGGCGGGTGCGTCGTCGGCCGGCGCGGCGACGAGCGTCAGGATCTGATCGGCCAGCTCGGCGACGCTGGGTCCCTGCAGCAGCGTCGCAATGGGCAGGTCCATGCCCAAGGTCGTCTCCACCAGGCTCTTAAGCTCGATCGCCATGATGGAGTCCAGCCCCAGGTTGTTGAGCCGGTGTTCGGGCAGGATGGCCGCGGGCGCCAGCGCCAGCACCCGCGCGATCTGGCGGCGCATCTGGCCGACGAGCAGAGGAAGGCGCTGTTCGGGCTCGGTTGCCAGCAGCTCGGCGCGGGTGATGTCGGGGGCGGGTTGGGCGGCCGCCGGAGCAGCCGCTCCTGCGTCACCCGTGACGGCCTCTTCGGTTGCCCCTGGCCGGGCCGGAGCGCCTGTTTCGGTCGCGGCTGAGATCTGCCAGCGCGGGGCGATGTCGAGCCAATAGCGGTCGCGTTGGAACGGGTAGGTGGGGAGCGCGCACCGGCGGCGCGCATAATCCCGGTCGAACCCGGCCCAATCGAGCTCTTGCCCCGCCGTGTACAGGGCGGCCGCCCCATCCAGCAGCGTCTGCCAATCGCTGGCATCGGCCTTCAGCGAGGGGATCCACAGCGCCTGGCGGCCCGGCAGGCAGCGCTTGCCCATGCCGTTCAGCGTCGGGTTGGGGCCGGCCTCCACGAAGACGTTGCAGCCTAGCTCGGCCAGCGCTTGCACTCCGGCGTTGAACTGCACCGCCGCGCGGAGATGCCGGCGCCAATACGCCGCGTCCGGCGTCTGCCCCGCGGCCAGCGGCGCGCCGGTGAGGTTCGAAATGATCGGGATGGCCGGCGGCTGGAACGCTATCTGCCCCGCGACCGCTTCGAACGCGTCGAGGATCGGCTCCATCAGCGGTGAGTGGAACGCGTGCGACACCGTCAGCGGCTTGGCCGGGATGCCGGCGGCCTCGAATGCCTCGACGAGCTGCGCCACGGCCTCCCGACGGCCGGAGATGACCACGTTCTTCGGCCCGTTGATGGCCGCGATGGCGACCGCGGCTGCATGGGGTGTGATCGCCTCGGCCACCCGATCCGGCTCGGCAAAGATCGCGGCCATCGCACCGTCATGGGGCAAGGCGCCCATCAACCGGCCGCGCGTCGCGATCAGCTTCAGCCCATCTTCCAGGCTGAAGACGCCGGCGATGCAGGCGGCTACATATTCGCCCACACCGTGCCCCAACAGATAGTCTGGCCGGATGCCCCAGGTTATCCATAATTGCGCCAGCGCGTATTCGATGGCGAACAATGCGGGCTGGGTGTACGCCGTCTGGTGGATGCGTTCGGGATCGGCCGCGCCGGTCGGCCCCCCGTACAGCACCTCCAGCAAGGGCTGTTCGAACTCATCTCGCAGGATCGCGGCGCAGCGCTCCAGGGTGGCGCGGAACGCGGGCTGCGTTTCGTAGAGCCGGCGTCCCATGCCGAAATATTGCGCGCCCTGGCCGGTGAACAAAAAAGCGGTCTTGGCCTGGTTGCGCCGCCGCGTTGGACTGGCCTCGGCCGCGCTGACGTGTAGCCCTACCTCGGCCGGCTGTGCGCCGCGGGCAAAACCCTCCAGCCGATCGTGCAGCTCTTCGCGGCCGGCTGCCACCGCGGCCAGCCGCTGGGCCTGTGCGAAGTGGGTGCGGCCGGTGTTGGCGCTGAAGCACAGGTCGGCCAGGCCGAGGTCGGGGCGCTCGGCCAGGTCGGCGGCGTAGCGGCCGGCGAGTTGGCGCAGCGCCCCTTCACTGCGGGCCGACAGCGCCAACACGTGACGGTCCCGGTCGGGGCCGGGCGCCGCGAGGGGCGTGTGCATGGGGGCTTCGCCCAGGATGATGTGGGCGTTGGCGCCGCCGAACCCGAACGCGCTGACGCCGGCGAGGCGGCCGTCCCCAGCAGGCCACGACTCGCGCTCGGTGGCGATGCGCAGCGGCAGCTCGGCCAGCGGGATGTAGGGGTTGATGGTGCGGAAGTGGAGGTGCGGCACGATCTCGCGGTGCTGGAGCATCAGCACGGCCTTGATTGTGCCGGCAACGCCCGAGGCCGCCTCGAGGTGGCCGATGTTGGTCTTCACCGAGCCGATCACACATGGCTGGTCTGGCGGCCGCCCTGCCATGACCGCGCCCAGTGCGCGCACTTCAATGGGATCGCCCAGGGGCGTGCCGGTGCCCTGTGCCTCGATGTAGCTGACCTGCTCAGGTCGCACCCCGGCGTCAGCCAGCGCCTCCCGGATGACGGCTTGCTGGGCCAGTGCGTTCGGCGCGGTGAGGCCGTTGCTGCGGCCATCCTGATTCACCGCCGAACCCAGGATCACAGCCAGGATCGGGTCGCCGTCCCGCTGGGCGTCGGCCAGGCGCTTCAGCACCAGGATGCCGCACCCCTCGCCGCGCACATAGCCGTCCGCGGCCGCATCGAAGGTCTTGCACCGGCCATCCGCAGCCATCATGTGCGCGTGCGAGAACGCCACGGTGAGGCTGGGCATCAGCATCAGGTTCACGCCGCCGGCCAGCGCCAGGTCAGACTCGCCGCGGCGCAGGCTCCCCACCGCCAGGTGCGTTGTCACCAGCGAGGAGGAGCATGCGGTGTCCACCGCCACGCTCGGGCCGTGAAAGTCGTAGAAGTAGGAGAGCCGGTTGGCCGCGATGCTGAACGCGTTGCCCGTGCCGGTGTAGGCGTCGATTTTGCCCAGGTCGGCGGTCTGCGCCAGCAGCAGGCCGTAGTCGTTGCTGCTCACGCCGATAAAAACGCTGGTGCGCGTGCCCCCCAGCCGTTCGGGCGCCAGCCCGGCGCGCTCCAACGCCTCCCAGCTCACTTCCAGCAGCAGCCGCTGCTGCGGGTCCATGCGCGCAGCCTCGCGCGGGGAGATGCTGAAAAACTGCGGGTCAAAGAGGTCGACATGGTCCAGGAACCCACCCCAGCGGGTAGAGACCTTGCCGGGCTGGCCAGGGCGTGGATCGTAGAGGGCTTCCACATCCCAGCGCTCCGTCGGGACTTCGGTGATCGCATCGACGCCATCGCGCAACAGCCGCCAGAAAGCCTCGGGACTGTCGGCGCCGGGGAACCGGCAGCCCAGGCCGATGATGGCAATCGGCTGACGGCGCGCACGTTCGCCGGCGTCGAGCTTGCCCTGTAGGGTTTCGATTGCCAGCAAGGCACGTTTAAGGGGGGTCAGTTCCGCGGCGGGCGACCGTGCATGCTCGTCGCGCGGGGTGATCTCAGCCATCGATTTTTCAAGGTCTCCATAAGTCCAGGGCGCCGGCCAAAAAAGCGGCTCGGCTGGCGCGCCGTTGGATTTTCCCGCTGGAGGTCTTCAAAGCGCTCCCGGCTTTCAACAGGACCACGGCATGCACCCGGAGAGCGTGATTTTGCGCTATTGTCCGGCGGATCACAGTAATCAGGCTCGCAGAATCAAGGACACCCGGCACGGCATTTGGGTCGGCTGCGGCTGGCCGGTAATCGCGCGCCACCTCTGCTGTCACCACCAGCCGTTCCTCGCCATCAACGGTGATCGGGAAGACCGCAACGCACCCCGGCCGGATGGCCGCGTGGCACCGCTCCACGCTGGCCTCGATGTCCTGCGGATAATGATTGCGGCCATCGATGATAATCAGATCCTTAATCCGGCCTGTAACGTACAATTCGCCATCGAGCATGAAGCCCAGGTCCCCGGTGCGCAGGAAGGTGCTTGCGCTGCCGGGCAGGCGCGCCCGGAACGTCTCGGCCGTTGCCGGGGCGCGGCCCCAATAGCCCGCCGCCACGCTGTCGCCTGCCACCCAGATCTCGCCGACCTGATCCGCGGCGCAGCGGACGCAGGTCTCGGGGTCGACGATGGCGATTTCCTGCGCATCCAATGTCCCACCGCAGCTCATCAGGAGCGTGGCCCCGGCCGTGCCGTCCGCGTCAGCCGCGCGCAGGAGAACCCGGCCGGTCTCCAACGCGCCGGCATCCACGGCCTGGCAGCGCGGCGGATCTGCAATCTTGCCGCCGCTGACGATCAGCGTGGCCTCGGCCAACCCATAGCAGGGGTAAAAGGCTTCCCGGCGAAAGCCACATTCGGCAAACGCCGCGCAGAAGCGATCGATGGTGTCGGCCCGCACCGGCTCAGCCCCGGTGAACGCCACCTGCCACTGGCTCAGATCAAGCTCTGTGCGCTGCTGCGGTGTAACCTTGCGCACGCACAGGTCGTACGCGAAATTGGGGCCACCGCTGTGGGTGGCCCGGTACTTTGATACCGCCGCCAGCCACCGGAAGGGCCGCTGCAAGAAGTCCAGGGGCGACATCAGCACCACCAGGAGCCCGGCATAGAGCGGCTGCAGGATGCCGCCGATCAGGCCCATGTCGTGGTACGGCGGCAGCCAGAGCACTCCTTGCGAGGTCGGCCGGAGCTCGAAGGCGTCGTGGATCAGGCCCAGGTTGTGCATCAGGTTGCCGTGGGTCAGCATCACGCCCTTGGGTTCCGCCGTAGAGCCGGAGGTGTACTGGAGGAACGCCAGGGTCTCGCCGTCGATCTTCGGCGCCCGCCAATCCTCAGCGAGCGTCTCAGGCAGCACGTCGGTTGCGATGCGCTGCACCCCCTGGAATTCCGCGTGCGCGTCCAGCAGGTCGCCGGCCAGCGTCAGAATCAGACTCGTCGCCAGCGCGGCCGCCGGACGTGCGTCTTGGGTGATCGCCTGAAAGCGGGGGAGGGTGCGCTCCAGGCGGAACGGATCGGGCGGGTAAGCGGGGACGGCCGTCACGCCGGCATACAGACACCCCAGCAAACCGATGATGTAATCCAGGCCGGGCTGATACACCAGGAGTGCGCGTTGTCCCGCCAGCCCCTGGGTCTGCAAATGCGCTGCGACCGCACGAACCCGGCCCTGCAGCGCGGCATAGGTCAGTTGCTGCTCATCGGATTCGCCATCGGCCAGGAATGTGTAGGCCACGTTCGTGGGGTATGCCTCTGCCCGGCACTCAAGCGCCTGCACAAGGGAGGGGAAGGCCGCGCGCGACTTGTTCTGAAGGGTACGCATGGTAGTCTCCGTGGCGGATCGTCCTTGCGGGGGCAGGTGTTCTCGGCGTGGGCAATGCGTCCTGGCTCACAAGTAACCGTACAAATTCGCCGTATTTCCTCTACTGATTTCTCGCTTAATATTTTATCGTAGCGATTTTGCTGATTATACGCAATCACGCTCAAATCACAAACATCTACACAATGTGTGTTAGGGCGAAATCATTGTGCGGTCTGGGGCTGCCCGTCGCCATAACGTTGGCGACCGAGGTTGCATCTGAGGCGCCTGCGGCTGGTCGTCCACCGACGAGGACGCGGTGTCGGCGTCCGTGTAGACGGACGCCCGGCCAGCGGCCCCTTAGATGCGACTTGAGTCGCCAAGCTTGGTGCGATTACTATCAACGATAAAAAAGGCGTTATCAGCGTGCATCTGCGTCTTCTGCGTTCTGTCTTCGGCCACTCATGCCCCCAGGATGCGGCTCGCGTATCCCGCTGCGTAGACGATCAACATCTGCCCGGGGCCATAGGTCAGCCAGATCAGGTCATCGATCAGCCGGAAGCGCTGCCCGCGGAAGAGCCCCCTGGCGAGGATCAAGTCACTGATCAGGAAGAGCGCCGCGCCGAGCGCCATCGGCCAGAAGCGAGGGTGCTGCAGCGCCAGGCCCGCGGTGATGCCAACCGTGGTGGCCAGCAGCAGGGCATACGGGAGGGCCAGCCAGTGTAGGCGTGTCCTCCCCGGGCCGCGGCCCACGGCCCAGAACCAGCCCGCCAGCCCGATCGCCCACCAGAACAGCAGCGCCCGCATCGTATAGACCGGCTGGGCCAGCTTCGCCTGGCCGGCATACAGCAGCGTGCCGGCGATGTAGGCCGCATGCCCTAGCCCGAATGCGCTCATCCCGCCGGCCACGGACCGCCGGCCCGACGCGGTCGGCGCCATCAGCAGATCCCCGGCGCACCCCAGCGTCATGCCGGCCGCCACCCAGGTGCGCAGGATGCTGCCGGGCGCAGACCAGCCGGCGATGCTCCAGATCCATGCCGCCAGCACAAGCACCAGCGACGAGCCCAACCGCGTCCAGAGCGGCATACGGTGGTCCCGGCTGGCGCGCGTGCGCGCAAAAACGAATCCGCCGAACAGCAGCGCCGCCCAAATCACCAGCAGGCTGATCAGCCAGGCACGCTGGCCGGGGTCGGGGAGGGTGAAGGGCGGTGCTCTCATTTTTGACGCCTGCGCGGCGTACGCGTAACGCTCTTCGGGTAGTCAGTGATCTCCCGGATCGCCTCGTAGAGCGGCTGTAAATGGCGGTAAAGCTGGCGGTAGACGCGCTGGTACAGACCGTCGTAGAGGGCCCGATTGGCGGGATCGGGCTCAAACACGCGACTGACGCGGGTCATCTCACGCACCGCGGTCGCGAAATCGGGGTGCAGCTTTAAGCCGACCGCCGCGTCAATGGCCGCGCCCAGCCCCGAGGTCTCGTAGAGATGCGGCCGGGCCGTGGGCAGGTTAAAGATGTCTGCGGTGAGCTGCATGGCAGCGTCGCTTTGCGAGCCGCCGCCCGACACGCGCAGTTCAGTGATCGGGACATGGGAGCGCTTTTCGCTGCGCTCCTTGCCCTCGCGCAGCGCATAGGCCAGCCCTTCCAGGATCGCGCGGTAGACGTGGGCCCGCGTGTGTACGTCGCCGAACCCGATGATCGCACCCTTCGCCTCGGGCCCTGGCACCTTTAGGCCGGGCGACCAGTACGGCTGCAGCACCAATCCCATCGCGCCCGGCGGCGCCTGGGACACCAGCTCATCCAGCAGCGCCTCCGGTTCGACCCCGATTTCGCCCGCCAACTGCTGTTCCAGGTGGCCGAACTGCTCCATGAACCAACTCACCATCCAGAAGCCGCGGTAAACCTGGATTTCCAGGCTGTAGGCCCCCGGCACCGCGGCCGGGTAAGGTGGGATCAAGGGGATTGCTTCGACATAACGTTTGTGCGTCGTGTTGATGGTGGCGGTGGTGCCGTAACTCAGACAGCCGATATGCGGTTCCAGGCAGCCGGCGCCGATCACCTCGCACGCTTTATCGGCCGCGGCCGCGATCAGCGGCAGCCCGGCCGGGATGCCAGTGGCTTCTGCCGCGGCCTCGGTGATTTGGCCGAGCAGGCCGGTGGGGGGCACCAGGTCGGGCAGGATGCGCCGGGGCATCGGCACCGCCTGCCATTTCCAGTCGTGCCGGCCGGCCCAGCGCAGCTTTTTGTAGTCGAACGGCACGTATGCGGCTTGACAGGCGGCCGAATCGACGAAGTGGCCCACCAGGCGGTAGGTCAGGTAGCCGGACAGGAGCAGGTATTTGTGGGTGCGCGCCCAGATTTCGGGCTGGTGCGTGCTGATCCAGTTCGCCTCGGCTTCGGCCTGGAGGTAGGCCGCGGTCCCTGCCATGCCGGTGAGCGCAAATGCCAGACCCCAGAGGCCGCCTACGGGCTTCAGACCCTCGGTGCGGCGCTGATCCAGCCAGACGATGGCGGGTCGCAGCGGCCGGCCGTCCTCGCCGACGTTGATGAGGGTGGAGCGTTGCGTGGTGAGCGCGACCCCGGCAACGCGCTCGCGCAGCCCGGCCGCCTGGGGCAGAGCCCAGAGCTCCTGACAGGCGCGGCACAGCCCGTTCCAGTAGTAATCGGGGTCATTTTCGGCCCAGCCGGGCTGCGGCGCCTCGTAGGGGGTCAAGGGCACGCGAGACTTGGCCAGCAGGTTGCCCTGCAGGTCGAAGATCAAGGCGCGCACGCTCTGGGTGCCGTTGTCGATCGCAAGGATGAGGTCTTGGGTCATTTGGCCCTCGCGTAGCATGTGCGGGCCTTACAAACCAGGTTTCTCCGAGAAACCTGGTTTGTAAGGCCCTGGGCGATACAGCAATTACTCTACCACCACCCGATCCACTCCGCTCCGTCCGAACGTCTCCGGCGCGTACATCTCTTCGGCTTTGGCCGGTGGTGCGATGAACGTGCCGGGCGTGGTGGCGCGGGCGACGTAGCTGTAGGCGTGCACTCCTTCCCACAGCAGCGACGCGAACGCCTCGGCGCGCTGATTGCGCAGGTTCTGGTGCTCGTACCACGGGCCCCACCACCCATACCGGCGGGTCCCGGTGTCACCTTGTGGATCCTGCGGCAGCGTGCCGGTGGTGGCCAGCGCCGGGTTCAGCGGCTCCAGGCCGGCCGGCAGCGGGTCGGTCAGCGCGACGTGGTAGCGCCGCGCGGGCGCGACCAGGGTGATCTGCACGCGTACGCGTGCGCCGGCACGGATGCGCCACGTCCCGTCGGCGTCCTGCTTGACGTCAGCTGGATCATCCACCGCCTCGTAGCGCCGCGTCACGGTGAAGCCGGCGTCGTAGGGCGGCAGGCTGAGGTCGGTCGGTGCGTAGCGCAGCCCCAGCCGGTAGTAGAGCCGGCCCGGGCCGTCCTTGCTCAGGATGAGGTCTTGGGACGTGCCAGGCACGTTAACAAGGTAGCTCATCGGGACGTTGATCTGCCGATACTCGGTGGTGCGGCCGCGGAAGGCCGACTCGCCCGCGTATTGCTCGCCCAGCCAGATGCGGGCGACGAAGTCCGGGGTCTGCGCCTCGTAGGTGTTGAAGTAGCGATCCAACGCCAGCAGGATGAAGCTGTTCTCCTGGGTGTTGGCCCACTTGCCGGCCTTGCGCTGGGCCAGCAACCCGGCCACCAACTTCGGGATCAGGTCGCTATCCGGCTGATCACCGATCAACGCATCCAGCAGGATGCCGTCGGCGCGGCGGTCGGAGTGGAGCAGCACGTAGCCCTGGTCGCCGTAGCTGGTGACGAAGTGGGCCGCGCCCGCGGTCTCGGTCACCCGGTTCAGCAGGTGGCGGCGGATGGCGGCGACCTGGGTCGCGGAGGCCGGGTCGTCGCTCAGCACCGGCAGCAGCCAGCCGATGGCCTCGGCCGAGAGGTAGGGGCGGGGTGATCCCGCCCCTACGAGGTCTGCCTCGTCCACCATGCGCCGGGCACGGGCGGGGTCAGCGTCGCCCATTGACTTGCGCACGTTCAGCGCATACGCGGTGATGGTGCGTTTGGCGTCCTCGCCGTACCAGGCCGGGAAGCGGGTTTCGATGCTGCGCAGATAGCTCTTGACGTTTTCCAGCATCTCCGGCGGCACGGCGTAGCCCTTCAGCTTGGCGCGTTGGAGCGCATTCGCAACGTGGACCGTGTGGTAGGGCCATGAGTCCTGCCCGCGGCGCCAGACCGGGAACCCGCCGTCGCCGCCCTGCAGGCTTTGCAGGCGCTCGATGTCCTGCGCCACGGTGGCCTCAAGCTGGCTGGCCGGCGGCAACCCCTCGGCTTGAAACGCGGTCAGCACATCGCGCAGCGCCACGATCGCCAGGACGCGCGAGGCCATCTGCTCCGAGCACTCGAACGGGTACTCGGCCAGGTACAGGACCGCGTCGGTCAGCGCCTGCAGCGCGGTGGACGACGTCGTGATCTCCAGCCCGCCGAACTGGGTGAAGACGCCGGTGGGGGCGATCACGGGCTGCGCCACCGTGCCCGCGTCCAGCACGCCGTAGACCGCAAACGCCTCGGTGGTGGCGGGGGTGTAGACTGGCAATGAGAAGCTGGCGGCGTCTGAGAACCCCGCGTCGTCCAAACCAGGTTTCTCCGAGAAACCTGGTTTGGACGACGCGACCGCGGCTACCTGGAAGCGGGCCGTGCCTGCGCTGGCGGTCGTGGTTGGAAAACGCACCTCGACCCGGTCATTGGCCGGCACGGTGATGCGGCGGCCGGCCAGGGAGACCTTCGAGGTTTCCGAAACCTCAAAGGTCTGGGGTAACAGCACCGCATTGCTGGCCCGGACCGCCACGTCCACGGTCATCGGCTCGTCGGTCTGGTTCTGCACCACCACGGGCAGCTCGAATACGTCGCCGAAGTTCAGGAAGCGCGGGGGCGAGGGCCGCACCATCAGCGGCAGGCGGGCGGTGATGGCTGACGCAGCCTTGCCGAACTGCCGGCCGCCGGCCACCGCGACCACCGTCACCCGGTAGCGCGTCAGGTTGTCGGGCAGCTTGACCTCGATGGTGGCGCGGCCCTGCGCGTCGGTGGCGGCGGCTGGGGTCCAGTGCGCCAGGGGGTTGAAGTCGGTGCGCACCGCGATGGCGGCGGACTCAGCCTGGCCCGCGGCCGCTGAGTCCATCGCGCCCTTGGCCATCTCGGGCGCCGGGGCGGCCGCGGGCGCGGCGGTTGCCATTGCCCCCCGCCCGGCTCCCAGCCCATTTGCCGTCTGATCAGCCGCGAGCGCCTCCGGGTTGGCCAGAACGATGCTGGCGCGGCTGTGGTGATCGGCCACGCCGGCATCGCGGTCGGTGTAGAAGACCGCAATCGGGTCGGCGATGTCGTAGCCGGTGAGCGCCAGGATCGCCTCGTCGACGATCACCACGGCGAGCTCGGCGCCGGCCACGGGCACCCCGGCCGCGTCGCGCACCACGACGTCCACGGTCGTGCTGCCGCCCGGTTCCAGCTTCACATCCTTAGGGTTCGCTTCGACAGTCAGCGTCCGGGTCAACGGCGGCACCGATAGGTTCAATTCACCCATCGCGTAGGCGGGGCGCTCCGGAAGGTCGGTTGCGGCCGACCCGGGAACGCCGCTCGCGCCCGCCACGGCCGCATCCCCGATCCGTGCGGTCGCGCCCACCAGATCAACCTGCACGTGTACGTTGGGGATGAAGCCCGCTTCGATCGGCACGCGCAGCGTCGTGGAGGGGCCATCCATCGTGAACCGCTGGCTGCTGACCAGCCCGGAGCGCCGCAGGGTCAACACGCCCTCGGCCGGGTAGAAGGGGGACTGCACCAGGATCTCGGCAGTGTCGCCGGGCCCGTAGTCCTTCTTGTCCGGGATCAGGGTCGCTTCTTCCTGCTCCACCTGGCGCGCGGCCGGCCGCTCGCCGCCGCTCACCCAGCGGGTGAGCTCGGTGCGGTTTGGCCGTCCCGCTGCGTCGCGCACGGTGGCCGTGATGCGGTAGGCGCCGCCCTCGGGGGTCTCGAAAGTGCAGCGGACCGGCTCCGCGGCCGAAACCACGGTACACGGCTGGGTCGCGACCGCCACCTCGGCCCATTCGCCGCCCTGCTGCTGCCAGGCCAGACGCGCGGCCTTCATCTCGACCGTGACGCCCGCCACCGCCGCGCCGTCCAGGTCGGTGACGATGATGTCCACCGGCAGCGGCTCCTCGCGCGCCACAAACAGCCGCTCGGTGCGCAGCCCGACGTAGCGGTCCGCCGGGTGGACCAGCACGGTCGCCGTGCCGGTCCACGCCTGGCGGTTGACGTCCATCACTGTGGCCTCGGCGGTCACGGTCGATGGCTCCGGCGGCGCGACGGCTTGAAAGTTGATGCGCAGGCGGTGGATCCCGGCCGCATCGGTCGTCCCGGTGAAGGTTTGCGCCGTCTCCGTCGTTGACGTCTCATCCCAGCGGTCGTACCGCCACCACGGCACCCAGCGGCCAAAGGTGAAGTCGTCCCAGCCGGGCGGGCTGTAGGTGGCGGCCCGGGCGGTGACGGACCAGGTGACGTCCGCATTGGGCAGGCCGCCGCCCGCGTAGTAGCTCGCGGCCACCTCCAGATCGGCGCTCGCACCGACGAAGTGCGGGCCTTCGCTGGCCGTGGCCTTCACCTCGAACTCAGGCCGGCGGAACTCCTGCACCGAGATGCTGTGGCCGAACCAGTTGTTCTCTATCGCGGTTGCCCCCCCGCCAGCCTGTAACTGGAGTTGTGCATCCCCCAGGTTCATGGTCTCGGCCAGGGTGAATTTGAAGTCGAAGCCGCCCAGCGCGTTCAGGTCGGCCCGGCCGGATGCCACCTCGTTGCCCCGGCTGTCCTGCAGGGTGTAGGTCACGAACTCGGCCGCGCCCGCCAGGGGGCCGACGTCGCCGCGCGGGCCCGCACCCACGCGGCGGATCCATCCCTTGACATGCACCTCTTCGCCGGGCTGATAGAGGCCGCGGTCGTCGAACACGTACCAGGCCAGGCTGTCGGCCCGCGGGCGCTGGCGCCACCCTTCCTCGCCCCAGGAATAGACATTGGCGGGCAGGAACGCCACATCGTCCCCCAGCCGCGCGACGAGCAGTTGCGCGTCCTTGCCGGCCGGCAGGATTAGGGTTGCCACGCCGTCGGCCGCGGTCGCGCCGGTCCGGTCGCCGGGCCAAAGCTGCAGGTCAACGCGGGCCAGCGGCGCGCCGTCGGCCAGGTTATTGGCCCAGGCGGTCATCTGCGCGCCGTCCACGAACGCATCCAGGCCGATGTCCGTAGCCTGGAGCCACGCGTAGGCCATGGCCTGGCGCGCATCGCGGTCCGGGGCCGTGCTCGGCAGGGCATCGGAGATGCCGCGCACCACCACGATGAGATGGCCGTGCTCCGCAGGCAGCGCCTTGCTCAGATCAATTGTCGTCTCGGTCAGCGCATCGGTTCTCGCCTCGATGGTCACGGTGGTCGAGAGCACCTGCTTCCCGGGCGGCGTGGGCAACGCCTCGGTGCGGTAGAAGTTCTGCTGATAGGTCTTGAAGGCGGTCCAGTCGTCCGGCGTCACCGCGTACGCGGCCACGGCCAGCTTGCTGTAGTTGACGGTGTACACCGTGTAGGTCGGCTTCGCGGCGGGATCCAGCACGATCAGATTGCTGCCCGCGGCGTAGAAGGTCGGCTCTGCCGGCCCGACCGCAAAGGTGAGCGTTTGGTCGCTGCCCAACGTCTGGCCGAAAATGTCACGGATGTCGGCGCTCAGCCTGACCGTGTAGGTGCTGCGGCCCGCGCCCCGGCCCTGGATCTGCAGCATCTCGCCGTAGATGTTGATACTGGCGGCCGGCAGATCGGGCGTGATGTGCACCGTCTCGGTCGTGACGGAGGCCGTATCCAGCGGGTTCGAGAAGTTGACAAACCAGGGCGTGAAGGGTGGGCAGTTGTTGTCCCAGCCGCAGCGGTTTTGGATGACTTTCAGCGGGCCGTAGGTGTGGAAGGCGAAGGTTTGGGCCGCGGCAGTGGTCAGTGGCCCTTCGGCCGATGGCGTGCCGGGGCCGATGCTGACGATGAACTGCGTGGCGGGCATCAGCGGCTCGATCGGCCGGAACGCCAGCCAGTAGCCGGGCTGCGCCTGGGCCGCCATCTGTTTCACCTGGCGGTCCGCGGCCACCTCGTCGGCCGTGGCCAGCCGCAGCGGGATGGACGGCGCATCATCCGGCGGTGCGACGACCGGCGTGGAGGTCGCAGCCGGGCTGGACGCGGCCCCGCCGCCCTTGCCGGCCTCGACCACCATCCCCGGGGCAACCGCGATCACCTGGCCGTTGCCCTCGCTGGTCTGTCCGCCGGCGGTGAGCTTGACCGTCGCCAGCACGGCGGCCGGGTCGACGCGCTGGTCGAAGGCGACGAACAGCAGCGGTTCGAGGACAGTGGGCCCGCCTGCCGGGTGGAAGCTCTGCACTTGCGGCGGCGGGGTGGTGAAGGTGAAGCTGACCTCTTTCGCCAGCACGCCGCCAACCGCCGACTGGGTGCCTGCGGGCACGGTGACGGTGTACTGTGTCGCCAGGGGGAAGCGGCCGGCCGCAAAGCCCCGGGAGGGCTCGTTCCCTGCTACCGCGGGCTCGAAGACCAGGGTTTTGGTCCCCACCCAGCGCCACTGCCCCGCGGGCTGCGGCGAGAGCGTGACCGGCACATCCTGCGCGGCCAAATCTGCCAGGCCCGTCAGCGCCACCATGGGCTGGTTGAAGGTCAGGTTCAGGTTGGCAGCCAGGCCGACTGCCCCTTCAGGCGCATAGCGCAGCACCTCCAGTGGGCCGGCGCCGGTCTCGGACGGGATCGCGACCTCGGGCGTGGGCGGCGGGAAGGTCTCCGTGACCGTCTTACCCGGTCGCGGCGCGGGCAGCGACTGCGCCGGGAAGGCAAAGTCCTGCGCATCGCCGGCCACGGGCTCCTGCGTCGGCAGGCGGTTCAGGATCGCGCCGACCGCCGCAGCCTCCAGGGATTGTGCCGCGGCGATGGGGAGCGCCTCAACCGGCGCGGGCTGCTCGGCGCCCGCGGCCAGGTCAAACACAAGGCCGGATGCCGGCTCGGCAGTCGGCGCGGCCGCAACGACGACCCTGGCGGGCGGCCCGGGCTCCGGGGTCAGCGTCGCCGCGGACGGCGGCGCGCTGCACGCGACCAGCAGGGAGCAGACGAACAACAGGAACGCGAGATGGCGGGGACTCATAGCGGAACCTCCTTGCCCTTGACGGCAGGCATACGGGCGTCCGTGGCGATTATAGCACGGTTTGAGTGGTTAGACGAAGGGCGGGGGAGCGAGGTTCCAGGGGGGAGCAAGAGAGGAGGCGACACATCTGCCGATTTCAGTCGGCAACTTC